>DAIRCS010000090.1:1570-13919 GCA_036796555.1 Rhodoblastus sp. | reverse complement strand
GCGGCGGCTTCTCGGCCACCCTGTCGATCGAAGACGAAGTCTCGCATCGCGGCCGTGGCGCCATTCCGACCGTCGTGAACCCGGGCGGCGTGGCTGGCAGCATTGTGCCCCCGAACGTCGTGCAGTTCCTCGGTACGCGTATGCCTGACGTCGTCGCCAATCTGCGTGTCGATCAGCCGTGGGGTTCCGCCCAGATCTCTGGTGCGTTGCATCGCGTCGGCGTCGGCCTTTATAGCGCTGCTGTGGTCGGGGCCATGCCTGGCGCACTCTTCACCAAGACGGAAAGCTTCGGTTTCGCCGTTCAGGGTGGCGTGAAGTTCAACCTCGACATGCTCTCGCCCGGCGACAACCTGTGGCTGCAGGCGACCTACGCCAAGGGCGCGGTCGGCTACACCAACGGCTCGAACTTCGCCTTCGTGAACGGCGTCTACTCGTCGACCAACTACGGCGTCGGCATCGCCCGCGTCTCGTCGGGTAACGGCTGGCAGGAAGGCGTCACCGACGGCGACTGCGTGTACACCTACACCGGCTCTTGTGATAAGGCGAAAAGCTTGGCGATCGTCGGCGCGTTCACCCACTACTGGACCCCGTCGGTCAAGTCGTGGTTGGGCGCCGCCTACTACCAGGTCAAGTACTCCGACGCCGCTCTCAATCCAATTGCGAGTTCCTTCGCAGCTGGTGCGGCTGGTACTTTCGTGGCCGGCGTGACGAACTACAAGGAGCTTGACCTTGTGGCTGGCCTTGCTTGGAACCCGATCCGCGGTTTCGAAATCGGCGCGGAAGCTACTTGGATGCACGGCATTGTCAGCCGTCCGGTTGGTCTTGCGAACGACGCGACTTTACTTGCGGTTGGCCTCCCGGCCTTCAAGTCGCAGTCGGACCTGTTCCGCGGCCGTCTGCGCATGATCCGCGCCTTCTGATCTCAACCGAGATCGAAGCGCTTCAGACCCCGGCGCGAAAGCGCCGGGGTTCATTGTCTTCAGGATGTCGACAACTGCCTGCGCAGCGTCGCGAGCCGCTCCATCAGCGCGCCGATGTCGTCCAGCAGGGACGCGACATTCACGTTTTTCGTCGCTGTAAAATTGATACGCTCCGTGCTTTCCGCGTCGCCGGGAAGCGGTTGCGCGATCTGCGCGAGTTCCAGTTTTTCGAGCACCAGCACGCTCGAATAATGCGAATAGCGGTCCACCATCTCGCTGGTCGAATGCCCGGTGATGCTCATCACCTCCGCCGCGTTCAATCCGCTCTCGAACAAGCGGCTCGTCGCCTCGTGGCGCAGATCGTGGAACCGGAGATCTTCGATGGCGAGGCTGGCGAGCAGCCGGCGCCAGGCGTGCCCCAGTATGTTGCCGTTGATCGGAAATATCCGGATGTCCATTCGCGCCAGCGCCGGCAACGAAGCGTCGACGCCCAAATGCGCCGCTCCTTCCGTGATGATGTCCCGGATATCGGATGTCACGGGAACAACGCCGGTCCGCTTGCGCCTTCCGGCGGAAGGCGGAAAGACGATGGCGTTCTTGCCCGCCGTCAATTCCCGAATGAAAGACGTGCGGAATTCGAGGATGCGCTCGCGCCTGAGGCCTGTCGCCACGGCGAACCGGATCACGAGGGGGAGCAAGGGGTGCGCTGCGCTTCCGGCCGCCACCAGGGCGGCGAGTTCCCGGGCCGATGGCCGGCGCGTCCGTCCCGGCGAGGAGGGCGGCATGGAAAGCCCGGCGATGTTTGGAACGTTCGGCGTCGTCTGCGCCGCGAATTTCATGGCTCTGCGGATCAACTGCACCTGATTGGAGATCGTCGTTCTTGCGGTTGGGCCGATCCCCTCGGCCGCCTGAATTTCGTGAATTCGCCGAACCAGGTTTGCGCGCGCGCCTTCCTCGCAAGCCCGCGCCGCGGCGCGCAACTTCAGTAGAGATCGCAGTCGGTCGCGTCGCGTGTTCCCGTGCGGCGTCCTGTCCGCGGCCGAGACCGCGCGCCGGATGCGCCGCTCGTAGTCGCGATCGATCAGAAAATCCCGGTAGGCGGCGAGGTCGGGAAGGGAGAGCGACGTCAGTTTTCTCTTGGCGATCGGATGGCGCAGCAACCATTCGATACGCAACTCGTCCTTTCGGCGATTTGCGGGGCGCGCGGAGAGACCCTCGCGCGCATAGCGCCGCAGCGCCTGCCCGAGCGTCATGTCGGTTTCGGAGTCGGCGGAGCCTGGGTCCGCATACATCTTTCGACGCGTATCAGCGGCCCAGCGCTCTGCTTCGGCGCGCTGGAGACGGCGCGCTTGTGGCGTATCGGCCAGTAGCTTGAAGGTGCGAACCGCGGTCGGCCATCCCTTGATCCGGATCAGGACCCGCAGGCTGCCATTCGGCGCCCGCCAGAAACCACGCGGCAAGAACTCTTTTCTCATTGAATGCAGTTAGGCACATCAAAGCGTTGCAGTCGCGACAATATTTGCCGCAACCACGCCCGAAACGCATAGCGTATCGAGGGTCGGAAGGGATCTCTCGAATAAGCTCAGACTATGATGCGACCCGCCGTTCCGCTTGCACATCCCGCCCGACGATACGCAATCGCTATCGAGTGTGGCGAGACGTCCATCGCTCCAGGCCGGAACCGCCATCGAGACTGCAGGCGAAGGAACTCACGCGCGAAGCATCCGTAATATGCAAACAAATTGATCTGGCCCCAATTCCCTGCCGGAACATACATGACTCAATTTCGATCGCACCTGCGCAGACGAAACCAATATAGTGGGCGAGGCAGTTGGCGCGACGATCTTTCAGGCTAGTCACAGGACGACTTGGAGTCCAGAGACGTTGAAATGAATTGGGCGCGACAATTCAACACTCCGGAAGAGGGTGATTTCGGTCGGGTCGAGAAAGCTGGCAGACAGCCCTGTATTGAAGATAGATATCTGGAGATCATCAGTTATTTGTGGCTTGGCGCTCAGAGCCGACGTGGCTCTCGAACTGCCGCGTCGGGGACACTATGACAATCGCTTCGCGCATCGCGGCCTGGCGCATGGACAAGCGCCGGCGCGCGGATATGCTCGCGGTCGACCGGACGCCGGCGCCCGCGTGAAAATGCGGGCGCCGTTCGCTCCGGTCGCACATATTTTCACGCGGCTTCCAGCCGTCTTTTTCGGGTTTCAGCATGTGTCGTCCCCACAGATGGTTGCCGGGTCTCATCCCGCTGTTGTTGCTTTTTCTCGTCGCGATCGCCCTGAAACCGCATGAAATCCGCGAAGACCTGACGGAGCGCGCCACGACCGCGGTCGCGACCGTCGGCCTCGCCGGGAACGCCGTGTCCGTCGCCGGCCGCGACGTCACGCTGCGCGGCATGGCTTTTTCGCCGGAGGACCAGAATCGCGCCGTCGCGGTCGCCGACGCCGTCGACGGCGTGCGGCTGGTGACCAACGGCGTCGACATTCCCGCCGAGGCGAAACCCTTCGCCTTTTCCGCCGCGCGCGACGGCGACGCGATCGTGCTCACGGGCTCGGTCCCCGACCCCGAATCGCGCGCCAAAATCGTCGCCGCCGCCAAGGCCGTGGCGCCGAAGGTCGAGGACAAACTGGTCTACGCCCGCGGCGCCGCGCCGGGCTTCGCGGACTGGGCTGGCGCCGCGCTCGCGCCGCTCGCCTGGCTCAGCAAGGGCGCGTCGAGCATCGTCGACGGCGCGCTCGCGACCTCCGGCGTCGCGAGGGACGCGGCGGCCTACAATTCCGCCGTCGGCGCGCTGAGGACATTGCCGAACGGCCTCACGCTCGCGAAGAACGAGATCGTCGCGCCGGCGATCTCGCCCTACGTCTGGTCGGCGGCGAGCGACGGCAAGCGTGTCACGCTCGAAGGCTACGTTCCTTCCGACGCGATCCGCGCCGATGTGCTGGCCGCCGCGCGCGCCGCGCTTCCCGGCCGCGACATCGTCGATCACATGCAGCTTGGCGCCGGCGCTGCGGGCGGATTTGCGGCCTGGGCGAAGGCCGCTCTCGCCGCATTGGGCGATCTCGCCGCGGGCAAGGCCAGTCTCAGCGACGGCGCCCTGACGATCTCCGGCGACGCCGGCGACGCCAGGAGCTTCAACGCCGCGCTCGCCGCGTTGAAGCAATTGCCCGCGGGCCTCGCGCTCGGCAAGGCGGACGTCAACCCGCCGGTCGTCGCGCCCTACGCCTGGTCGGCGAATTTCGACGGCAAGACGATCACGCTCGAAGGCTTCGTTCCCTCGGAAGAGGCGCGTGCGGAAATCGTCGCGGCGGCGAAGGCTGCGACGCCGGATGCGACGATCGTCGACCGGATGCAGATCGCGCGCGGCGCGCCGCGCGATTTTCTCGACGGCGCAAAGGCTGCGCTCGGCGCCTTCGCGCGGCTGGGCAGCGGCAAGATCGGCCTGTCGGACATGCAGCTCGCGATGACCGGAATCGCGAAGGCGGGCGGCGCGGCCGACGCCGCGCTCGCGTGGCTGAAGGGCGCGTTGCCCCGCGGCTTCGCGCTGCGCGCCGACGTGACGGCGCACGAACAGCATCCCTATGCGTTCACGGCGAAGAAGGACGACAGCGGACGCGTCACGGTCGGCGGCTTCGCGCCGAACGAAGCGGCGCGCGCCGCAGCGCTCGCCGCAGCGGGCGCCGCCGGAACGGGCGTCGCCGGAGATGCGGCCATTGCATCGGGCCTGCCGCCGTCCATCGATTTCGGCGCGTCGACGAGTTTCGGCCTGTCCGCGCTCGCCAGATTGAAGAGCGGCGAGATGTCGCTCGGCGAGGACGGATTGACGATCCGCGGCGTCGGCGAGCAGGCCGCGGTCGACATGATCCGCGCAGCGCTGGCGAGCCTGCCGGCGGGCGTGCGCATCAAGCTCGCCGATCTCACGGCGATTGCGCCGCCGCCGCCGCAACCGGCGCCGGAGCCCGCGCAGCCGCAGTCCGCAACGCCTGCGCCTGCGCCAAAGCGGCCGCTGACGGCGGAAGAGGCGACCTGCCAGAAGCAGATGGTCGACGAACTCGCGAAGAACACGATCAAGTTCCGGACGGCTTCGGACGAGATCGAGTCCGAATCCGCGTCGACGATCGCGAGCCTCGCCGACGTCCTCAAGGGATGTCCGAACGTGAAGGTCGAGATCGCCGGCCATACCGACAATGTCGGCGAGGCCGGCATGAACAAGGACCTGTCGCGCCGGCGCGCGGAATCGGTCGTGAAGGCGCTGGAAGGCAAAGGCGTCGCCGCCGACCGCCTCAGCGCGGCCGGCTATGGCGACGAACGCCCGATCGCCGGCAACGACACGCGCGAAGGCCGCGCGCAGAATCGCCGTACCGAATTCGTCGTGAAGTGAGGGCGAGACCGTGATCTACGTCTTTTTTCAATACTGGATATTCGTCGCTCTCGCCTTCACGCTCGGCCTTTTCGTGGGCTGGGCGACCTGCGACGGCGTCGACGACGAACCGCGCGGCGCCTGGCTTGCGTGGGCCGTCGCCGCCTTTCTGGCCGGGCTGTTCCTTGCGGGCTTCAAATGGATTCCGGGCCTGCCGGGCCATGTGCTCGAAGTCGCGCTGATGTTGTTCGCCGCTTATGTCGTCGGCTGCGTGACCGGCTGTGGCGGGCGTTCCGTCGCGGGCGGCGCGACCGACGCGGCGCCGCACGATCATGGCCATGGCGGCGCGCATTGAAGCGATAGCGCGCCGTCGCGCGACGGCGATCGAACCGATCAGGCGACGGCGTCGACGAAGGTTCTGATCCGCTCGATCGTCGCCACATCGGTCAGAAGCGGCGCGTGTCCCTGTCCGGGCGTGATCCAGCTCTCGCATCTCGGGCTGCGCCGCTTCATCTTCTCGAGCGTTTCGGCCGAGAGAAGATCTGAATTCTCGCCGCGCACGACGAGGGTGGGAACCTGCGCCATCGCCTCGAACTGCGGCCACAGTTCGATGCGCTGCATGTCCGGGCCGACGTCGGCGAGCGTGTTGGCGATCTGGGGGTCGGACCGGCCGACGAACTTCCCGTCCTTCTCCGCGAAGGTCCGGCGCGCATAGCCCTCCCAGTCCTGTTCCGACAGGCCCGTGAAATGCGCGCTCATGGTCGACTTCACGATGTCGACGGCCTCTGCCCAGTTGCGCGGCGCAGGCATCTTGCCGACGTAGGACTTGATGCGCATGAGGCCCAGCGGCTCGACCACGGCGCCGATGTCGTTGAGCACGACCGCCTTGAGCAGCGTCGGGCGCGTGGCGGCGAAGGTCATGGCGTGCAGGCCGCCGCGCGACGTGCCGACGACGATGGCTGCATGGACTTCCGCGGCGTCGAGCAGGGAGAGAATGTCGGCGTTCTCGACGGGGATGGAATAATTCTCCCATTTGCGGTCGCGATCCGACAGGCCGCGGCCGCGATAGTCGAGCGCGAGGACGCGCCGCCGCGTCCTGCCGCCGGACGACAGGGCGCGCGCCAGCGACGCGAAATCCTCCGCCGTGCGTGTGAGGCCCGGCAGGCAGACGACCGGCGCGCCGGGATCGAGCGCCGACCCGTATTCGACATAGTGCAGCTTCAACCCGTCGGGCGCGGAGACGAAGCGGTTCTGCGGTTGGCTGGCGTCGGGCACGAGCGTCATTTCCTGAACGGCCACAGGCCGTCGGGACGCTTGCGATAGGGCAGGGCGCTCCAGTCCATCGTCATGGAGCCCGGCGTTTCCGCGTAGAGCACCGCGTCGGCGGACGGGGCGTAGGCCGCGTAGAAATGCTGCGATGATTTCACCACGACGAGCTTCTTCTTGCGCCAGTCGACGCCGAGCGGCGTGAAGACGTCGCCCAGCGCCTGCGTGCGCTCCTGGTTGAGCACGATCTCGATGCCGCCGACGCGCACGGCGGCCGCGTCTCCGAGCGGCGCCGTCGCCTCGGCGCCATGGCCGAACGTGTCGATCATTTTCGCGCGGGGGACGCAGGCCAGCACTTCCGCCTCCACGTCGACCGGATCGCCGGACGCGCGCGACGTCTTGCCGCCGATGCGCAGCGGCAGACGCGCGCCGGGGCCTGCGGCGAAACAGAGCTCGACGCTGCCGGGATCCCACAGCGGCCCGAGCGCGACGCTGTCGACATTGCGTTCGATCAGGCGTTTCAAAACGAATGTGGAATCGCCTGCCGAGCCGCCGCCGGGATTGTCGGCGGAATCGGCGACGACGACGCAGCCGTTGTGCGACACGGCGGCGTCGATCGCGCCGTCGGCGGAGAGATAGTTCGCGAGCGTCTTTTCGCGCATGGCGATCACGGCTTCGCCGAGCTCTTTCGCCAATGCATCGCCCTTCGCCTTCGCGTCGTCGGTGACGACGAGAACCTTCGTGCCGAATTCCGGACAATCGCCCCAGGGAAAGCCGTGCACGAGCGAGATGGAGAGCACGCCGTCCCTGCCTTCCAGCGCCTTGATGCGGTCGACGAAGGAACGCGTCGGCTCGCGCGACGTGTGGAAGACGGAGATCAGGCCGCAGTCGTAGACGCTCATGGCCGGCTTGATGCGCTTCTCGACGGCGGCGACGCCGAGATCGACGACCTCGACCGCGCGCTCGTAGATGTCCGTGTGCGGGTATTCCTTGAAGAAGACGAGGATGTCGGAATTGTCGACCTTCGCCTTCGTCAGATGGCCATGCAGGTCGAGCTCGACCGCGACGATCGTGTCTGGCCCGACGATCTTGCGGATATGCGCGATGAGATCGCCCTCGGCGTCGTCGTAGCCGTCGGCGATCATCGCGCCGTGCACGCCGAGCGCCACGAGATCGATCGGCAGCGCGGCTTTCAGATCGGCAAGCAGATTGTCGCGCAGCGTCTCGTAGGCGTGGCGCGTCGTGATCCCGCCCGGCGTCGCGAAGCCGCCGCGTCCGACCAGAACTTCATGGCCGTCCTTCAGCGCGCGCTCGCGCGCCGCGCGCACGATCATGCCGAAGGGATGTCTGACCTCGTCCGGCGGGCCGCCGGGCGTCGGCTCGATCGGCTCGAATTGCGCGAGGCCGGTAGGGAGAGGGGCGAACGTGTTGGTCTCGGTGCCGAGAATGGCTGTGAAGATACGCATGGCGCGATTGAAGCCGGGGAGAGCGGAGAAAGCAATCGGCTTGCGCATCGGACCGCGAGCCTTCAGGCTCGCTGCAACGAGATGCGAGCCTGAAAGCTCGCGGTCCATGGGAGGATGCGGCGATGGCCGAGGCGTTCAAGGGCAGGATCGGCGCGACGGTGAAGGACTCGCAGCCCTGGTGGCCGGATCGCGCCAGGGCGCCCGCGGGCGCGCCGAACATCCTGATCGTGCTGTTCGACGACGTCGCCTTCTCCGATTTCGGCTGCTACGGGTCGCCGATCGCGACGCCGACGATCGACAGGCTCGCAGCGGAAGGCCTGCGCTACACGGGCTTCCACACGACGGCCATGTGCTCGACCACGCGCGCGGCGCTGCTGACGGGGCGCAACCATCATGCGGTGGGCGTCGGCTGTCTCGCCAATTTCGATTCCGGCTTTCCCGGCTATCGCGGCAAGATCGCGAAGGAGGCCGGCACGCTCGCCGAAATGCTGCGCCCGCACGGCTATCGCAATTACATGATCGGCAAATGGCACGTGACGCCGCTGACCGAGAGCGGCGCGACCGGGCCGTTCGACGGCTGGCCACTCGCGCGAGGGTTCGATCGCTTCTATGGATTTCTCGACGCCGAGACCGATCAATATGCGCCCGAACTCGTGCTCGACAATACGCATGTCGAGCCGCCGGGCGCGTATGAGAGCGGCTATCACCTGACGGCCGATCTCGTCGACCGCACGATCCGCTTCATCGCCGATCACGTCGCCGACCGGCCGCAGGATCCGTGGCTCGCCTGGCTCGCGCTCGGCGCCTGCCACGCGCCGCACCAGGCGCCCGCCGATCTCATCCGCCATTACGATTCGCAATTCGGCCACGGCTGGGACGAGGAGCGCGAACGGCGCCTCGCGCGGCAGAAAGAACTCGGCATCGTGCCGAAGGACACGCGCATGCCGCCGCGCAACGATTTCGTGCGGGCGTGGGCCGATCATTCCGACGACGAGCGCGCCGTGTTCACGCGGCTGCAGGGCGCCTATGCGGCCATGCTCGACCACGCCGACCAGAATCTCGCGCGACTGATCGCGTTCCTGGAAACGGCGGGCGTGCGCGAAAATACGCTCGTCATCGTCATGTCCGACAACGGCGCGAGCCAGGAGGGCGGGCCGCTCGGCATGCTCAACGCCATGGGCCCCTATAATTTCCGCTGGGAATCGATGGAGGAGAAGAAGCGGCTGATCGACATGATCGGCGGGCCGAAGTCGCATTCCAACTTTCCGCTGGGCTGGGCGATGGCGGCGAACACGCCGCTGCGCCGCTACAAGCAGAACACGCATGGCGGCGGCATCCGCGATCCGCTCGTCGTCTCGTGGCCCGCGAAAATTTCCGCGCGCGGGGAATTGCGGCATCAGTTCGCGCATGCGAGCGATCTGGCGCCGACGCTGCTCGACATCGTCGGCGTGGCGCCGCCGGCGGAAATCAACGGCGTGAAGCAACAGCCGATGACGGGCGTCAGCTTCAAGGCGAGCCTGTTCGACGCCGCCGCGCCGTCGCGTGCGAAACCGCAATATTTCGAGATGTTCGGCCATCGCGGCCTGTGGAGCGACGGATGGAAGGCGGTCGCCTATCATCCGCCGGGCACGCCGTTCGAGAAGGACAAGTGGGAGCTGTTCCATCTCGATGCGGATTTTTCGGAGACGAACGATCTCGCCGCCGAGAAGCCGGAGCTTCTGCAGGAGCTGATCGATCTCTGGTGGAAGGAGGCGGAAGCCAATCAGGTGCTGCCGCTCGACGACCGCTTCGGTCCGCGCTTCGCGGAGACGGCGGCGCGCTATCACGGCGAGCGGCGCAGGTTCGCCTTCCATCGCGGCATGGGCCATGTGCCGACCGACGTGGCGCCGGACGTGCGCTCGCGCTCCTACACGATCGAGGCGGACGCGCGCGTGCAGGACGGAGACGAAGGCGTGCTGATCTCGCATGGCGACGCGACGTCCGGCTACGCGCTCTATCTGCGCGACGGGCGGCTCGCGCATGTGCTCAACATCGGCGGGACGCATACGGTCGTGACGTCCGACCGCGCCGTGCCCGCGGGCGACAGAAAGCTCGGCGTGCGCGTGCGGCGACTGACGAAAATCGCGCCGCCGCGGATGGGCGAGGGGCAGGGGACGAGCCGCTACACGCTGCTGATCGACGGGCAGGAGGCGGGTTCGGTCGAAACGCCGCTCGGCTTCGTCACGCTCATCTCGTGGTCGGGTCTCGATATCGGCTTCGATCGCGGCAGCCCTGTCGGCGATTACGCCGCGCCCTTCGCCTTCACGGGAGAGCTGTGCAAGGTGGTCGTGACGATGGACGACGATCAGGCGCTGGACGGGGAAGCGGTGGGCAATACGGAAATGGCGCGGCAGTGAAGGCGAACGTGTCATTCCCGACGCTTGCCGAAGGTAAGCGATCGGGAATCCAGCGGGATCGCCCGGGCTTGGCTCTGGCTCCCCGCTTTCGCGGGGATGACAGGACTGCTTTGCTCCGAACTTTGTGCGCGTGTCGAAATGTGGCGTCGTTTTTGGTTCCAGATTCTCGAGTCAGCGAGCGCTGCGTCGGCGCAAAAGTTGTAGCGGCGGGGTAGGGTGTCATTCCCGACGCTTGCCGAAGGCAAGCGATCGGGAATCCAGTGGAAGCGCCCGGAGCTTGGCTCTGGATTCCCGCTTTCGCGGGAATGACAGCGTTGCGTCGTTCCAGATTTTGGGTGCGTGTCGAAATGGAGCGAACCTATTGGGTCTACATCCTCGCCAGCAAGCGGAACGGCACACTCTACATCGGCGTTACCAACGATCTCTCGCGCCGCGTCCATGAGCACAAGGCGAAGCGAGGCGCTTCCTTCACGTCGCGCTACAGCGTGGGGATGCTCGTCTGGTATGAAGCCTACGCTGACATCAACGAGGCGATTGCCCGCGAGAAGCAGCTGAAGAAATGGGAGCGCGCCTGGAAGCTGAAATTGATTGAAGACTTCAATCCGGCCTGGCGCGATCTGTATCTGGAACTGAACAACTGAAAATTGAGGCGCGACTCTGGATTCCCGATCGCCGCCTTGCGGCGTCGGGAATGACAGGCCGGGCTCACATCCGCGCTTCCTTGCGCAGGGGCTCGATCGCCTTCGCTTCCGCCATGCCGAGCCGCGCGCGATAGATGGTGAGGTTCTCCAGCACGCGCTGCACGTAATTGCGCGTCTCGGAGAAGGGGATGCGCTCGATCCAGTCGATCGGATCGACGCTCGCCTCGCGCGGGTCGCCGTGGGCGGCGATCCATTCCTTCACGCGCTTGCCGCCGGCGTTGTAGGCGGCGAACGTCAGGATCAGCGAATTGCGCTGCTCCTTCAGGAGGTCGCCGAGATGGGCGGCGCCGAGCTGGGCGTTGAAGGCGGGGTCCGTCGTCATGCGGCCGGGATCGAAGGCGACGCCGACGCGCCGCGCGGTCGAGCGCGCGGTCGAGGCGATCATCTGCATCAGGCCCATGGCGCCGGCGTGCGAGACGGCCTTCGGATCGAAGGCGCTCTCCTGCCGCGCGATCGAATAGACGACCGGCAGCGACGCCGAATTGTCGAAGGGCGAGAATTGCGGCACGCCATAGGTCGGAAAGGCCACGTCGTCGATCGGATGGCCGTTCTGCGCGGCGAACTTGCCGAAAGTGAGGGAGACCTTGGCGTCGCGGTCCTTGACCACGACGCTGGCGAGCGCGGCCATCTGCTCGGGCGCCTCGATCGATTTCGCGGCGAGATAGGCGAGCGGCACGGCCATGTCTTTCGCGCCGGCGGCGTAGAGCAATTCGATCACGCGCACGCTCTCGGCGCGCGCCGCGCCTTCCGCGGGCAGCGGAGCGAGGCGGATCGGCGTGTCGCTCTCGCCGAGCCGCAGGCGCGCCAACTGGCCGTAGAAGGTCGCCGATTCCGCCGCGGCTTTTTCGTAGAAGGCCTTCGCATCGGCGCTTCTGGCGGTCTCCGCCGCGCGCCCGCGCCAATAGGCGGCTCTCGCGCGCGAGATCGGCGTGCGCGCGAGCCTCATCGCCGTGTCGAAATGCGGCGCGGCGAGGTCGGGCTTGTCGAGAAAGCGCAGCGCGATCCAGCCGGCGTGGAATTCGGCGTCGATCTGCTTGTCGTTGGCTTCCGCCGCATGGCCCGCGCAGATGCGATAGGCGGCGGCTGGATCGCCGGCGTCGAGCAGTTTTCGCGCGAGGCTGCGGCGTTCTTCCCACCATGCGTCGCCGTCGATGATCGCGGCGGGGGCCGGCCGCGCCGCCTGCATCCGCGCGCCGGCCTCGGCGGATTTCTTCTTGCGGACGGGATATTT
>DAIRCS010000090.1:0-1560 GCA_036796555.1 Rhodoblastus sp. | reverse complement strand
AAGGTCTTGTCGGTGGCGACGCCGCGCTCGGCGGCGGCGCGGATCTGCGTCAGCGCGACGATGTCGGGTCCGGCCATCGAGGCCGCGCGCAGGGCCGCGGAGAATTGCTCGTCATAGGCGAGCCGCGAGGCGCGGCGCGCGCTGTCGGCGGCGGTCAGGGATGCGCCGAAGCTCTTCTTCAGCGCGCCTTCCTGGGCCGTGTTGAGCTCGTCCTCGCGCCAGATTTTTCGCGCGAAGTCGCTGGCGCGCGCGGTCTCGCCGGCGTCCAGCAGAGCGGCGGCGAGCGCGACGCGGCCGGCCGGCGTCGTCGGCTCGCCGTCCCGGAAGAAGTCGATGACCGCGCCCGCCGGAGGCCGCGCAGCGTAGAGGGCGAGTTCGGCGTGCTTGCGCAGCCAGTCCATCGCCGGCCAGCCGGGATGGGCGGCCATGAAGCGGGCGAGCCGGCGGTGGCCGGCCTCGAGCGGCCTGGCGCGCAGCGCGGCCCATTCCAGCGCGGTCGCCACCAGCGGGTCCTTCGCCGTCGCAGCCGCGGCGTCGCCGGCCGCGAGATCGCCGCGCCGGTAGGCTTCGAGCCCGTCGCGCAATCCCGTGAGGTCGACGCCGAGCCCGTCGGCGGGATCGACCACGCCCGTCGGGTAGGCCGGATCGACGGCGCGCGCATAGGCGCTGACGAGTGGCGGGTCGAGCGACATCCCGCGCGCGGCCTGCGGCGCGGCGGCGGCGATGGCGGCCGTGGCGTCGAGCGGCCGCGGACGCTCGGGCGCCGCGATGCTGGCGTGGTTCTGGTCCTGCGGATCGAAGACGAAAGCGCTTTCGGGCGGCGGGGGAGGCGGATGATCGGGCGCGACCCTGGCTACGGCGCGCTGGGCGGGCGGAAGGTGGCCAAGCGTCATGGGCGCAAGGCAACCGGCCGCGAGAACCGTCGCGGCGACGGCCTTTCGTTTCCAGGCGTTCGACGCCTTCGCTGCCCCGGCTTCCTTCGTCACCCGACGAACGCTCCTGACGCTCCGATCTCAGACTGCCGCGCGACGATTAACGAAACGATAACCATACGCGGCGCTTCGGCCAGCAACGGCCGCCATGGGGCGGCGCCCCTTTTCGGCGCGCGCGCCAGGGGCTATGTGTGTCCCGATACAAAACCGGGCGATTGCGGCGTGGATTGGGCGGGGCCGACACGCGATCGACAAGGGATCAGGACGCGAAAATGAGCGCCAGAGCGAATTTCAGGGGATCGATGCCGGCGCTGGTGACGCCGTTCAAGAACGGCAAGGTGGACGAGGACGCCTATCGCAAGCTGATCGACTGGCAGATCGAGAGCGGCCAGCACGGGCTGGTGCCGGTCGGCACCACCGGCGAGAGCCCGACGCTGTCGCACGAGGAGCACCGCAAGGTCGTCGAGACCTGCATTTCCGAGGCGCGCGGCCGCGTGCCGGTGATCGCGGGAGCCGGCTCCAACAATACGCACGAGGCGGTGGAGCTGGCGAGGCACGCCGAAAAGGCCGGCGCCGACGGCGTTCTGGTCGTCACGCCCTATTACAACAAGCCGAACCAGGAAGGGCT
>DAIRCS010000089.1:0-13979 GCA_036796555.1 Rhodoblastus sp. | reverse complement strand
CAATGGGCTGGAGCCGCGCGGCCAGCGCGCCAGTTGCGGCGGCGGGATACCGGGCGCGCGACGCCCTTGCGAGCCGACGACCAGAATTGAGCGGCTACGGACCTGGCCGCGGCGGGCCGACCACTGCGCAATGGCGTGGCAGCGGCATGGACGCCGCCGCGCAGGAGGCGGCGGCGCAGCGCCATGCCGAACAAGCCATGACCATGAAATCGCAGGACGGAGTTGAGGGATGAAGCGAGTTTGGTTTGCAAAGACGCCACAAAAGGCTGCGGCAGCAGCCGCTGAAGGAGCCATCGATGCCGAGCGCTTCTTCGTCGAGGGTGTCAGATGGGACGATGATGTCTATGGCCGGATGCGGCGCTCGCGCGCGGGCGCCTGGGGAGTGGCGGCCGCGGCGCTGACGCTTGCGGTCCTCGCGCTGGCAGCCCTCGTCATGCTGCTGCCGCTAAAGACATTCGAGCCCTACATGATCGTCGTCGACAAAACGACGGGGATCACGGAGATCGCACGGGCGCTCGATATGAGCGGCAAGCTCGATCAGAAGAACGCGCTCACCGTCGCCAATCTCGTCCGCTACATCAAGGCGCGCGAGACCTACGATCCCCGCCTCATCGTCGAGAACAACCGGCTGGCGGGCCTCCTGTCCGCCTCGAGCGCCGGCGCGGAACTCGAAGCGCTCTGGGCCTCCGGAAACTCAAAGCGACCGGACAAGCTCTACGGCAAGGACACGAACGTCCTGGTCTTCGTGAAGAGCGTATCGCTGCTCAACGAGCGGACCGCCGAAGTGCGGTTCTCCACGACGGAGAAGACACTCGATCGCGAACTCGAGCACCATTGGGTCGGCATCGTCAGGTTCCGTTATTCGGGCGAACCCGCCAGGAACGAATGGCGCTTCGACAACCCGCTCGGCTTCCAGGTGACGAGCTACCGCCGCGATCAGGAATCGATCCAGCCGACGGAGACGGTCAAGTGAAGCGGGTTACTGCAGCAACAACGCTCGCGCTCGCCATTGCCGGCGCGGGTACGGCGTGGGGCGCGACCACCAAGGTCGCGCCATCAGCCAATCCTCACATCGTCTATGTCCGGTTCAACCAGGACGGGGTGACGACGATACGCTGCGAACTGGGCGTCTCGACGCTGGTCGACCTCGGTCCGAGCGAAACAATCGAGACGATTTCGACCGGCGACAGCAAGAGCTGGTCGATCGTTCCGAAGAAAGGATCGGGCATCTTCTTCGTGAAGCCGCTCGAGCAGACCGGCGAGACGAACGTCAACGTGGTCACCAACAAACGCGTTTTCGCACTGGCGCTGGTCGTCGGCGGCGTAGCCCGCAAAAAGGCCGCATACCAGGTCCGGTTCAAATATCCGGATGAAGAGGCCGCAGCCTCGCGCGCCGCCATGGCCAGGGAATCGGCAAAGTTTCCGGACCTGAAGTCCGTCGATCCGAGCCAGGTCAATCGCGACTACGTGTTCAAGGGATCGCGCCAACTTAAACCCCGCGTCGCCTTCGACAACGGAACGAAGACGTTCCTGCAATTCTCGGGCGATGTGCCTGGGATTTTCGTGGTTGGCGCGGGCGGCGCCGAAAAGACGATCAATTCGCGGGTCGAGGGCGGCTACGTCGTGATCGACCGAGTCGCGGCGCAATTCACGCTGCGACGGGGCGAAGAATCGCTCTGCCTGTTCAATCGCGCGGTCAAAGACGCGCCGGAGCCGGATGAAGTCGAGGCGGTCTACGGGCCGCAGGAGGCGCAATCGTCGTTCCTGCTTCGCATGATCGGAGGCGAATAAATGACCGAGGTCGAAGCAAACCATCGCTGGGATGACGCCGACATGGCGTCGGTCGGTTCCCGGAAAGCCGGGTCCGGCAAACGAATTGGGCTCGCCATGCTGGGCATCGTCGGCATTTGCGGGATCGCCTTCGTTCTCTACCTCGACGCACAGCGTCGTGCGCCCAGGGACATTCTGGCGAGCGACGAGCATTTTCAGCCGACGACCGTCAAGGCGCGACCGTTCGAGGACGAGACGAGCAAACGAGACTCGCGCGCCGAAGTGGTCCGGCTCGCGCCGAACCCGGCGCCCGCGACGCCTGTGGTCGACGAGGATGCCAAACGTCGAGCTGAGGAGGCGCGGCTCGCAGCCGAACGCGAAAGGTTGGAGCGTGATCGCCTGGCGAAGCTCGAAGCCGAGAAATGGGCGCGGCTGCGCTCTCCGCTGATCGTGCTCGATCACGAGGGCGAGGCGAGCAAGGCAGGAAACAGCTCTGCGACGGAAGCAGCCAAGGTCGATGACGACGGTTCCGATGCAAACCGACGATTCCTGAACGCGGCCTCCGCGCGCGGCGTCGAGGTTTCTCGCGCGGTCCGCCTGTCGAGGCTCGACGCGCTCTTGGCCCAGGGAACGCTCATTCAGGGCGTGCTCGACGTCGCAGTCCAAAGCGATCTGCCCGGGCAGATGAAGGCGCATACGACGGGCGATATCTGGTCGTTCGACGGATCGCGCGTCCTGCTGCCACGCGGCACAATTCTGTTCGGCGAATACCGCAGCGGTCTTTCTCGCGGGCAAACCCGCATTTTCGTTGTGTGGACGCGCGCGTTGCGCGCCGACGGCGTGTCGATCGCGCTCGGCTCGGGCGGAGGCGACGCCTTGGGCCGAGCCGGCATGACCGGCGACGTCGACCGCCATTTCGGCGAACGCTTCGGCGCTGCGGCGCTCCTGTCGATTGTCGGCGGCGGCGCCCAGTTCCTCGGCGCGCTCGGCTCGCGCGCGGGGCAGGTGACGACATTCGATCCGGCAACCGGGCAAACAATCACGTCGACGCAGCAGACGCTCGCCTCGCAGGGCGCGCAAATCGGAACGCAGGAGGTGGCCCGGACAATGACGGCAATGGCGCAGGAAGCGTTGAAGGAATCGCTCTCGATCCCGCCGACGGTTCATGTCGACCAGGGCGCGGAAATCACCGTCGTCGTACGACGCGACCTCGATTTTTCCGGCGTAGAGGCGGACGCCGTGAAGATGGAGGCACGCCGGCTTGCACGCGGTGGGGCGCCAAGATCCATACCCGACCTGACCCCGCTGCCGCCCGTCGATCCGCTCGAGGCGACGAGCGGTCCCGTCTCCGCAAAATACTGAGAAGCGGGGCAGGGCGATGAATGCGATAGCCGAACTGGCAAGACCGGCGGCGGACGGCGAGGGATGGCGGGACAAGTTCCCGAGCCTCGCCGTGGCGCTTGGCAGGCTCGGCGACTTGCTCGCTGATCCCCTGCTGACCGAGATCTCGGTCAACGCGCCAGGAATCGTCTTCGTGGAGCGGCTCGGCGACCCCTTGATGGCCGCGATCTCGGCGCCGCAATGCGATGCGGCCTGGATACGCTGGTTGTCGGAACGCGTGGCCGGCGCAACAAGCCAGCACATCAATGAGGAAACCCCTATCCTCAGCGCGTCGCTGCCGAGCGGGGAGCGGTTTCAGGCCGTCCTGCCGCCGGCCGCGCCTGAGGGCGGAGCGATCTCGATCCGCAAGCAGGTCACCCGCGATCTCTCGCTCGCCGACTATGTGAAAACAGGCGCGCTCGGACGCGCCAGGGTCACCGTAGCGGGCGAAAGGTCGGAGGCCGAACGCCGTCTGGCCGAATTGTTGGGCGCAGGCGACATCGAAGGGTTCCTCAAAGCAGCCTTGCGCGAGCGCGTTTCGATGATCGTCAGCGGCGGCACCTCCACGGGGAAGACCACCTTCCTGAACGCGCTCCTGAAGGATGTGCCGCGAAGCGAGAGGATCGTGACGATCGAAGATACGCTTGAGCTCGTGCCCCCGCACAAGAATTGCGTGCGGCTCCTTGCGTCGAAGGGCGGCCAGAGCGCCGCCAAGGTCGATGCTCAGTCGCTGCTGGAAGCGAGCCTGCGCATGCGCCCGGACCGGTTGCTGCTCGGCGAGTTGCGCGGCGCCGAGACCTTCACCTTCCTGCAGGCGATCAACACCGGGCATCCCGGATCGCTGACGACGGTCCACGCGAACTCCCCGCGCGCCGCCTATGAGCGTCTCGCCCTCATGGTCATGCAAAGCGGCGTGTCGCTCGCGAAGGCGGACGTGCTCGCCTATCTCGAAGAGGTCATTCCCGTCGTCGTGCAATTGGGTCGCGAGAATGGCAAGCGCATCGTGTCCGAGATCCTGTTCGCCGGGAATGAGAGATGAGCGAGGCGTCGCGACTCGCCGGCGCGGCGGCCATCGGCCTCATGGTCGCTTCGCTCGCGGGCCTCAGTGCATTCCTCCTCGTCGATGGCGCCACGCGGCGGGACTGGTCCGTTGTCCGTGCTTTGAACAATGGCGACTTCGGCGCGCCGTCGCGCGCAATCGCCGCATCCTGGGACAAGCCCGGCGGAAGGGGCATGATTGGTCTTTCGGCGGCGCTCGGCCTCGCCGCCGGCGTGGCGGCGGGAGTGTTTGCTGCGCGTGGTGCGGGCGGCCGCGGCGCCCGGTTCGCAGATGCAGGCGACCTCGCATCCGCGGGTTTCTTTCGATCTCGCGCTCTGTTGCTCGGACGGTTCGGCGGGCAGTCTCTGTCCTGGGACAAGAAGATCGTGGACCCAGCGACGGGCATGCCGGAATGGACGACGAGGCGCAGGCTCCACGGCGGCAGGTATCTGCGCGCGCCGTACTTCGGGCACGTATTCGTCTCGGGACCGACGCGCTCGGGCAAGGGCTCGAGCCTCATCATTCCGAACGCGCTGGAATTCCGGGGGTCGATGGTCATCCTCGATATCAGAGGCGAAACTTTCGACCACACAGCCGGATGGCGCAGCCGCTTTTCGAAAGTGTTCAAGTTCGCGCCCGCACAACGTTTCTCGCACGGCTATAACCCGCTCGACTTCATCCGGACCGATCCCGGTTTTCGCGAGATGGACATCGGCAATTGCGCGAGCGGCATCGTCGCAAGTCCCGGCCTCAAGGAGGAATATTGGATGAAGGACGCCCGCGAGATGGTCGCGGGCGTCATCTCCTATGTGCTGGAGTCGAAGCGCGTCGAGCGTAAGGCGATCTCCGCCGTCATGGACGTCCTGTTTGGGCGGATCTACGTGATCGACCGGATCAAAGCGATCCTGGCAGACGAAAGCACGGACCTGTCGACCTTCACGATCGCCAAACTGAATGCAGTCGTGAACATGGGCGAAAAGCAGTTCGCCGGCATCTACGGCGAAGCGCGCATGTCGATGCGCGCCTACACCAACGAGATCGTGCAACGGGCGACAGACGTTTCGAGCTTCGATATCAGGCAATTCCGACGGGAGCCACATACCGTCTACCTGGACTTCCGCGTTTCGCAGATCGCGGTCATGACCGGGATTGCGAACGTCCTTCTGTCCCAGCTCATCAATATCATGAGCGACGAGCGGCCAAAGCCGGGCGAGCACAAGATCCTTCTGATGCTTGACGAGTTCACGACGCTCGGAAAGATCGAGCCCCTCATCGCCATGATGAAAGTGCTCGCCGGCAACGGCGTGTCGGTCTGGACGTTCGTCCAATCCTTGACCGACGTGCAGGCCGTCTACGGTCATGAGGGCCGCAATTCCATCCTCGACAACAGCGAGGCGATTGTATTCCTCGGGGGCGAAAGCCCTGACGTGCTCGACTACCTCGAAAAGCAGTTGGGCAAGAAGGTCGTAAAGCGGCGATCCCTGCGGACCACCGCGATGGCGACCGGGCCGGGACAATCGTTCGAGGAACGTGAAAGCCTCGAACCGCTGATGAGCCGTGACGAACTGCGCATGCTTCCACGGACAAAAGAACTGATCCTGCCGCGCGGCGGGTTGCCGATCATGGCGCTGCGGAACTATTTCTTCGCAGACGCCAGGTTGCGCCGGCTTGCGACGCCGCGCCTGCCGGCTGGTTTCGTGCCCGACCTGACGTTGGGACCACCGCCAAACGTGTTTGCAATCCCGGAATTGCAGCAGGATGACGCGGGACCCGCAGTGACCGAATGGACCTCGACCAGGCGCGAGGAATGGCGGCGCGTGGTCGTCGCTCCGACGCCATTGGACACGCCGGGCGCGACATTCAAAGCGAAAGCCGGCGCGGCCGCGCGACCGCAGATCCAGACTCATGCGCTTGATACGAACGGAGACCGCTCCGCAAGGCGCCACATCGAAGGGCGTGCATCTCTACGAAACCAAGTCTCGATGCAACCGCCGAATTCAGATGATTCGACTGCGGGCGACGAGAACGAGGAAGCCGCCGCCTTCATCGCTGACGACTCTTACGCCTATCCTGCAGAAACGCCGCGTGGAACTTCGTCGGGAAGTACGAGGACAGAGCCGCGAGAGTTGCCGCGGTCGATCCGGATGCGCCTTGCACGGAGAACGAGTGGGTCTCGGGTGCAGCCCTCGCAGGCGATCGCCGAAGTGATCGTCGAGCGCTGCCAAGAGATTGCGAAAGAAGCCGAAGAACTTGGATTGGACGTCGGCAAGAGCGCTGAACTGACCTCTATGCTGGGCCGGGCAGTTTAGGACGCAAGTCGGCACCGACCTGCGACCCATTCATCCGGCAGACTACCCAGGATTCAGTCGGGTTCGACCTCTCTGTCGTCGGTTGCCCGTGCTGCCTCGTTCTCATCGGAAGTCGCTTCGGGTTGTTGACTACGAGGGGAACGATTCCCTAGGTTCGGCTGCGGTACCGCGCGTTCGATTTCGTGTTCCGCCGCTTCCATATCGCCGCGCTCCACCGACGCCACGACGGTTGCGACTGCAGGAATAAACTCAATCGGAATCGATCGCGGCTTGTCGACCGACAGGACAACCGCCCGCAAGCTTTCAGCGGACTCCCGATCTTCGGGGGTGGCGCTCGAATGATGCTTGAGGTCATCGATCGCAATGGAAAGGCGCTGGGCGACGGTCGCGATATCGCTGCTGATCAGACTTTCGATGTCAGTCAGGCTCGCGGCCATACCACGCAACGCCGCGATCGAAGGATCGTCTTGATCGCGGGCGACCGGAACGACGTCCGGGTCGAGACCGCGCACGTGAGGACGGTTTTGAAACTCGGCGAATACGACGTCTATCAGAGCTGCAGCTTGCGCCCGATTTTTCGGAGGGACATCGACGCCCATCCGGTAAGCCTCTGCGAGATCCCGGACCTGGCTCACGCCCTGTTCGTTGTCGCCAGGCAGGCCCGCAAAGTCGTCGGCCAGGGCTTTCAGATAGGCGACGCGTTGCGGCGTCGTAAGGGCGTCTATTCTCTCGAACCCCTCGGACGAACCCGCCGGCTCTGCAAGCGCGGAACGGTATGCATGGGCTCTGGCTGCTCGAACGATGTCGTCTGCAGCTCGCGCGAGAACGGGATCGACGAGCGGCGCAGACTGATGCTCCTCGACCATATCGAGAACGGCGAGACGCGTCGCGGCATGCTCCTCAGGCGACAGAGAGTCCGCTCCCTCGATCATGGTTTTTCGGCCTACTGCGGCAAAGACTGCGGCTTCCTCGGGCGGGGCTCTTTCGTCGAGGGCGCTCGCGTACAGAGCGAGGACGCGTTGGCGATCGGGAAGCATGGCGACAGCATGGTCGACACCGTCGGGTGGAGAAGCGAGTTTTAGGCCTTGGACGTACATACTGATCGCCGCACTGGAAACGGGGGTGGTCGCCGCCAACGCGTTGCCTTCATCGATCAGGTCGTTGGAATAGATCGCCCATTGATAGGCGCGCTCCTCGGCGACGAGAATGAGGGTGCTGGGTTCGCGGGATGCGACGCTGTTGGAGAGGATCGCATCGATTCGCGTCGATATCCCCTCATCGGATAGACGCTCGAACTCATTCGCGAATAGCCGATCGCGACGATCGACGAGAACATCGATGATCTCTTCGGCCGAAAGACCGTTGGTGAGGCGCGCTGCCGTCTCGGCGCTGGGGTATGGGCCATCGCCTGCGAGAATAGATTGAGAGAGGCGCGCATATCCGAGTTCGACGACGCTTCCAAACAACGCGTCGAGCTTGGCGTGCTGCGCATCCGGCAGTTCAGTTCTGAATTCGTCGAATTGGCCGCGGATGGCGCCCAGCGCGTCCTTCAAATCCGCGTCCGTTCTGATGGACATGGCACGATCCCAAATCAGGCGCGTGGCGCCATCGTCAATAACTATCGGTCTACCGTTAATTGACGAGATTGGCGAGCGCTCGATTTCGGGTTTTTTGAGAAGTTGCGCGTTGAGCGTCTCTGCGTGAGCAGCAGCGACTGCGGCAGGTCGACCCTCACCTGCGGCCTCGAACGCGGCCGCCAAGGCGCCCCATTCCAAAGCGGCGCGAGCGGCAAAAGCGATCACAGCAGGATGATCGGTTATTTCTGTCGCACCGGCGCGCTTCGCCTGAACGCGGGCGATCGTTTCAGGCGATGCCTCGTTCCGGGAGACAACGGCGGCATGAGCCACGTTGAAGGGCCTGGCCGCTGCCCGATCCAGACGCTTGTTGGCGGTCATCGGAATTCCGCGCTCGGTCGCGGCCTCGGCGACGGCTTCCCGGATCGCCGCCAAATCGTCCTTGCGAAGATCCAGACGATCGCCGCCGGCGCGCGCATGAGCGACGACATGCACATGTACGTGCTGGCGGTCATGGTGAGCCGCAAGCACATATGTCCGCCCTGGGAGCTTGTGGTCGAGAGCGTCCTGGACTGCGGCGAAGAATGGCTCCTGCGGGGTTCCCGCTCGCGCGCTGAACACCATATGAACAGCGTCGCGGGCGCGGCCTGTTCCAATTTTCGAGCCCCACGTCCGCGATAACGACAACGCCCGATCGGCTGTCAGTTCTTCTCCTTCCTCTGTGTACGCCGCCCCGTGCGCACCCCTGGCGAACTTGCGGAGTTGGTAGCGAATGCCATCTTGCGCATGTGCGGTGCCGATCATTTCGAGCGACGCACCGGGGAAATGGCTTGCCAACCGGTCGGCCATGGCCTCGATCCGCGGTCCTGTGGTCGGCAAGCCCTTGCCCCTGGCGGTCAGAGCGACAGCGACCGTCACACGCTCATTGTCGTGCGCATACACGAACGCCCGCCCGTTGAACGCGTCGGAGAGCGCCGCTCGCACCCGCTCGCCAGTAGCGGCCGCATCGATAGTCGCCGCGAAAATCCCGACATCTCGGGCGCGTGGCGTTTGGGAAAAGTCGACCGACCAGCCGTCCAGAAGCGCCGCGCGAGCCTCGGCTGTCGCGACTTCGGCGCCGCTTTGGGTGACGATGGGAATGTCGACCTTCCTGCCGTGCTCATCGACGCGCGTTCCCAGATATTCGAGGAGAGCGGAAACCCGCGTTCGGCCGTGCGCTGCGGATATAACCTTGAACACGGCGGGTTGGGCGCCGCTTGCAAGCGCAGCTTTCGCACTCGGTCGAACGCCGTATGGCAATCGACCATCAGAATCGGGAGTGCGCCATCCCCCGCCGACTGCAGTTGACGTCCGCACATGCCCGCCTCCGCCCCTCGCACGCTTTCGACGCCATTCATCAGGCTCGGGAGCATGCGGCCCCAACAACAGAGTACGAAGATCGGGCGCCAATTCTGCTGCTGCGAAAATTTCGGAGAGTTTCACCGGGGCGTCGCCTCGGGCAATCGACGCAAATCGAGTATCTCCCTGCGGACGCGAACAAGGGCCTGCGCCAAAGCTTCGAGGTCCGGATAAATGTCAGACTCGGTCGCCAGCCAACCGCGATTGAAGGCGCGCGCGATCTGATTGACGTTCGTAGCCGCGCCACGAAGCTGATCGGCCGCGGCGTTCAGGGTCGCCATGGCCTCTGGTCCCGGATGGACCGCAAGGCCCGCAAAATGTCTGACGGCCTCTCGTGCAAACTCGGATGGGCGCATACCTCGCGCTTCGGCGGCATCCGCAATCAGAGCAAGATCTTGAGGCGACAAACGGAAGAGCATTCGTCGCGACTTGGGCGAACGGCACCAGTTACCGCTCACTGGCGCCTCTCCAGGTCGCCGCAGGCGGCCGTTTCGAAAATGTACGACATTTTCGCCTATCCTGCCAAAGAGAACTCATAGGATTTGGGTGGGCTTCCGCAGCGAAGCGGCATGTCGAAATAGAAGCGTCCGGCAAGAGAACTTGGCCAATCGGTTCATGATCAACTCCAATTCTCTCGGGACGGATGTCCCGCTGGGACATGTGTCCGGTCGGGACCTCTGACCTCGAAGACCGCAGAACCGGATGGGTCGCGAAGCCCGACGGGCCACGCGACCCATTGGGACGCTGGTCCCGATTTGCCTGATGTCCACCAACAGCTCCCGCATCACGATGTCCCGGTGTCCCGATGTCCCGACGGGACAAGAGATCCGCATGTCCCAATAGGACGGATGACATTATCGGTCTACCGATATATTCAAGGCAAGCACGAAGCGAAGCAGCTTCTTGAAGGAGCGACGGACAAGTGAAAATGGAACCTACGGAGGCCGGGCATCTGACGATCATGGTGGCCTCGCCAAAAGGCGGCTGCGGAAAAACCACGGTCGCCGCATTGCTGGCCCAGGAACTCGCCCGCGCCGGCGAGGTTCTGTTGATCGATGGCGACAGGCAGGGCTCGTCGCTCCTGTGGTTCACCGTCGCCAGGGCGCACGGAAGTCAGCTGACAGGCGTCTCCGTCGAAAAGGTCGAGGGCAACGATCGGATCGCCGAACGGGTGAAGTCGGCTTCCGGCTTCATTGCTGTCATCGTCGAGGTCGCGGGTTACGCCGAAGCGACGCTCGCATTGGACGCGGTAGCGTGCGACCTCGTCGTCATTCCGACCCAGCCACATAGTCTCGACTGCTATCAGGTCGTCCAGATCGTCAAATATCTGCGTGACATGGAGCGGGGCGGGTCGCCCGTCCGGCACAAGGTCGTCCTCAACAGGATGACCGCGATGACGCGGAACTCTGTTGCCGCGAAAGCGGCGCTGAACGTCCTGCGCAACGCCGATGTCGAATGGTGCCGGCACGCCCTGTGGGAACGCTCCGTCTTCGCAAAGGTCATGACAGGCGCTGCCCTCTATGAACTGCCCCTGGATCGGGACGGATCGGTCGCACGCGCGCAGAACAATCTTCGCGCGGTCGTGGATGAATTGCTGTCCGACTTCCTCAGCGAATCCGAGGACCAGGCGGAGGCGGCCGATGTCTGAGGACGGAAAGGCGGCCCCGATATCTCTCAGAAGAAGGCAGGCGCCACAGCCGAGCTTCGACCGCATCGGCGAAATCGCCGCAGCGCTCAGCAGCGGGGACAGTCAGTACCCTGCTGTGGCAAGGCGCGCTGTCGCGTCCTGTGATCAGGAGCCGGCGGCAGAGAGCGCGAATGAGGGCGGCGGCGCCGGTGTTCCGCCGTCCGAACCGGCGTCCCACTCGTTGGCAGGCGACAAAGAACAGGCGCGAACACCAATTGAGCCGCCCGCGGCGCAGGTGACGCCGTCACGACGCGTGAGGGTGCGGTGTGAACCAGAGGAGCTGCGCACGCTACGCGCCTACGCAGCTCTGCAGGGCGTACCGCTGTCCGACCTGTTGAGCGAAGCTCTCAGGCCGCTGGTCGAAAGGGCGGTCGCCGCGATGCGGCGATGAAGAGGCCCGTCCCACGCGCAGGCGACTTGGCGCAACTTCCCGGTCCTAGCTCGCCGATGTCTCGCAGTCCGCCGGGTTTCCGGTAAAGCACGAGACGTTGTAGCCGGAACCGCGGATCAGATATTCGCAGACGGAAACGAGATTGCCGTCCTTCACGTCGCGCGCGTTGCAGTCCATCCCGTTATTGACGAGATTGGCAAGCTTTCCCTTGGCTCCGCATCCGAATTGACAGGCCATGAGGATCGCGGACTCCGTGACGGTCGCGCAGCGCCCGTTGTAGCAAACCTGTTGGCCGACTGCGCTGGTCAGGCCATTGCTCTGGGCCTTGCTCCATTCGTTCGACTGATATTGCTTCCACGCGGCGACCTGAGCGGAAGGGTCCGAGAGGAAGGAGCTTGCCGAGCCCTTGTAATAGCTTTCGAACGTGCCCGGGCAGAACTGAAAGGCGCCGAGGCAGCCGTATTGGTTCGTGGTGCCGAAATTCCCTTCGCTGGCGCTGACCTTCGCGGCAAAATCCGCGCATTCCGAGGGCATGCCTGCCTGCATCAGGGATAGGGCGGACTCGCCGGCTATGGCGACCGTTGCGACAAGCGCGAACGCGATAGTAAGGCGACGTCTCATTTGCGACCCGGTTCGACAGGAAAGGAGCCCGAGCCATCGGAGAGGGTCGAGCCATTGAGGGAGAAGTGGCCGCCGATCTGCATGAGGTCGTCGGCATAGACGCGCCGGCCGCCGTCAGATGCCTCGCGCACCAAACGGGTCGGGCACAGATGCGAGCTGCACTCGGCGTTCTTGATCTGCGAGACAATCCATGTCGCGCCGTCGGCTGTCGTCGCACGGAACTCCGTAACGGTTGCGCCGCGATCGTTTGGACCGAACGCGGTCATGTCGGCGTCGGCCCAGATACGCGACGGATCGTGGCGGGCGTTCCGGAAGACCTCGGCAGTCGGAAATGTGATCTCTTCCGCCGCTGCCGGCATTGCAGCGACCGTGACGAATAGAGCAGAAATTACGAATCGCATGACCAACCCAATTATCGTTATATCGATAATACAGACTCTCTCCGCCTATTGAAAGAGCGGCAGGGAGTTGAACAGGCGGTTGACGGCGTCGGCCGCGCACGCGACGACGCAGAGGATGGCGAGCACGGCCATGACAGGGCCGGCGAGATCGGGGCGACCGCGGTTGGGCATTCTGCCGTGGTAGAGAAGGGACTGGGTCTCGTAGCGCATTTGAGCCTCCGTCAGGCCGGTTGATGTGAGCAGACATGCCGAGCCGCGCGCCCAAGCGCACCGACAGGCTGGAACGAAGTGGAAGACGCGCAGCGTTGCGCGATCCGGGCGACCGCGGCTCGCAATGTCAGGAACAAGCAAACGGCCGACGGACGGGCGCACCCGACCGGTTGGACCTCTTGCAGTGGCCAGGGGACGAGACTGGAAGCCAGCGAGCCGAACTCACGCCGTCGATGCGGATCTCGATGGCCTCGCCAATGGGGCGCAGACGCAAATCGCCGAGCGGTCGAGCCGTATGGCTCGTCCGCGAGCGAAATCTCCGCTTCGATCCCCGAGATTTGCGCTGGCCGGCTCCTACGGACCGGCGGTCCCACGACATTCTGCTCGAAACAGCGATGGCCGCCCGTTCGTTCGGCGGTATCCGCCAGAGAAAGACTCTTGGTTGGTGGTTCCAGGCTGAAATTCGGTACTGGACCCGTGGCCGCTCGCTCGCGGAAGGGGGTCGACGAACCGATAGGCGTTCGACGTCCGGAACACACGAACGATCCGTCCTCTGCCTCGATGGGCGGCGGCGGGCGCACTTCGTCGTTCAAGGCGATTGACCCAGGTGAGCAGGCCCGCCTGCTCGAGCGCTGACATGGCCGCTTGCGCCGTCGATCGCGCGCAGCGCGCTTTTTCGGCGATCCGCTGATAGCTCGGATTGCACTGTCCGGTCCGGGCATTGTGAAATTCGAACAGAAGCGCCTCCAGCACATCGACGGTCTTGGCTGTAAGCTCGCCATAGTGCCGGCCGGCATCGCCCGGCCGTTTGGCCTTCAGGGCTCGCGCGAAAACCATGAGGCGCGCCTTGGCGTTACGGTCCATTGGGCGCCGCGGACCGTCGCCGAACACTTTTGGCCTGTCTTGGCGGCGCCCTTTGACACGTGATCGGTATGGCGATCGGCTCTCCCTGGGGATAGCAATCGGGTCGGTGCTTTTGAGGGCGGCTCTGCGTTCGGCCAACGCCGATAGCAGGGCGTCGCTATCCGCGTCTGCCATTCGATGGTCGTGCAGAGCCCTCACAATTATCGCCTGAAAATGGTCGAGCGCCTTCGTTCCGGCGCTGGCTATCCGGCCAAGAAATTCAGCTGTGTTCATTTGTCTCTGCCTGACGATTGGCAAAGAAAATCCGTGGCGCAGGTCGCGCGGCCTCTTGCGAA
>DAIRCS010000088.1:0-14089 GCA_036796555.1 Rhodoblastus sp. | reverse complement strand
GCGAACCTGCATCGCGCCGCCGAGCTGATCCAGTCCTTCAAGCAGGTGGCGGTCGACCGCAGCCATGCCGAACGGCGCACGTTCGACATGAAGGATCTCACCGACCAGATCATGCTGTCGCTGCGCCCCACGCTCAGCAAGCGCAACATCGCGCTCACGATCGACTGTCCCGAGGGCGTCGAGATGAACAGCTATCCCGGCGCCTGGGGGCAGGTGCTGACCAATCTCACGCTGAACGCCGTCAGCCATGCCTTTTCGCCCGACGTCGACAGCGCGATCGACATCCATGTCCACCGGCTCGATCAGGACAATATCGAAGTCGTCTTCTCCGACAACGGACAGGGCATGACGGACGACGTGAAGCGGCGCGCCTTCGATCCGTTCTTCACGACCGCGCGCGGGCGCGGCGGCACCGGGCTCGGCCTCCACATCGTCCACAATATCGTGACGAATCAGCTCGGCGGCCGGATCGCCGTCGCCTCCGAGCCCGGACGCGGTGTGCGTTTCCGCATGGCCTTGCCGACCACCGCGCCTCTATTTGCAGCCGACGAAGCGCCAACCGAAGCGAAAGCATGAGCGACGACGACATCATCCGCCTGATCGACGACGAGCCGCCCGCGCCTGCGCGCGCCGACGCCCGGGCGTGGAAAGTCGCCGTCATCGACGACGATCCCGCCGTGCACGACGGCACGCGCTTCGCTCTCTACGACTATTCCCTCAACGGCGACGGCATCGAACTCGTCTTCGCGCATTCGGCCGCCGAGGGCCGCAAACTGCTGCTCGCCAATCCCGACATCGCCGTCATCCTGCTCGACGTCGTGATGGAAAGCGACCGCGCGGGACTCGAGCTCGTCAACTACATCCGGCGCGAATTGCGCAACGAGGCGGTGCGCATCATCCTGCGCACGGGCGAGCCCGGCCAGGCGCCGGAGCGGCAGGTGATCGTCGACTACGACATCAACGACTACAAGGCGAAGACGGAGCTGACCGCCGACAAGCTGTTCACGTCGCTGACCGCGGCGCTCCGCAGCCACATGCAGTTGCGCGCCATGATCGAGACGCGCCGCGGCCT
The DNA here is from genome assembly GCA_036796555.1 of Rhodoblastus sp. Classification (GTDB taxonomy): domain Bacteria; phylum Pseudomonadota; class Alphaproteobacteria; order Rhizobiales; family Beijerinckiaceae; genus JAJXWB01. Next base: position 13,017 of record DAIRCS010000088.1, on the reverse strand, counting down.
CGAGATCATCATCGAGGCGACGCCGACGCTGTTCGATTTCCGCTCCATGCAGCGGCTCGCGGAAGGCGTGCTCACGCAAGTCGCCTCCCTGCTGGCCGTCGATTGCGCCGGCATTCTGATCCTGCGCGATCTCGGCGCGGGCGGGCGGCGCCTTGCGGTGCTCGCGGGCTCCGGCGTCTATCGCGGATGCGTCGGCGCGGAAAGCCTGCAAGGCCTCGACCGCGACCTGCTCGACCTCGTGGACCAGGCCTTTTCGACGCGGCGCGCCGAATTCCGGGATCGCCGCACCGTTCTCTACATCTCGACGCACAGCGGCGCCGAGATCGTCGTGTTCCTCGAGGCCGGCAAGCGCCTGACCGAAACGGATCGCGCGCTGATCGAGGTTTTTTCGGGCCGGCTGTCGATCGCCTTCGACAATGTCGTGCTCTATTCGCAGCTCGAGAACGCCAATGTCGATCTCGAGCGCCGCGTCGAGGAGCGGACGGCGGAGCTGCTGGCCGCCAATCGCCGGCTCGAGGCGCAATGGCGACGCGTGCGCCAGGTCAACGACTTCCAGAGCGAGGTGCTCGGCAAGGTCGCCCACGACCTCAAGAATCCCTTGAACGTCATCCTTGGCCGATCCGAAATTCTCGAGGAATTGTTCTCGAACACTTCCGAGGGCGGGCAGGCCGCGCAACCGCAATTGCGGCATATCCGCTCCTCGGCGCTGCGGCTGACCTCCATGATCGACGAGTTGATCGCCGACGCGATGAACGACGCGCTCGACATTTCCGTGCGCAACGAGATCGTCGACCTCGCCGCGATCGTCCGCGACGTGGCCGAGGCGAACCGTCCGCTGGCGGAACGCAAGAGCCAGACGGTCGAACTTGCCTTGTCGGGCGTGCTGGCGACCGAATGCGATCCGGAACGGATCCGCGAGGCGATCGACAATCTCGTCAGCAACGCCGTGAAATATTCCCGGATCGGCGGCGCGATCCGCGTCGAAGCCTATCCGGCCGACGAGGGCAATGTCGTCCAGGTCGTCGATTCCGGCCCCGGCTTCATGCCGGAGGACATGTCGCGGCTGTTCGGCCGCTTCCAGCGCCTGTCCGCGAAGCCGACCGGCGGCGAGACGTCGACGGGCCTCGGCCTCTCGATCGTCAAGAAGATCGTCGATCTGCACGACGGATCGATCGCGGTCACGCAGGGCGAGACGGGCGGCGCGTCCATCTCGATCCGGCTGAAGGCGGCGCATTACGGAACCAGGGCATGAGCAACCGCCAGATGATCTTCGTCGTCGACGACGATTCCGACGCACGCGAGATGGTTGGCGACTATCTCCGGATGCATGGCTTCGACGCGACGCTGTGCGACGGCGGCGCCGAATTGCGCGAGGCGCTGCGCCACGCCACGCCGGAACTCGTCGTGCTCGATCTCAACATGCCCGGCGAGGACGGCCTGTCGCTCATCCGCTTCCTGAAGCAGACCTGCGGCTGCCCGATCATCATGCTCACCGCCACGGCCAGCACGATCGACCGCGTCGTCGGTCTCGAACTCGGCGCAGACGACTACATCGCCAAGCCCTGCGAATTGCGCGAACTCGTCGCGCGCATCCGCTCGATCCTGCGGCGGATCAAATGGTCGCCGGCGCGCAATTCCGAGCGCCGGCTCGCCGCCATCGTCGCCTTCGATCTCGTGGATTTCACCCGCTTCGTCCATGAAGACGAAGCGGGCACGCTGGCCGCGCTCGACCGCATCTTCGCGGAGGCTGTCGTGCCGAGCCTGGTTCAATGGCACGGCGTGCTGTTCAAGATGCTGGGCGACGGCGCGCTCGTCGAATTTCCGAGCGTCGTCGACGCCATGGAATGGGCGGTCGAATTCCAGAAGATCATGGCCGACCGCGAGGAGGCCTCGCCGGCGCGCGGCGGCATGAAATTCCGTGTCGGCGTCGCGGTCGGCGACGTCATCGTCAGCCAGCTCGACCGGCTCGGCGAAGGCGTCGCGCTGGCCGCCCGCGCGCAGGAGATCGCCCGGCCCGCCGGCATTGCGGTGACGGAGCAGGCCTACCAGTTCCTGCGCGGACGAACCGCGATCGAACTCGAAGACGCCGGCGTTCGCCAACTGAAGAATATCGCGACGCCGATGCGCATCTGGACCTGGCCCGCCGCCGGCGCGACGCCGTAGCGCTCAAGGCGCGGCGAGGCGGGCGCGCAGCGCGGCGAGCGTGGTCACAATCTCGCCGCCGCCGGCGCGAATGAAATATTCGACCTGAAGGTTGACGGTCGAGCCGAGATTGTCGGATGCGAGCCGAAAGTCGCCGCGGTAGCCGAGGATCATCTTTCCTCGCGCGAAAGCGTAACCGATCTCGGCGGCCGTTCCGCTATCCACGTCCGCCCCGTCCATGACGGCGAGCACGAGATCGCACGAGTCGATCGCGCGCGCATTGGCCGCCCCGATGCGCTGGTTGAGATCGCGCCAGGCGTCGCGCTGCGCATCGAGCGAAGGCAGCCGCGCAATGCGATCGATTTCCGCCGGCGGCGTCAGCGCGAAAGGATCGACGACGTCGTGGCCGAGCGCGCGCGCGAGCGCGACGATCGCATCCAACCCCAGCCGCCCGAGTTCCGAGAAGCCGAGCGGACCGGCGAGGTAGATGCGCTTTGCGGCTGTTTGCATGTCGACGTCCGGGGCCGGAATGGCGGCGGGGCTCATTATATCGCCAGCCGTGCAGCGCGCAGGGGCTGAACATCCTGCGCGCGTCTCCCCGCCGCACGACGGCGTCGCCCGTAACGGCGCCACAGGCCAGAAAATATCAGATTGAACAAGGAGATGAGGTGGGAGATGACCGTTGGCGCGCGGCAGAATTGCGGCGCGAGCCGCGCGCCAGGCTTCGACGCCCGCACCCGGCTTGTCGCGCCCGCTCAAGCTTGTCGATAAAGAACAATTCACTAAACTACGCTTCACTAACCATGGGACGCGGTCCGTGCGTGAGGGCGGCAGAGCGAGTTCAGAGTTTTGGCTACGACGAGCAGACCGATCATGGCCGCCGGCGTCGCCCTGCTCTGCTGGGTTTTATCTGGCGGGGTCGGGCGCGCGTTCGACTTCTTCGGCCTGTTCGGCGCGCCGGAGCAGGCGACGCCGACGCCCAACGGCATAGCTTATGATGTCGCATTCGACGGCGTCGGCGACGATTCGCGTCTCTCGGAGGCGCTGAAGGACGCGTCCAATGTCTGGCGGCTGCGGCTCCAGCCGCCTTCGTCCGGCGTCTCTCTTTCGCGCCGCGTCGTCTCGGACTTCCCCGATCTTGCGAATGCGCTCTGGGCGAGCGGCTATTTCGACGCATCGGTGAGCGTGACCGTGGCCGGCGTCGCGGTCACGCCCGAAGGTTCAGGCGCGGACGCGGCCGGAAAGGCTGCCGAGGCGTCCCGCGGGACGGCGCTGGTTCCGATCCGCTATACGATCGCGCCCGGGCCGCTCTACCAGTTGCGCAACGTGGTGATCTACGACGCGCGCACGAAGGGCCTGATGGACCCCGCGCTGATCGACCGCGCGCGCATGAACGCCGATCCCGTCGGCCCCGCGCGGGCGGCGACGGTACGCTCGACGCAGACCGTGTGGATCGACCAGCTGCGCGCGCAATCCTATCCGCTGGCGAAAGTCGTCGACATGCAGCCGGTCGTCGACCATCGGGCGCATGTGATGGATGTCGCGGTCACGATCGACCCCGGCCCGCGCGCCGGAATCGGCGCGGTGACCGTGAAAGGATCGCCCGGCGTCGATCCGCGCGTGATCTCCTCCTTCATCTATCTCGAGGAGGGCGAGCCCTACAGCCCCAAGCGCATCCTCGACACCCGCAATTCGGTGTCGCAGATCGAGGCCATCGGCGGCGTGCGCGTGGAAGACGGCGAAAGGCTCGACGCCAACGGCAATCTGCCGATCCTGGTCGAAACCAGCGAGCGCAAGCGCCATGCGGTCGCGCTGGCGGCGATGTATTCGAACGTCGACGGCCCTTCCGTGCGCGCCTCGTGGACGGACCGCAACCTGTTCGGCGGCGCGGAGCGGCTGAGGCTCGACGCGCAGGCGGGCGTCGCCACGATCGGCGGCGCCTCGCAGTTCACGGGCCTGTCGTCGTTCGCCTGGCGCAATGTGGTCGGTCGCGTCGGCGCCAGCTTCGTCAAGCCGGCGCTCGGCGGCACGCGCAACGATCTGCTGGTGGATGTCGCGGCCATCCGCGAAAGCACCGACTATTATTACGCGAGCTATCTGAACGCGCAGGTCGCGCTGCGCCATCGCTTCTCGGAATATCTGTCGGCGCAGATCGGCGTCGAGGCCGAGGCCGGCCGCACGGTCGATCTGTGGGGCGGCCACGATTACTCGCTGCTCGGCGCGCCGATCGCGATCAACTACGATTCGACCGACAGCAAGCTCGCGCCGACGCAGGGCGTGCGCGCGACCCTGCGCGTCGCGCCCTATATCAAGGCGCTGCCGCACGGGCTCACGATGGTGCAATCCAAAGCGCAGGTCTCGACCTATTACGCGATCGACGAAGAAGCGCGCTATATTCTCGCCGGCCGCATCGGCGCCGGCTCGACGGTCGGCGCCAGCATCGCCGACGTGCCGGCCAACCGCCGCTTCTTCGTCGGCGGCGGCGGGTCCGTGCGCGGCTATCGCTATCGCTCGCTCAGCCCGCACAACGGTTTCGACGGGCCGACCGGCGGCCTGAGCTATCTCGAAGCCTCGCTGGAAGCGCGCATCCGCGTGACCGAGACGATCGGGATCGTCCCCTTCGTCGACGCGGGCTCCGCCTACGACACCGCCTTTCCGAACTTCAAATCCTCGCTTCGCGAATCCGTCGGTCTCGGCCTGCGCTATTTCACGCCGATCGGCCCGATCCGGATCGACTTCGCCGTGCCGATCGCGCGTCGTCAGGGCGAGAGCAAGTTCGGCGTGCTGATCGGCGTCGGGGAGGCTTTCTGATGACGCGCGGCGGCCGCATCCTCCGTATCGCCGGGCTCGTCGTCGCCGGACTCGCGCTCAGCGTGGTCGCGCTGGCCCTGTTCGCCAATACCGGCGTCGGCGGACGCATGATCGCCGCCTCCATCTCGCGCGCTGCGTCGTCGCCCGGCTCGGTCGTGACGATCGGCGGGCTCGACAATCTCGTCTCCGGCGCGCCCGTCGTGCGCGACATTTCGATCGCCGACGCCGATGGCGTGTGGCTGAAGATCGATCGCGTGGAGACGCGATGGTCGCCGCTCGCGCTGCTCCATGGAACCGCCGACGTCGACGCGCTCGACATCGGCGCCGTGGACGTGCTGCGCAAGCCGCTCGCGGCGCCCGCGCCGCCGGACGAGAAAAACGTCATCGACAAGATCAAGGACGCGCTCTCGTGGCGGCCGCCGCTCGCCGTGCGCGTCGGTTCGCTCAAGATCGGGAAGATCACGCTGGCCGAGCCGGCGCTCGGCGCTGCGGCTTCACTCGCGCTTTCCGGCTCCGCCGACCTCGGCGCGACGGGCGCGGCCGCGCGGCTTGCGCTGAACGCGCAGCGGATCGACGCGCCGGGCGCGGTCGCGACGCAGATCGACATCGCCGGCGACGGCGCCAAACTCAAACTGGCGGTCGACGCTTCCGAACCGCAGGGCGGCCTCGTCGCGCGCCTCGCCAATATTCCGGGCCTGCCGCCGGTCGAAATCCATCTTGCCGGCGACGGAACGCTCGACGCTTTCGCGGCGAAGCTGGACGCGCGCGCCGGCGATGTCGCCGACGCCGGCGGAACGGCGACGATCCAGCGCGCGGGCGCGCAGCGGCGGGTGAATTTCGATCTGTCAGCGCGGCTCGCCGCGCTACTGCCGAGGAACGCGGCCGTCTTCTTCGAAAATTCGACCCGCGCGACAGGCGCCGGCGCCATTGCGGACAACGGCGCCGTGCAGTTCGACAAAATCTCGCTCGACGCATCCGCTTTCACGCTGGAAGGCGCCGGCGCGCTCGGCGCCGACGGCAAGCTTGCCGGAGAGGCGCGGCTTGCGGGCAAGCCCGCGCAGCCGAACGCAGCCTTCGCCGCGAAAACCCTGCAGGCCGACGCGAAACTGTCCGGCACGCTCGCGAGGCCGGAAGGCGGCGCGCATGTGCTGATCGACGAGGCGCGCGGTCCGATGGGACAGATCGGCCACGTCGATCTCGACGCGTCGATCGCGCCCGCTTCGAACGGACAAAACGTTTTCGACATCACCGCAAAAGGCGACGCGACCGGCCTCGCGCTCGCCGACGCCGCGCTGTCGGAAGCTCTGGGACAAAGCGCGCGCCTCGAATTTCGCGCGCGCGCCGAAAAGCTCGACCAGATGGATGTGAGCGTCGCGACGCTTTCGACCGGCTCGGCCGAACTCGCCTACACCGGCCGCGCCGGCCTCGACCTGCTCGACGGCCGCGCGCGAATCGCGGCCGCCGATCTCGCGCGTTTCGCGCGGCTGGCGAAGACCGACCTCAAGGGGGCGCTGACGCTCAACGCGACGTTGACGGGCGCGCCGCGCGCGGGCCGGATTTCCGCCGCGCTCGACGGCGGCGTCGCGCAACCGGGCGTCGGCGCGCCGGCGGTGAACGCCCTGCTCGGCAAGCGCCTGGCGATTGCAGGCAAGGCGACGCTGGCGGATGGCGGCGTCACGTTCGACAAGCTGCAACTGACCGGCGAGCGCGTCAGCGCAGCGATCGACGGCGCGGCGACGCAGGACAAAGCCGATCTCGTCGCGAAACTGTCCGCCCCCGATCTGAAATATGTCGACCCGCGTCTATCCGGCCGGGCGGAGGCCGACGTCGCGCTGAAGGGCTCGCTGCGCAAGCTCGACGCCACGTTCAAAATCCTGGCGCGCGACGCGCGCGCCATCGGCCGCGCGATCCCGAGCCTGTCGCTGACCGGCGAGGCGCGCGACCTGACCGGCGCGCCCGCCGTTTCAGCCGCGCTCGACGGCTCGATCGACGGCAAGCCGACGCGCGGCGCCTTGCGCGCGATGCGCGACGGCGCGACATGGAAGGTCGATACGCTCGATCTCTCCGTCGATCAGGCCAGCGTGAAAGGCGCGCTCGTGCTCGATGGCAATCTCGCGCGCGGCCGCCTGACCGTCGCCGCGCCCGATCTCGACGCCTTCTCGCCCTTCGTGCTGCAAAAACTTTCCGGCCGGCTCGACGCCGACATCAATCTCGACAATGCCGGCGGCCGGCAATCAGCCGTCATAGAGGCGCATGGGCAGGGCGTGCGGTCCGCAGATATTTCGATCGACCGGCTCGACGCGCAGGCGAACGTGCGCGACCTCTACAACAAGCCGCAGATCGAGGGCCGCGTGGCGGCCGACGTCATGCGCGTCGGCGGCGAGACGATCTCGAAGGCGCGGATGGTCGCCAAGCCCGGCACCGGCGGCGCGACGGATCTCGATCTTGCGCTTGATGCGCGCGGCTTCGCCGTCGCAGGCCGCGCCGCGCTGACGAACAGCGAACCGCGCAGGCTCGATATCGCGCAGTTCTCGGCGACGCGCGCGGGCAAGCGCATCGCGCTCGCGGGGCCCGGAAGCGTCATCCTGCGCGACGGCGGCGCAGAATTGAAGGGAATCGTGATCGTCGCCGCCGGCGGGCGCTTGTCGGTCGATGGATTCGCCGGCCAGAAACTCGCGCTCGACGTCAATGCGCGCGCGCTGCCGCTGTCGATCCTCGCGCTGGCCGATCCCGCGCTCGCCTTCGATGGGACAGCCGACATTCAGGCCAGGATCGGGGGAACGGCGCAGGCGCCTGCCGGCGACTGGCGCGTGAAGGTTACGCGACTGGCCACGCCGCAGACGCGCGACGCCGGGCTTCCGCCGATCGAGGCGAGCGCGTCCGGCGCGCTGGCGGCGGGACGCACGAGCGTCGACGCCGACGTGTCGATCGGGCCGCGCAGCAAGCTGAAGATCACGGGTAGCGCGCCGCTCGGCGCCGGCGCGCTCGATATCGCCATCAAGGGCGCGCTCGACGCCGCGCTCGCCAACACGACACTCTCGGCCAAGGGCCAGACGGTCGCAGGACAGGCCAAGATCGACCTCACAGTAAAGGGAACGGCTTCTGCGCCGATGGTCGGCGGCGTCGTCAACATCGCGAACGGCGCCTTTTCCGATCCCGTCAACGGCGTCGCGCTCGCGAACATCACGGGCGTGCTCTCCGGCAGCGGCCGCGAATTGACGATCTCCGGCCTCAACGGCCAGACGAAGAACGGCGGGCGCATCGCCGTGGCGGGCAAGGTGACGATCGATCCAGCCGGCGGCTTTCCGGCCGCGCTGGTCGTGAAATCGGCCGATGCGCAATTCGTCGACAGCGAGACGGCTTCCGCCACCGGCGATCTCGATCTCACGATCAACGGCCCGCTCGCGCGCGCACCACGCGTCGCCGGGCGCGTGACGCTGCGCAGCATGGACGTGAACGTGCCCGATCGCGTGCCGGTCAATCTCAAGCCGCTGCCCGGCACGCGCCAGATCGACGCCAAGGGCTTCGCCGCGCAGATGATCGCGATCGAGCGCAAGGAGAAGGCGCGCGCCGGGCGCAAGTCGAGCTTCGACGCGCCGATCGAACTCGTCATCGCCGCGCCCAACCGCATTTTCGTGCGCGGCCGCGGCCTCGACGCCGAATTCGGCGGGCAGTTGAAGATCGGCGGCACGATCCAGAAGCCGCTCGTCGACGGCGGCTTCGATCTGCGGCGCGGACGCATGCAGCTTCTCACCCAGCGCCTCGACATCACGCAGGGCAAGCTGACGTTCGCGGGCGGCCTCACGCCGCAACTCGACTTCGCGGCGCAGACGTCGGCCGGCGGCGTCACCGCCAATGTCGCGGTCACCGGACCTGCCTCGCAGCCCGTCTTCGCCTTCACCTCCTCGCCCAGCCTGCCGCAGGACGAAGTGCTGTCGCGCCTGCTGTTCGCCAAGGCGTCGGCCTCGCTCACGCCCTTCCAGGCCCTGCAGCTCGCCATGGCGCTCGCGCAGTTCACGGGCGCGACATCCGGCGCGGATGCGTTCGAAAAGATGCGCAAGGCGCTCGGCGTCGACAGTCTCGACATAGACGCGGGCGCCGCCGGCGGTCCGACCGTCGGCGTGTCGCGCTACATCGCCAAGGGCGTCAACGTCGGCGTGCGCACCGGCGTGAAGCCGGACCAGACGGCGGTGACGGTCGGGGTCGACGTCTTCAGGAATTTCCGCGTGCAGAGCGAAACGCGCGTCGACGGCAAGACTTCGGTGGGCGTCGGCGTCGAATGGGAATATTGAGGCGCAGCGCATCTCGCCGCGCCGGACCGCCGCCTCAAGCCTTGCCGAATGTCTCGTCGAAGGAATATCCCGCGCCGCGCACGGTGCGGATCGGGTCGCGCTCGCGGCCGCGCACCAGCGCCTTGCGCAGACGGCCGACATGCACGTCGACCGTGCGCTCGTCGATCTCCGCCGCCGTGCCCCAGACGAAGTCGAGCAATTGCCCGCGCGAGAAGACGCGGCCGGGCTTTTCGAGCAGGAACTCCAGCAGGCGGAATTCGGTGGGGCCGAGATGGATGTCGCGCCCGCCCCGGCGCACGCGCCGGGTCTCGCGGTCGAGGTCGATGTCGCCCGCCCTGAGCCGGTTGGCGATGCGCTCGGGCTTGACGCGCCGCAGGAGCGAGCGCACGCGCGCCATCAGCTCGGGCACGGAGAAGGGCTTCACGACATAATCGTCGGCGCCGACGGACAGGCCGCGCACGCGCTCGGTCTCCTCGCCGCGCGCCGTCAGCATGATGATCGGCAGGTCGCGGGTCTCGTCGCGCGCGCGCAGGCGCCGGCAGATTTCGAGGCCGGAGACGCCGGGCAGCATCCAGTCGAGAATGACGAGGTCGGGCGTCGTTTCGGCGATCAGCGTTTCCGCTTCGTCGCCGCGCTCGGCGCGTTCGACGAGATAGCCTTCCGCCTCGAGATTATACGAGAGGAGCAAGGCCAGCGCCTGCTCGTCCTCCACCACGAGCACGCGCGGGGCGCGGCTGACAGGCGTCTCGCGCGCGCCGCCCGACCCGGTTTCGCTCATGTCGGTCGCGTTCATTGCATGATCGCCGCGGCGGCGCCCTTGGGCCTTTCGACCGGCGGCTGCTCGCCGGTCACGAGATAGATGACGGTTTCGGCGATATTGGTCGTGTGATCGCCGATGCGCTCGATGTTCTTCGAGCAAAACAGAAGATGCGTGCAAAAGGTGATGTTGCGCGGGTCCTCCATCATGAAGGTGAGGAGGTCGCGAAACACGGAATCCTCGAGCGCGTCGAGCTCGGCGTCGCGCGTCCAGACCGCGCGGGCGCGCTCGACGTCGCGCTGGGCGTAGGCGTCGAGCACGTCCTTCAATTGCATGGCGGCGTATTCGTGCATGGAGCGCAGGCCGACAATGGCGCGCGGCATGCGCGCCTCGGCCGCGATCTTCACCGTGCGCTTGGCGATGTTCTTGGCGAGATCGCCGACGCGCTCGAGATCGCCGGAGATGCGGATGGCGGCGACGCATTCGCGCAGGTCGACGGCGAGCGGCTGGCGGCGCGCGATGGTCAGTATGGCGTTGTCCTCGACTTCGCGCTGGAGCCCATCGAGCCGCATGTCGACGGCGACGGTCTTTTTCGCCAGATCCGTGTCGAGCGCGGCCAGCGCGTCCATGGCGTCGGACAGCATCTGCTCGGCGATGCCGCCCATCTCGGCGATGCGCTGGCCGAGCGCCCCGAGTTCGCGGTCGTATGCCTTTACGGTATGATCGGTCATCGATCTCTCCTGTCCGCCGCGCTCAACCGAAGCGGCCGGTGATGTAGTCCTGGGTCTTCCTGTCCGAGGGGCTGGTGAACAATTTGGTCGTCGGACCGAATTCGATCAACTCGCCCAGATACATGAAAGCCGTGTATTGCGAGACGCGCGCGGCCTGCTGCATGTTATGCGTGACGATCGCGATCGTATATTTCTCGCTGAGTTCGTCGATAAGTTCTTCCACCTTGGCCGTCGAGATCGGATCGAGCGCCGAGCAGGGCTCGTCGAACAGGATGACTTCGGGCTGGATGGCCACGGTGCGGGCGATGCAGAGGCGCTGCTGCTGGCCGCCGGAGAGGCCGAGGCCGCTCGTATGCAGCTTGTCCTTCACCTCGCTCCAGAGCGCGGCGCCGCGCAACGCCTCCTCGACGCGGCCGTCGAGCTCGCTCTTCGCGGGCCGGTCGTAGAGACGGATGCCGAAGGCGATGTTCTCGTAGATCGTCATCGGGAAGGGCGTCGGCTTCTGGAAGACCATGCCGACCTTCGAACGCAGCAGGTTGAGGTCCTGCTTCGGCGACAGGATGTTCTGGCCGTCGAGCAGAATCTCGCCCTCGGCGCGCTGGCCGGGATAGAGATCGTACATGCGGTTGAGAACGCGCAGCAGCGTGGACTTGCCGCAGCCCGAGGGGCCGATGAAGGCCGTCACCTCGTTGCCGTGCAGCGGCAATGAAATGCCCTTCAGCGCCTTGTTGCTTCCGTAGAAGAAATCGACGTTGCGGACATCGACCTTGACCGTCCGCTTGGACGCGTCGACCGGAGGCTGGATGGCGACAGCGCCGCTCTCGTTTGCCGTCGGTGCGTTCATTTCGTTGCGCTCCTCGATCCGATGGTGCGGGCGGCGACGTTCAGCGCGAGCACCGCGAAGGTGATGATCAGCGCGCCCGCCCAGGCGAGCCGTTTCCAGTTGGGGTCGGGGTTGTTGATGAAATTGTTGATCGTGACCGGCAGGTTCGCGATCTCGCGGGCGAGATCGAGGCTCCAGAACTGGTTCGACAAAGCCGTGAACAGCAGCGGCGCCGTCTCGCCGCTGACGCGGGCGACAGCGAGCAGCAGGCCGGTGATCAGGCCGGTCTTGGCCGCCTTGTAGGCGACCTTCTGCACGACGAGCGAGCGCGGCAGGCCGAGGCCGGTCGCGGCTTCGCGCAATTGCTGCGGAACCAGCAGCAGCATGTTCTCGGTCGTGCGCACGACGACGGGGATCACGATCACGGCCAGCGCCAGCGCGCCGGCGATGCCGGAGAAGCCGTGCATCGGCACCACGACCGCGCCGTAGATGAACAGGCCGATGATGATGGATGGCGCCGACAGAAGAATGTCGTTGATGAAGCGCGTGACCGTGGTCAGCTTCTCGTGGCGGCCGTATTCGGCCATGTAGGTGCCGGCGAACAGGCCGATCGGGCCGCCGATCGCCACGCCGATGACCGTCAGAATCAGGCTGCCGACGATGGCGTTGAGCAGACCGCCGCCCTGCACGTTCGGCGGCGGCGTCATTTCCGTGAAGACGGCGAGATTGAGCCCGCCGAAACCGTTCCACAGCAGCGTCGCCAGAATGACGAACAGCCAGGCGAGGCCGATTGCCGTGGCCCCCACGCACAGGCCCATGGCGACGCCGTTCTTGCGCTTGCGGCCTTCGTACATGCCGGACATTTCAGTTCCCCGCTTTCTTTTCGACGCGCATGAGCATGTACCGGGCGATGGCGAGCACGGCGAACGTCAGCACGAAGAGCAACAGGCCGAGCAGGATCAGCGCGGACTGATGCACGTCGGACGATTCGGCGAATTCGCTGGCGATGGCGGCGGAGATCGTGGTCGAGGGCGCGAAGATCGAAGACTGGATCTTGAAGCTGTTGCCGATCACGAAGGTCACGGCCATCGTCTCGCCGAGCGCGCGGCCGAGCGCGAGCATCACGCCGCCGATCACGCCGACGCGCGTGTAGGGGATCACGACGTTCTTCACGACTTCCCAGGTCGTGCAGCCGATGCCGTAGGCCGCCTCCTTCAGGACCGGCGGAACGGTCATGAACACGTCGCGCGAGATCGACGTGATGAAGGGCAGGATCATGATGGCCAGGACGAGCGAAGCGTTGAACAGCGACAGATTGCTCGCCGGCCCCTTGAAGATTTCGTTGAGCACCGGAACGTTGGCGAAGAGCGCGATCACCGCCGGCTGAAAATGTTCGGCCAGGAACGGGCCCAGCACGAAGAAGCCCCACATGCCGTAGATGATGGAGGGAATGCCGGCCAG
>DAIRCS010000087.1:0-14096 GCA_036796555.1 Rhodoblastus sp. | reverse complement strand
ACGCGGTCGATGTCGGTCTGGGCGCCCTGCCAGACCTTGAAGCCCGGATAATGGCCCTTGATGTTCATCGGCAGGGCCGAGCGCAGGTTGATGAAACCCTGGTGCATCTCGCCGCAGACCGCCCGGCAATGGGCGCGCGTGGCGCGGTCGGTCGGCAACAGCTTGGCCTTCGGCTTGATTTCGTTGAGGAATTCGGCGATCGCCAGGACGTCCCACACTTCCACGCCGTCATATTCGAGCTTGGGCGTGAGGAAGGAAGGCGAGAGGTGCAGCAGTTCGGCGCGCGCGTCCGGATCGTCCGCGCCGACCGTCTTGACGTCGAAATCGATGCCGGCGCCCTTGCAGATCAGCCAGCCGCGCAGCGACCAGGACGAATAATTGCGGCTCGTGATCGTCAAAACGCCTTTTGGCATCGCATTCCTCCACTCTGCGCCAGCCTAACATGCGCTTTCGCAGCGCGGTATCGGCTTCGGCGGCGCGTTTTGCCGTTGTTGCGGGCAGTCAGCCCTATCCTCGGGCAAGTGTTGTGTCTTTACCGCCCGTTGCCCGCATTGTCCCAAATCATAAGCGGATGCACACCGAAAGTCGTATCGCCCGTTGCATTGCACCAACGTAGCATGGCAGCATGCCAGCGCGCTCCCGGGGGATGGCTGAAGCGCGGGGTTGAACGCGGGGACCGTGTTGCAGCGCATGATGTATTACGCCTATCAGGCGCAGGACGACCTGATCGATCCGTTCCGCGTGTTCGCGCAATCGGCGCTCGACGCGATCGAAAATTCCTGGCTGCGCAAGTCGGGCATACCCTTTCTCGGCAATGTCTCGGCCGCCTATGAACTCATGACGCGCGCGCGGCTGACGCATCACCGCCCGCCCTACCGGATCGACTCCGTCAAGGTCGGCAATCGGGAGGTCACGGTGACCGAGGAGGTCGTCTATTCGACCCCCTTCGGCTCGCTGCTGCGGTTCCGCAAGGATACCGACGCGCCGCAGCCCAAGGTCCTTCTTGTCGCGCCGCTTTCCGGCCATTTTGCGACGCTCCTGCGAAACACCGTGCAAGTCCTGCTCGCAGACAATGACGTCTATATTACGGACTGGCACAACGCCCGCGACGTCCCCCTGTCGGCCGGCGAATTCGGCATGGACGGCTACATCGGCCATGTCATCGACTTTCTCGAAAAACTCGGGCCGCGCGCGCATATCGTCGCGGTTTGCCAGCCCTGCGTGCAGGCGCTCGCCGCCACCGCGATCATGGCGGAAGACGACAATCCGGCGACGCCCGCCAGCCTGACGCTGATGGCCGGGCCGATCGACTGCCGGCTCAATCCGACCAAGGTCAACAATCTGGCGACGACCAAGCCGATCGAGTGGTTCGAGAAGAATCTCATCGCCCTGGTGCCGGGCCGGTTCAAGGGCGGCGGCCGGCTCGTCTATCCCGGCTTCATGCAGCTCACCGCCTTCATGTCGATGAATCTCGACCGGCACGTGAAGGCGCATGTCGAGCTCTACAACAGCCTCGCCGCCGGCGAGATGGAGAAGGCGCAGCAGACCAAGACCTTCTACGACGAATATTTCGCCGTGCTGGACCTGACCGCGGAATTCTACATCGAGACCGTGAAGCTCGTGTTCCAGGATTATGCGCTGGCCAAGGGGCGGCTTCAGTATAAAGGCCGCACGGTCAATCCGAAGGCGATCCGCAAGACCACGCTGCTGACGGTTGAAGGCGAGCGCGACGATATCTGTTCCGTCGGCCAGACGCTCGCCGCGCACGACCTCTGTTCGAGCCTCAAGCCGTTCCGCAAGCGCCATCACCTGCAGCCGGGCGTCGGCCATTACGGCGTCTTCTCCGGCAAGAAGTGGGAAGGGCAGATCTATCCGCTGGTGCGCAACGCGATCCTGTCGAGCGAATGAGCCGCGCCTGAGCGACCGGCGCCGCGGAATTCGTTTCGATCGACGCATGTTCGCGGCATTGCCGCAATCTTTTGTATAGTGGCGCCATGCCGAACGCCTTTTTCTCCGATCTCGTCTCCAGCATCGCCGAGCGCGGGCGCACCCTGCTGCGGCTGAAGACCTGGCCGCAGGACGCCGCCGGCCAGGCGAGCAGCCTGATCGACATGTGCCGCGCGCTGCTGACCGGACGCGGCGAGGCGACGGGCGTCGCCATCGCGGCCGAAGTGCTCGGGCGTTACCGGACGCTCGACACGGACGCGCGGCAACGGTTCTTCGCCGCGCTCGCCGACCATTTCGGCCCCGATCACGACCGGCTCGCCAAGGCGATCGAAAAATGGCGGGCCGACGCCAACGATCGCACGGCCGCCGACCTGCATTACGCCTCCGAACCGGGCCGGCTCGAATTGTTCCGCCGCCTCAACCGCGCGCCGGGCGGCACGGCGGCTCTGGTCGCCATGCGCGCCGATCTTCTGACCGAAATGCGCGCCAACAAGGCGCTCGCGCCGATCGACAAGGATTTCACGCATCTGTTCGCGTCCTGGTTCAACCGCGGCTTTCTCGTACTGCGGCGCATCGACTGGTCGACGCCGGCGAGCGTGCTCGAGCGCATCATCCGCTACGAGGCGGTGCACGAGATCCACGATTGGGACGACCTGCGCCGCCGCATCGATCCGCCGGACCGGCGCTGCTACGCCTTCTTCCATCCCGCGCTGGTGGACGAGCCGCTGATCTTCGTGGAAGTGGCGCTGATCGAACAGATTCCCGGGGCGATCGCGCCGCTTCTGGCGCACGACCGCACGCCCGTCGCGCCGGAACGCGCGCGCACGGCCGTGTTCTACTCGATCTCCAACTGCCAGAAGGGGCTGGCCGGCGTCACGTTCGGCAATTTCCTGATCAAGCAGGTGGTGGAGGAACTGCGCCGCGAACTGCCGCGGGTGGAGACTTTCGTCACGCTCTCGCCAGTTCCGGGCTTGCGCACATGGCTCCTCAACGCCGAGGATGCGCCGATCGATGCGGAAACGCGGTCGCTGCTCGCCGAACTCGACGAGCCGGAATGGACGACGGACGCGGACAGGGCCGAGCGGCTGCGCAAGATCGTCGAGCCGCTGGCCGCCCATTACTTCCTCAAGGCCCGCCTGCCGAACGGCCGTGTGGTCGACCCCGTCGCGCGTTTCCACCTCGGCAACGGCGCGCGGCTCGAGCGGATCAACTGGATGGGCGATCTCTCGCGCAAGGGGCTGAAGGAATCCGGCGGCGTGATGGTCAATTACCTCTACGACCTCGACGAAATCGAGAAGAACCACGAGGCCTTCGCCAACCAGGGCGAGGTGACCGCCTCGAATGCGGTGCGGCGCATGTTGAAGGGCGAACGCCAGATATTCGGCATCACGGCGCCGAGCTTCGCGCAGGGGTAACGTAGCCGTCATGGCCGGGCTTGTCCCGGCCATCCACGCCCGGCGGCGCGGGCAGGCCTTGCCATTTCTGCCCGCCCCGTTATCCGATATCGTTGCTCGGCTTGGCGTGGATGCCCGCGACAAGCGCGGGCATGACGGACCCCTCGCAGGAAATTTCAATCCCATGCCCGCTCATCTCTACGCACAGCTCTCGTCCCGCTTCCCGTCGCGCGAAAAGATCGCCTTCGAGACGCAGGACGGCGCGCTGCATACATACGCCGACGTCGAGGCGGGCGCGGCGCGGATGGCCGGGGCTCTTGTCGCGCTCGGCGTGAAGCCCGGCGACCGCGTCGCCGTGCAGGTCGAGAAGTCGCTGACCGCCGTGCTGCTCTATCTCGGCTGCGCGCGCGCGGGCGCGGTCTTCCTGCCGTTGAACACGGCCTATACGCCCGCCGAGATCGAATATTTCCTGACCGACGCCGAGCCGACCGTCTTCGTCTGCGACCCCACGCGCAAGGATTCGCTCGCCGGCGCCGCGGGCGCCGCCAAGGTCGCCCATGTCGAGACGCTCGACGCCAACGGCAAGGGCGCGCTCGCCGACCGCGCAGCGACGATGCCGCCGACCTTCGCCGACGTCGAGCGCGGCCCGGACGATCTCGCCGGCATTCTCTACACATCCGGCACGACGGGCCGCTCGAAGGGCGCGATGATTACGCAGGAGAATCTCGCCTCCAACGCGCGCGCGCTCGTGGATTACTGGCGCTTCACCAGCGACGACACGCTCATCCACGCGCTGCCGATCTATCACACGCACGGTCTGTTCGTGGCGATCAACGTGATGCTGATGGCCGGCGGCAAGATGATCTTCCTGCCGAAGTTCGACGCCGACCAGGTCATGTCCTACATGCCGCGCGCGACCAGCCTGATGGGCGTGCCGACCTTCTATACGCGCCTCCTCCAGCACAAGGGCCTGACGAAGGAAGCTACCGCGCATATGCGGCTGTTCGTCTCCGGCTCGGCGCCGCTGCTGGCCGAGACGCATCGCGAATTTTCCGCGCGCACGGGGAAGGCGATCCTCGAGCGCTACGGCATGACGGAAACCAACATGATCACGTCGAATCCCTACGACGGGGATCGCGTGCCCGGCACAGTCGGCTTCCCCCTGCCCGGCGTGTCGCTGCGCATCGCCGATCCCGAGACAGGCGCCGTCCTCCCAAAGGGCGAGATCGGCATGATCGAGGTGAAGGGCCCGAACGTGTTCAAGGGTTATTGGCGGATGCCCGAAAAGACCGCGGCCGAGTTCCGGCCGGACGGCTATTTCATCACCGGCGATCTCGGCATGATCGACGCGCGCGACTATGTGCATATCGTCGGGCGCGGCAAGGATCTCGTCATATCCGGCGGCTTCAACGTCTATCCCAAGGAGATCGAGACGGAAATCGACGGCCTGCCCGGCGTTGTCGAAAGCGCCGTGATCGGCGTGCCGCATCCCGATTTCGGCGAAGGCGTGACGGCGGTCGTCGTGCGCGCGAAAGGCGCCGCGCTGAGCGAAGGCGACATCACGAAGGCGCTCGAAGGCAAGCTGGCGAAGTTCAAGCAGCCCAAGAAGATTTTCTTCGTCGACGACCTGCCGCGCAACACGATGGGCAAGGTGCAGAAGAACCTGCTGCGCGACCGGTTCAAGTCGGTCTATTCCGCGTAGTTGCGCGGACGGGTTGCGCCGCGCCCCCCGGGCCGCTAGCTTCGCGGCCAAGAAATTTACGGGGAGGGTTCGGTATGAAACGCGCGCTTGCTGCGCTCGGCGCACTTGCATCGATTTCCACGGTCGCGATTGCGGCCGATGCGCCGGCCGAGATCAAGATCGGCACGCTCTACGCTTCGTCCGGCCGCTACGCCTCGATCTCCATGCCCGTGCATTACGGCCTGAAGCTCTGGATCGACCAGAAGAACGCCGAGGGCGGCGTCTTCGTGAAGGGCTTCAACAAGAAGATTCCGATCAAGCTCGTCGCCTACGACGACCAGAGCAACACGGCGACCGCCGCCACGCTCTACAACCAGCTCATCACGCAGGACAAGGTCGACATTCTCGTCTCCGATTCCGGATCGGTGCTGACCTCCGTCGCCGTGCCGATCGCGCGCGACAACAAAATGTTCCTGATCGACCAGACCGGCACGGGCGCGGCCTTCTTCTCCAAGGACAATCCGTGGATCGCGCTGATGGCCGATCCGGTCTCGACCATCTGGCCGAAGCCGGTCGCCGACTGGGTGTCGCAGGAAGGTCCGAAGCTCGGGATCAAGAAGGTCGCGATCCTCTATTCGACCAACGAATTCACCGGCACGCAGGCCAACGCCGCGCGCAAGTTCATCAAGGATTCGGGCGCGCCGATCGAGATCGTGTTCGACCAGGGCGTGCCGACGGAGACGTCGAACTACACGGTGCTGATCAACAACATCAAGGCGTCCAATCCGGACATGGTGCTGCATTTCGGCTACGCGCCGAACGACATCGCCTTCCTGCGCAACCTCGCCGACTCCGGCGTGAAGTTCAAAGGCCTGTTCTGCATCTATCCCGGCCTCGAAACCGAGCTTCTCGAAAAGAACGTCGGCGTGAAGGGCCTGCAATACGCCATGACCTACGTCACCTCGATCGACCTGCCCTACGAGGTGAATTTCGGCATGAACCTCGAGCAGTTCCGCGCCGCCTGGAACAAGAAATACACCGACGGCAAGGTGGAATTCGGCTTCAACTCGATCGCCGGCTACACGACCGGCCTCGTGCTCGACAAGTCGCTGTCGGAAATGACTTCGCTCGAACAGACCGAACTGCGCCGCGCCGTCTTCGCCCAGTCCGGCAAGCTCAAGACGCTCGACGGCACGTTCGCGCTCGACGAGATGGGCGGCCAGATCGGCGAGCTGACGCCGCTCGGCCAGTTCACGCCGGACGAGCACGGCCATCTGAAGCTGAAGGCGATCTACCCCAAGGAGACGGCGAACGGGCAGCCGGTCTATCCGCGGCCGTGAGCCGGATGTTCGCGCGGCGCCCCGCGATGTATTCCCTCCCCGCCTGCGGGGAGGGTGGCGAGCGCAGAGAGTCGGGCGGGGTCCGGCATGATTGCCGTCGCCCACGACGCCCCACCCGCGATGCTGCGCATCGCGACCTCCCCGCAAGCGGGGAGGTAGACGCGGCCGCCGTCTTCGGCCGCGCATGCTGATCTATTCCCTTCTCTCCGGGCTGCTGTTCGGGCTGTATTTCAGCCTGGTCGGCCTTGGCCTCAATCTCGTCTTCGGCGTCATGCGCATCGTCAATCTCGCGCATGGCGACTTTCTCATGCTGGGCGCCTATTGCGCCTTCTGGCTCTACACCCTGTTCGGGCTCGATCCGGTCTTCGCCATTCCCGTCGCCTTCGTCCTGTTCACGATCCTCGGCCTGCCGCTCTATTACGCGCTGGTGCCGCGGCTGCTCGCCGCGCGCGATCCGGAAATGCTGTCGATCATCCTGTTCTTCGGCCTCAGCCAGGTGATCGAGGCGCTGGCCACCATCGCCTTCGGCACATCGGAGCAATCCATTCCCGGCGGCGATCTCGGCCGCGCGCTGCGCGAGGGTTTTGGCAAGCTGACGGGCCACGAGATCGAGAGCGGCCCGGTCGAAATCTTCGGCCAGAGCTTTCCGTCCGCCTGGATCGTCTCCGGCGTCGCGAGCCTGCTCGCCGTCGCGCTCGTCTATGTCTATCTCTACCGCACGCGCACGGGCTATCTGACGCGCGCGGTCATGTCGCGCCGCGACGAGGCGCTGGCGACCGGCATCGACGTGCATCGCGTCTCGGCCATCGCCTTCGGTATCGGCATCGCGCTGGCCGCGGTCGGCGGCGTCTTCGCGCCCTTCATGCTCGGCTCGATCACGCCGGCCATGGGCGTCGACGCGACCGTCACCTCCTTCGCCGTCATCGTCGTCGGTTCGCTCGGCAATCCGCTCGGCACGGTGCTCGGCGGCCTCGTCTACGGCGTTTCCTACATGCTGGTGCAGACCTATCTGTCGAGCTGGGCGAACCTGCTGCCCTACCTGCTGCTGATCGGCATTCTGCTGGTGCGTCCGAGCGGCCTGCTCGGAAGGCGGGTGCGCCTTGCCTAGGTGGCTCGCGCATATCCTGTTCATCGTCGTTCCGGTCGTCGCCGCCTTCGCGATCGCGCCGGCCGTCTACAACAATCATCTCCTGCTGTTCAATTTCGTGATCTTCGTCACGCTGGCGCAGGGCGTGAACGTCATCTACGGCTTCACCGGCTATCTGCCCTTCGGCTACGTCGGCTTCTTCGGCGCGGGCGCCTACGGCTTCTCGCTGCTGGTCATGCACCTGCAGACGCCGCCGCTGCTGGCGCTCGGCGGCGCGGCGGTCGCCGCCGTCGCGCTCGGCCTGCTGCTCACGCCGCTGCTGCGGCTGTCGGGCGCCTATTTCTCCATCGCCAATCTGGCGGCGGCGCTCGCCGTGCTGCATTTCATCTCCAATCCCAATCTCGAGGCCATCACACGCGGTCCCTACGGCGTTTCGCTGTCGGGCATCTTCAATCCGAAGCTCGCCTACGGGCTCGCCGTCGCCGTCATGGCCTTCGCGCTGCTCGTCGTCGTCTGGCTGCGCAATTCGCGCTTCGGCCTCGCCTTGCAGGCTGTGCGCGAGGACGCGGTGAGCGCGGAGCAGGCGGGCGTGAACGTGGGCCGCGTGCGCGCCCAGGCCTGGCTGATCTCGGCCCTGATCGCCGGCCTCGCGGGCGGCGTCTTCGCCTGGTACGTCTCGGTCTTCTATCCCGAGACTGTGTTCGGCTCGGACTACACGATCTTCGCGCTGGTCTTCGCCCTGTTCGGCGGCGTCTCGACCATCGTCGGGCCGATTGTCGGCGTGCTCATCCTCTACGGCGTCTACAATTTCATCGGCTTCTCGACGCCGCAATATTTTCAGCTCATCTACGGCGCGCTGATCATGCTGCTGGTGCTGTTCCTGCCGCAGGGCCTGATCTCGCTCGCCAGGCGAAGGGGGATCAATGTCCCCTGACGCGATCCTGCGCCTCGACGGCCTGACGAAAATCTTCTTCGGCTTCCGCGCGCTCGACGGCCTGTCGCTGCACGTGTCGCGCGGCGAGATCCTCGGCCTCGTCGGCCCTAACGGCTCGGGCAAGACGACCTGCATCAACGTCGTCTCCGGCCTCTACGCGCCGGAATCCGGCACGGTGAAATTCGACGGCGCCGACATCGCCGGCCTGCCGCCGCACAAGATCGTGCATCGCGGAATCAACCGCACCTTCCAGGTGCCGAAGCCCTTCATGCAGCTTTCCGCGCGGGAAAACGTCGAAGTGGCGATCGCCTACGGCCGCAATCCGGCGGGCGAGGTCGACGCGGACGCGCTGCTCGACTCGCTCAACCTCGGCGCCGTGGCGTCGCGGCCGGCCGCCGAACTCAACAGCGCGCAGCAGAAGACGCTCGACCTCGCGCGCGCGCTGGCGACGGGGCCAAAACTGCTGCTGGTCGACGAACTGGCGGCGGGCCTCAACCCGGCCGAACTCGACTGGGTGGCGGCGAAGCTGAAGGAGCTGGCGCGCGGCGGCATGTCGATCATCGTGGTCGAGCACCTGATGGGCTTCATCGAGCAGGTGACCGACCGCGTCGTGGTGATGAACGCCGGCAAGGAGATTTTCGGCGGCAGGCTCGCCGAGGCGGTGCAGGACAAACAGGTGATCGAGGTCTTCCTCGGAGGCGGCCATGGTCACTAAGCCGCTCCTGACCACGCGCGGCGTCGAGGCGCGCTACGGCCGCATGCAGGTGCTGTGGGGCGTCGACATCGACATCGCCGCCGGCGAGACCATCCTGCTGCTCGGCGCCAACGGCGCGGGCAAGACGACCTTCCTCAAGACGCTGGTCGGCCTGCTGCCGGCCAGCAGCGGCGCGATCCGCTTCGACGGCGCGGATATCGCCGGGCTGCGCGCCGACAAGCGGATGCGCCGCGGCATCGCCTACATGTCCGAGCTCGGCGTCTTTCCCGACCTGACAATTGAAGAGAACATCCGCATCGGCGCGCAGCGCCTGTCGGCCGCCGACGCCCGCGCCAAGGCCGAGGAAATGTACGGGCTTTTCCCCGTGCTGCGCGAGAAGCGCGCGGGCCTCGCCTCGTCGCTCTCGGGCGGCCAGCGCAAGATGCTCGGCATCGCCAAGGCGCTCGCCGCCGACCCGCGCCTGCTGGTGATGGACGAGCCCTCCGCCGGCCTGTCGCCGCTGTTCGTCGGCGAGGTCGTGCGCACGCTCGGGCAATTGCAGGGGCGCGGCCTGTCGCTGCTGATCGCCGAGCAGAACATCGGCTTCCTCGACATCGCCACCCGCGTCTACGTGCTGGAAGGCGGCCGCATCCGCTTCACCGGCACGGTCGCGGACATGGAAGGCGACGACGATCTGCGCAAGGCGTATTTCGGGCTGAAGTGATGCGCCCAACGGGCGGCAGCCTTTACCTCCCCGCTTGCGGGGAGGTCGCGGTGCGCAGCATCGCAGGCGGGGTTCGCCGGGCGTCGTCCCCGGCGTTTCCGCTCCTTCGGCGCCGACCCCGCCCGTCGCCTTCGGCGACACCCTTCCCGCAAGCGTGGAGGGAGGCGCAGGTGGGCGTGTATCGAGGACGCTACCTTTCGTTCACCATCTTCGCTAGCGCGGAATTAGGATTAACGCGCGACTCTTCCGGTCCCGGCCGGGTCGAGAGTTTGCTTGCATGTATCGCGTCAGAAATTCCGTCGTCGCCGGGACGGCGCTCCTGCTCCTGTGCCCCTTCGTCGCCGCATCCGCCGCCGATCTGCCGGCGGACCCCTCCCCGCAGGGCTGGACGATCACGCTCAAGGCCAATGGCGGCGTGTCGCCGGCCTGGGAAGGTTCTGGCGCCTTGTCGCCCTACCTGCTGCCGGGCCTGAGCGTGCGGCGGGCGGGCAGCACGTTGTCCTTTTCCGCGCCGGACGATTCGCCGGGTTTTGCGCTGTTCGACGAGAACTGGCTGAAGGCCGGCGTCGTCGGCAAGCTCAAGGGGCCGCGCCGCTCGGCCGAGCACGCCGACCTGCGCGGCGTGCACGACATCGACTGGACGGTGGAGGCCGGCCTGTTCGCCGAATTCTGGCCGATGGAGAAATTGCGCGCGCGCATCGAGGCGCGGCGCGGCCTGATCGGCCATCACGGCGACACCGTCGATCTGTCGGCCGACTGGGTCGAGAAACATGGCCCGTGGACCGTGTCGGTCGGCCCGCGCCTGTCGCTCGGCGACACGCGCTACATGGACAAGCTGTTCGGCGTGAACGCGTCGGAGGCGGTCATGACCGGCCTGCCCGCCTATCGCGCCGAAGGCGGCGCGAAATCCGTCGGCGTCGCGGGCGCGGTCTCCTACGAATGGTCGCGGCAATGGACCACGACCGTCTACGCCCGCTACAACCGCCTCGCGGGATCGGCAAGCGCGAGCCCGCTCGTCGCGTCGCTGGGATCGCGCAATCAGTTCACGCTGGGCGCGATCGTCGCCTATTCCTTCGACTGGGCGGGGTTTTGAACACGACAGGCGTCGGCCGGTGGACCGCGAGCCTTCAGGCTCGCAATCTGCCGCTCCCAACAAGGCGAGCCTGAACGCTCGCGGTCCGGCTAGGCCAGCCGCTTCTCCGCGATCCTCGCCAGCAGCGAGGCGCCGATCGGCAGAATCTCGTCGTTGAAGACGTAGCCGGGATTGTGCACGGACGGCCCCGGCCCCATGCCGAGCCAGACGTAGGAGCCGGGCGCGGCCATCGCCATGTCGGCGAAATCCTCCGAGCCCATCTTGGGCTCGGCGTCGGTCACGACCTTTTCGGCGCCGAACAATTCCGTCGCCGCATCGGCCATGGCGGCGGTCTGCTCTTCCGCGTTGCGCATGACGGAGAAGATGTCGCGGATATCGACGTCGATCTTCGCATTGTAGGCCGCCGCGAAGCCCGCGCAGATCTCGCGCATGCGCTTGTTCACGAGCACGCGCATCTCGTCGTCGAAGATGCGGATCGTGCCGGCGAGATGCGCGCTTTCGGGGATCACATTGTAGGCCGAGCCGGCGTTGAACTTGGTGATGGACACGACCGCGCTCTTCAATGCCGGCGCGTTGCGGCTGACGATGGTCTGCAGGCTCTGCGCGAGCGCCGCGCCGATCATCACGGGGTCGTTGGAATATTCGGGCATGGCGCCATGCGCGCCCTTGCCGGTGATGTGAATGTCGAAAAAGTCCGCGCCCGCCATGGCCGGCCCCGTGCGCATCGAGATTTGCCCTAGCGGCGAGCCCGGGAAATTATGCAGCGCATAGACCTCGTCGCAGGGGAAGCGCTTGAACAGGCCGTCGGCGATCATGGCGCGCGCGCCGCCGAGCCCCTCTTCGGCCGGCTGGAAGATCAGCGCGACCTCGCCCGAGAAATCGCGGGTTTCGGCAAGATAGCGCGCGGCGCCGAGCAGCATGGTCGTGTGGCCGTCGTGGCCGCAGCCGTGGAACTTGCCTGACGTCTTCGAGCGCCAGGGCAGGTTGGTCTGCTCGTCCATCGGCAGCGCGTCCATATCGGCGCGCAGGCCGACGCGCTTGCCGTCGCCGCGCTTGCCCTTGATGACGCCGACGACGCCGGTCTTGCCGATGCCCGTGTGCACCTCGACGCCATAGGATTCGAGTTCCTTCGCGACGAGGCCCGACGTGCGCACTTCCTCGAAACCGATTTCGGGATGGGCGTGAATGTCGCGGCGGATTTCGGTCATGCGATCGGCGTAACCCTTGATCTTCTCCAGGACTTCCATCTGCGGCTCCATTTAATCGTGGGTCTCGACCCATGCGCTCAAGGCAAGGTAGGGCGGCTGAGGTCCGCACGGCAAGTGCGCGCCTTGACGGGGGCGCCTGCGCGGCCCGAAAATCGGGGCAAATCATATCAAGGGCGCGGGCCCGGACAGGAAACGCCTGACATGAACGAGCACCCGAAGATGACGGCGCCGAACGCGCCGTTCAAGCCGATCGACTTTCTGCCGCGCGAGATCGAGGCCGAACGCCGCGCGAACGGCGAGATCATCCTGCGCCAGCGCATTCCGCTCAACGAATACCAGCGCTGCATTCCGCTCTATCTGGCGAAATGGGCTGAGGAGCGCCCCGACCAGACCTGGCTCGCCCAGCGCCGCGGGCCGGATCGCGCATGGAAGCGCGTGAGCTATGCGCAGGCCAAGCGCGAGGTCGACGCCGTCACGCAGGCGCTCATCGACATGAAGCTGACGCCGGAACAGCCGGTCGCGATCCTCTCGGGCAATTCGATCGAGCATGCGCTAATGACGCAGGCCGCCATGCAGGCCGGCGTTCCCGCCGCCCCCGTCTCGCCCGCCTATTCGCTGATGAGCCAGGATCACGCGAAGCTTCGCTACATCTTCGACCTCATCAAGCCCGGCGTGGTGATGGTGCAGGACGGAATCGCCTTCGGCAAGGCGCTGAAGCCGCTGGACCTGACGGGCGTGACCGTCGTGCATGTCGAGCGCGCGCCGGAAGGCATTGCGAGCCGCGCGTGGAGCGACCTCGTCGCCACCACGCGCACGGACGCCGTCGACAAGGCGCTGGCCGGCATCGGGCCGAAGACCGTCGGCAAGCTGCTGTTCACGTCGGGCTCCACCGGCATGCCCAAGGCCGTCATCAACACGCAGGAGATGATGTGCGCCAATGTCGTGATGGGGCAGATGACGCGCAAGCGGAAGGAGAGCGACCCGCGCATGGTCGTGCTCGACTGGCTGCCGTGGAACCACACGATGGGCGGCAACGCCGGCTTTCACGCGCTTCTGGCCGAAGGCGGAACGCTCTACATCGACGACGGGCGCCCCGTGCCCGGCATGTTCGACGAGACGCTGCGCAATCTGAAGGAGATTTCGCCGACCTATTACACCAACGTGCCGGCGGGCTTCGCCGTGCTCGCCACCGCGCTCGAGAACGACGACGCGCTGGCGAAGTCCTTCTTCAAGGATCTCGGCATTCTCGGCTACGGCGGCGCGACGCTGCCGGACGATCTCTACGTGCGCATGCAGCGGCTCGCGGTGAAATACACCGGCCATCGCATCGTGTTCTTCACCGGCTGGGGCTCGACCGAGACGGCGCCGACAGCCACCTCCACCTATTGGGAGACCGAGCGCGTCGGCCTGATAGGCCTGCCGCATCCCGGCGTCGAATTGAAGATGGTTCCGGTCGGCCCGAAATATGAAATGCGCATCCGCTCCATCATCGTGACGCCGGGCTATTACCGCCAGCCCGACCTGACGGAAAAGGCTTTCGACGAGGAGGGCTTCTACAAGATCGGCGACGCCGGGACCTTCGTCGATCCGGCCGATCCGACCAAGGGCCTGATCTTCGCGGGTCGCGTGGTGGAGGACTTCAAGCTGACGTCGGGCACGTTCGTGCATGTCGGCTCGCTGCGCGTGGCGGCGATCGCGGCGGCGAGCCCCGTGATCCAGGACGCGCTGGTCGCGGGACAGGATCGCGAATATATTGCGCTGCTCGCCTGGCCCAATCTCGAGGCGTGCCGGCTGATCGCCGGCAAGGTCGACGCGCCGCTCGCCGAGCTCGTGCACGATCCCGCGATCAAGGAGCATCTGCGCAAGTCGCTGCACGCGCACAACGCGCAGACGCAGGGGTCTTCCATGCGCATTGCGCGCGTGATGCTGATGATCGAGCCGCCGTCGATCGACGGCAACGAACTCACCGACAAGGGCTACATCAACCAGCGCGC
>DAIRCS010000086.1:0-14128 GCA_036796555.1 Rhodoblastus sp. | reverse complement strand
GTTTCGAGGACATATTCCCCACTCACGCGCAAACCTCCCCGTGGCCTTGGCAGCCAGTCTTTGGGCGCAACCTAGCCTAAGCCGCCAGATAATCAAGTTTTCACGCAAGGCGCTTTGCGCGAAATTTCATCGGCTTGCGGCGCTGCGCCATGGGCCAGCGCGCCCCTGTTCGCCGGCTCCGTCAGGCGCTATGCACGCGTTTTGCCGGAGTTCCCGTCTTGGCCCAGCAGGCCGTCCGCCCGGTCGTCTCCATCGTCATTCCCGTGCTGGACGAGGCCGAAACCATCGTGGCCCGCCTCGGCGCGCTCGCGCCTTTGCGCGCGGCGGGCGGCGAACTGGTTCTGGTCGACGGCGGCAGCGTTGACGGTACGCTGGCGCTGGCCGCGCCCCATGTCGATCTCGCCATCGGCGCGCCGCGCGGGCGCGCGCGCCAGATGAACGCCGGGGCCGCCGCCGCGCGCGGCGAGACGCTGATATTTCTCCATGCCGACACCATTCCGCCGCCGGATGCGATCGAGCTCGTCCGGCGCGCGCTGGCGGACGGGCGCCGCGTCTGGGGGCGTTTCGACGTGCGTATCCTCGGCGCGCATCCGCTGCTGCCGATGGTCGCGGCGCTGATGAACCTGCGCTCGCGGCTGACGGGCGTAGCCACCGGCGATCAGGCCATGTTCGTCACGCGCGCCGCATTCGGGCGCGTCGGCGGCTTTCCTGACATTCCGCTGATGGAGGATATCGCGCTGTCGAAGGCGCTGAAGCGTCAATCGCGGCCCGCGCGCCTGACGGCGAAGGTCTCGACCTCCGGTCGCCGCTGGGATCGAAACGGTTTCTGGCGAACCGTCTTCCTGATGTGGCGCCTGCGTCTGGCGTATTTCCGCGGCGCCGATCCGGCGAAACTCGCGCGCGACTACGGATATGCGGATGACGCGTGACGTCTCCATCGCCGTGATGGCGCGCGCGCCCGAACGCGGCCGCGCCAAGACGCGGCTGATCCCGGCGCTCGGCGCGGCCGGCGCCGCGAAGCTCCACGCCGCGCTCGTGCGACATGCGCTCGGCGAAGTCGCGCGATGGGGCTTGCCTGCGACGCTCTGGTGCGCGCCGGATACGGATCATCCCTTCTTCGCCGAATGCGCCCTCGGCTTTGGCGTGGCCCTGCGCGCGCAGCCGGTGGGCGATCTCGGGGCGCGCATGAGCGCCGCCTTCGACAGCGCGAACGGCCCGCTGCTGCTGATGGGATCGGATTGCCCGTCCATCGACGCCACGCTCCTGCAAGCCTGCGCCGACGCGCTGTCGCGCGCGCCGGCCGTGTTCCTGCCGACTGCCGACGGCGGCTATGGGCTCGTCGGACTTCAACGGCCGGTCCCCGAGCTTTTCACGGACATGCCGTGGGGGGCGGACGCCGTAATGGCGCTCACGCGCGAACGTCTCTCGCGCCTCGCCATCGCATGGGAAGAGCCCGCCGAAATCTGGGACGTCGACACGCCCGGGGATCTCGTGCGCCTTGCCGCGGCCGGATTCGCTATTCCGCCTTACGAAGACTGATGCCCCGACCGGCCTGTTTCGGCAGCGGCAGATGCGCGTCGGCCGCGTGGAACGCCCGAATGCGCGCGATCTGGTCCGACGCGAAGGGCGCGGCGCGCGGCTTGTCGCCGGATTGATCGACGCAGAGCAGGACCTGTTCGTTGAGCGCCGAAATCGAGCCGTCTCCGCGCTTCAACTCGAACCAGAGACGCAGGCGCTTGTCGTCATGTTCGAGAATGCGGCCCGACACCGACAGCGCTTCGCCCAGATGCGCCTCCTGCAGATAATGGATCGTCATCGTCAGCGTGTAGATCGTCAGGCTCGTGCGGTCGCGCCCGTCCTGGTCGAGGCCGATTGCAGCCATCAGCCGGTCGACGGACAAGCTGAAGATGCGCGCATAGGCCGCGTCGTTCATGTGCCCATTGTAGTCGATCCAGTCCGGCTGCACGGATGTCGTGAGCAGCGGATCGGGCAGTCTCGTCTCGCTCATCGCATTCTCGCGCGGTCAATCCGCACGATAGGATACCGCCGGCGAACCGAGCGCGGCAACATGACCGCGCGGCGGCGCGTCGCGTTCGAGAAACCGGATGACCTTCGGCGCGCCCGGCGCGAGATGCAGCCAGTTGTCGCGCGGCGTCAAGCGCGCATCCTCGATCTTGATCGATTGCGCAATTCGTTCGGCTTCCAGGCGCAGGCCAAAACCTTCCGCATCGCGGATCACGTCGACGCTGACGGTGGGCGAAAACAACGCGGCCGATCGTCCGACCGGGAAATGCCAGGCCTCGGCGACGAGCGTGGCGTCGGGATCCGCCAGCGTCGCGACCGTCGCCTCGTGCGAGGGCGGACCGAACCGATAGGCGTAGGCCGTGTCGAAGAAGGCGCCCCACAGCTCGCAGTCGCGCAACGTGACGGCGCCGCGCGGCGGAATTTCGATCTCGCGGTCCGCATGCATCACGACGGTCGCGCCGTCGCGATAGCACCGCAGCGACACGCGCCCGACGAACGGTTCGTCGCGCTCGTTGAGGCAATGAACATGCAAGCCGTTGACGCCTTCGTCGGCGAGGAAGACCTGGACGGGCCTGAAGGCGCGCCGCATCGCCCACCACGGCGACTTCGGCGCGCCGGTCCAGTCGAGAACGCCCCAGCCGCTCGACGCCCAAAGGTCCTTCCAGAACCACAGGAGCGCGCCGGCGCAGGTCGAGCCCGGCCGGCGCCATTCGCCGATCGTCGCTTCGATCGTCTCCGCGACGGCGGCGCGCGAAAGATCGAGGTAGCGATCGGGCGCCTCGATCTTCAGTCGCTGCGGGTCGACCTCGTAGAGAAGGCCGACATAATGGTCGCGCACGTCCTCGAAATCCTGCATCGCGCCCTGGTCGCGCGGAATGCGCGGCCGCCAGAGCGGCGAGGAAAGAGGCGCCGCGCCGAAATCGCGCTCGAGCGCGCGCGTCTCCGCAACATTGGCGAAGCCCAGACATTCGGATGCGAAGCGCACGTTCGCGCGCCGCGCGTCGTCGAGCGAACGGCGATAGGCGCCGACGCCGTAATAGTGCGAGACGTCGGCGTCCGCGTGAAAGGGCAGGGCGCCGCCCGAGGGCGAGTTGACGACATAGGCGACGTCCGGCCGCGCGTCGGCGCAGATGCGCGGCAGGATGTCCTCGAACAGCGGCGAGCGCCAGTTGGCTTCCGCCACTCCCATCATCGCGGCTTGCTGGTAGACCTCGTTGCCGCCGCAGAGAATTGCGAGCGAGGGCGAACCGCGCGTGCGCGCGAGAAATCGGCGGGCTTCCGTTTCGACCGATGCGATGAAGTCGGCGTCGCCGGCGGGATAGTCGAAATTGGAGAACATGAAATCCTGCCAGACCAGGATGCCGGCAGCGTCGCAGGCGCGGTAGAAGTCGTCGCTTTCGTAGACGCCGGTCGCACCGACCCGCAGCATATTGACGCCGGCCTCGCGCGCGAGGTCGATCGTTCGGGCGAGATGCGCGGGATCGTTTTGCAGGGACAGCGGATCGAGCGGCGTCCAGACCGCGCCGCGGCAGAAGACGGCGAGGCCGTTCACGCGCAGCGCAAAGCCCGCGCCGTCGGCGCCGCGATCGACCTCGATCGCGCGGAATCCCGTGCGGCCGAGCGAGACCGTCTCGCCGTCGACGACGACATGAACCTCATACAGGCGCGGCGCGCCGTGCGTGTGCGGGGTCCAGTTCTCGACGGACTCAAGCTGCAATAGCCCGGCATAGCGATGGCCGCCGAGCGGCGCGAGCGCGCAGGTTGCGTCCTCGCACCGGGCCATCGGCGGGGCGCTCGCGGGGCCCGCGAGTTCGATTTCCACATGGATCGCGCCGTCGGCGCGCCGCGCCTCGAGCCGCGAGGAAAGCAGCGCCGGCGTCGCGCGCGACACGAGCCGCACGGGCCGCCATGGTCCAACGGGCGGCGCCGGCGGCGCAAAACCCGGCATGCGGCCGAGCGCGCTCGTGCGGGCGAAGCGAAGATGCGCCGGCTGGATCATGCGCGGCCGCCATTTCGCGCGGCCCTTGCGCTCCGTCAGCATGCGATTGATTGCGTGAAAGCGGATCGACAGGCGATGCGCGCCGGAGAGCTCGCATTCGACGCGATGTTCGACGAACATGTTGTCGCTTGTCGATATCAGCGTGTCGTCGAGCCAGATATCCGCATATGTCGCGAGCCCTTCGAAGATCAGGACGTGCGCGCCTGCGCCTTCGACGGTCGTGCAATACCAGGCGTCGCGGTCGTCGAGCGGAACCGGATCGTCCCATGACCAGCGGCCTGCGTCGATCAGCGCCTGCGCCGCCGTTCCGGGAACCGGCGCCGGTGCGAAATCGAGAGCGGCGGCTTCGCGCGGAGAGGGCGCCGCGTCGGGTTCGCAGATCGCCATGGACCAATCGGCGCAGAGCCGCATGGCGGCCCTCCGTCAGGACGCGAGGCGGAGCGCGGTCTCGCGCCGGGTCAGACCGTCGAACAGGCGATCGTAATTCGCCGCGAGCGCCGCCAGCGGCGCCTCCAGGCCAACCGTCTTGCGCCGCACGATCGCGCGCGCGAGCAGGAACTGGAAGGATTTGGCGCCGGTCGCGATCGCGCGGCAGGCTTCGATCTCCGCGCCGAACTCGTCGCCTTCGGCCAGCCACGCCAGGTTTGACGACATCAGCTCGAAATTCGCGCCGAGCTGCCGCAGCGAATTGAATGCGAATTTGTGAAAGAACTCCGGCTCCCGCGCCGAGGCGCGCGCAACGAGCGCCGGCAATCGTTCCGCGAAGGCTTCGACGGGATTGTCCGCGGGCCTGCGATTGAGGTGTCGGGCGAGCAGGGCGCGCGCGCATTCGCGCATCGCGCCGGACTCGAGAGGCGCGCGACGCGCTTTCACGATTTCCGCGTAGGGCGGCAGTTTCGCGCGGCCCTCCGACGCGCCGAAGGCCATCAGCCCCTCGTAGTCGGCGCCTTCCGCGCGGAAATAGCCTTCGTTGTGAAAATAGTCGACACGCTTGGCCGCGACGTCGATGCGATTGACGCCGATCGTCGTCTTCGAGCTCTCGACGCCATAGCTGACGCCGCGCGTATCGGGCAGGTGGAACGCATCGGTCTCGACCATCACCAGACGCCCGCGCGCGCATTGCTCAGCGACATGGCCGGCCAGATCGTCGTAGAGCGACAATTCGTGCACGACGAATCCGTAGAGCAGTTCGATATCCTCGAGCGGCGGCTTGAAGAAGGTGAACTGGTCGCCCTCGAAATCGAGCGTCGCGGTGAAGCCGAGCATGGCTTCCGGCGGCAGGCCGCGCGCATGCAGGGCCTCGATCCAGAGATCGGCGTAGCAATTGGTCTGCGGCCAGTCGCGCGCGGGATCGTGCAGGCTCGACGCCCGATAGGAATCGGGATCGGCCTTCGGCGCGAATGCGCCCTCAGAGGGAGAGGGCATCGCGCACCTCGGCCGGCCATTTGGCTATGTCGAGCCCATGATGGCGCAACAGCGCGATGGCGACGCGCTCCATGCCGAAGCCGACGCAGGCCGTATGGGCGATTTCGCCTGCGGCGGTGCGGATGTCCCAGGTCGAGCCGAAATGATCCTGATGGTAGTTGAAGCTGAGGCAGGCCGTCGGATTCTCCTCGCTGTTGACGGGCACCAGCAGTTCGAATTTCAGCCCGAGATCGCGCTGGCTCGACGCCATCACGCGGCCCGCGCGGCCGAAGAACGGGTCGTTGGCGACGTCGACATTGAAGGGCAGGCCGAGTTTCGCGATCAGCGCCTGTCCCCGCTCCAGCCAGTTCTTGCGGAAGGCGACGACCTGGTCCGGCGTTCCGATCCGCACATATTCGCGCATGCGGAACATTTGCTGGCGTGTCGGCTCCTTCGAGGGCTCGTGACGAAAGCAATAGGAATTGAGGTCGAAGATCAGGCCGTCTTCCGGCAGTGGGCCGCGTTTGGCGGCGGTCGGATAGAGCGGATAGCAGGCCGCAGGCGTGAGCACGATGTCGGTGATCTCCTGCTTCTCCCACCAGGGCTGTCTCTCGGCGAGACGGTCGAGCAGGAGCGCGTGATCCTTGTCGTTGCCGGCGAAGGAATGCACGGTGCCCGCGAGCTGCGGAAAGCTCTTGAGATAGCCGCTCTTCTCGAACAGCGCACGGTTCATCCCGGGCGGAAAGCGCAGGACCTCCGCCTTCTGATCGGCGCCGGTTTTCGAGATCAGCCGGTCGAAACCGTCGATCACCTGCTCGAACTCGCCCGAACGGCCATAGAGTCCGTCGATGCCGGTGTCGACGAGCAGCCCGCGATGCAGGAGCTTGTCGAGCAATGTGGGGCAGGCCTCGCACATGCTCAGGCCGCCAGCGACGGATCGAGACGGTGCATCAGCAAGAGGTTCGCGACATTGCCGAAGATGCGGTCGTTCGAGATCATGATCTGCGCCGAGAGCGCGTCGCGCATATGGCGGCCGACGCTGTAGGGCGTGTTGTTGCGATAGCCGTTGATGCCGGTGATCAGCAGCGCGTGGTTGATGATGTCCACCACCATGCGCGAGGCGCCGATCTTGATGTTGTTCATCGCCACGATGAACCCGACAGATCCGAGATCGTCTTCGTCGAGCTTGGCGTCCGCAAAGCGCGAAAGGCCTGCGATCGTGTTCGAGCGCATGAGCTGCAGCATGTTGGCGGCTTCCGCGACGCGCAGCGCGCCGGGCGGCGTCTGGCCGGGATTGCGGCGGGCTTCGGCGCGCACGAAGGACTGCGCGCGCGACACGGCGCTCGAGGCGATGCCGTACCACACCGCGCTCCACAGGATGTGGCAGATCGCCAGCATCGACTTGGCGGCGATCTCGCCGAAGTCGTTCGGCAGGACCTGCGCGACGTCGCCTTCGGCCGAGAACTTGAAATTGTCGGAGCAGGTGCCGCGCATGCCCATCGCGTCCCACACGCCGGTCAGCTCGAGTTTATATTGGTCCTTGGTCAGCACCGCCATCACCTGATCGGAGGCCGGCGCGTCCGGACGGCTGCGCGCGGTGATGAGGATGGCGTCGGCGTCGCGGCCGTAGGAAATCACGCAACCGTCTTTCGCGAGCGTGAAGCGGTCGCCGTCGCGCTCGACGGCGCAGATGCTGTTGCGCAGATTGCCGCCGACGCCGCCTTCGGTCGTGGCGGAGGCGACGAGCAATTGGTCGCGGCTGATGCGCCGCATGAAATCCTGATGCCATTCGGCCTTGTCGCCGTGGCTGATCACGCTCGACACCTTGATCTGGTGCATCGCGTAGGTCATGCCTGCGGACGCGCACGCCTGCGAGATGATCGAGACGACTTCCGCGATCTCGGAGAGATCGGCGCCCTCGCCGCCGAACGCGCGCGGAATGAACGCCGAGAGAAGGCGCGCCTCCTTCATCGCCCGCACGGCTTCGGACGGGAACCGCCCTTCCTTGTCGACATCTTCGCAATATTGCGCGGCAACCGCGCCGACGAGTTGCGCGCGCGCGACGAGTGAACTCATGACGCAAGCGCCTGCGGGCGCAGTTCGACGATACAGGCGGCGATCGAATCCATCGTCGCGAAGCTGCGGCGGTTGAGCATGCGCTCGGGGAATTCGATGTCGAAGGCCTCTTCGAGCGCCAGCATCAACTGCACGGCGGCGAAGGAGGTGAGGCCCGCGGCGTAGAGGTCCTGGCCCGACGCCAGCGTCTCCGCCTTCACGGGCAGGCGAGCGTGCTTGTCGATGAGCGGTCGCAGGGTATCCAGCATTTTTCGCCTCCGGTATGCGAAGTCCGGCAGCCCGGACGCAATTCGTGTGACGCGAAACTAGACTTGCACGGTTAAATCGCGGCTAAGCGGTCGACCGGGGAAGACAAAAGCGACGACAAGGTGAATTTTCTCGAACGTCGAATCGCCGCGAAATCCACGGAATTCCGTGGTTACGAGACGGGGTGGGCCGCCACGACGCAAACGACGCCTTGGTTAAAAATTCATAAATGGCGTGGCCGCGCTGAAGGGATCGACAGCCGCCGCGCGCGCGACGGCCGGAGGTCGCGCTCCTCCGCCGGTTGCTGAAGCTCGATCGCTTGCGGCGGCTAGCGCCAGCCGAGCGCGGGCGCGACGTGCTTGAGGATCGCCTCGATCACATGGGCGTTGTAGGCGACGCCGAGCTGGTTCGGCACGGTCAGCAGCAGCGTGTCGGCCTCGGCGATGGCCTCGTCCTGGGCAAGCTCCTTCGCCAGCACATCGGGCTCCGCCGCATAGCTGCGGCCGAAAATCGCGCGCGTGTCCGCCTCGATGAAGCCGATCTGGTCCTGCTCCTTGCCGCCGCCGCCGAAATAGGCGCGGTCCATGTCGTTGACGAGCGCGAAGACGCTGCGGCTCACCGAGACGCGCGGCGCGCGCGTATGGCCAGCCGCCTTCCAAGCCGCGCGGAACGCGCGGATCTGGTTGGCCTGCTGGATGTGGAAGGGCTCGCCGCCTTCGTCGAACTTGAGCGTCGAGCTTTGCAGGTTCATGCCGAGCTTCGCCGCCCATTCGGCGGTGGCGTTGGTGGCCGCGCCCCACCAGATGCGCTCGCGTAAGCCCTCCGAATAGGGCTCGAGGCGCAGGAGGCCCGGCGGGTTCGGAAACATCGGATGCGGATTGGGCTCGGCGAAGCCTTGCCCCTTGAGCACGTCCAGAAAGACTTCCGCATGGCGGCGCGCCATGTCGGCGTCGCTCTGGCCCTCGGCCGGCGCGTAGCCGAAATAGCGCCAGCCGTCGATCACCTGCTCGGGCGAGCCGCGGCTGATCCCGAGTTGCAGGCGGCCGCCGGCGATGAGATCGGCGGCGCCCGCGTCCTCCGCCATATAGAGCGGGTTCTCGTAGCGCATGTCGATGACGGCCGTGCCGATCTCGATATGCTTCGTCCTGGCGCCGACCGCGGCGAGCAGCGGGAAGGGCGAGCCGAGCTGGCGCGCGAAATGGTGCACGCGGAAATAAGCGCCATCCGCGCCCAGCTCCTCGGCCGCGACGGCGAGGTCGATGGACTGCAACAGCGCGTCCGACGCGGACCGCGTCTGCGATTGGGGCGAGGGCGTCCAGTGGCCGAACGATAGAAAGCCGATCTTCTTCATCGTGTTCCCGGAGTTCGAGGGCCGCGTCAATCAGTGCGTCAGCTTGCGGATATCGATCGTGCGGCCCGCCGCGGAGACCGCGATCTCGAAATGATCTTCCTGCAGGATGTCGCCGATATGCCGCGGACGGAACGCGACGACCTTGACGCCTGATCGCCGCCGCAGGCTTGTATAAAGAATCCCGGCGCCGCCGGACGAGCGCACGCCCTCGCCGAATCCTTGAGAGGCGTCATAGCTTTCGCCGGCGTAGATATCAGGATATTCGGCCTGCCGTCCGCGAATGTCGAGGTAATCGCCAGCTAGCGTCGCCGTATAGGCGCGATAGGTTCGGCTCATCGTGGCGACGCTGCGCGCGACGGCCTCGCGCCGGAGATGATGGCCGACCTCGGCCGCCGCAGTGCGGATATCGTCGGAGGCGTACCAGGCGCCGAGGTCGGGGCCGTTGAACCGCATTCCGCCCGGCGCGGCGTGAAGAAAGGCCGCCATGACGATGCTGGCGTTGGGCGTCCCGTAGACCCATTCGCTTTGCGGCAGGCGGGCGATGCGCTCGGCCACCAGCCGGTCGTTGGTCCAGCCGACGAGGTCCATCACGGCCGCGAGGTCGGCGGCTGTCGCGACGGTGTCGAACAGGCCGATAGGCGGAAATTGCGAGGGGATGAGGCGATAGGCGGGGCGCGGCGAAGGGGCCAAGCGCGTCACCGGAAGACAAGTTCTGTATCGTCGTAAGGCGTGAACGCCGCATCGACGGCGTTCGGCTGCATATAGACGCCGCCGCGCGCGCCATCCAGAAAGCGCCGGACCGTCAGCAGCCCGTCCTGCGAGCCGCTCGTCACGAGATCGAGCGGCGGCCGGCCGCCGAAAACGATCGCATTATGTGGGGTGCGCAGCCAGTCCACGCCGAGGGCTTCGGTCGGGAACAGGATCCCGAGCGCCTGATGAATGCCGAGTACGGCCGAAATGCGCGTCAGCACGTCGACGTCGAGCGTGAAGCCGCCATGCTCGCGCGCCTGCCTGCACCAATTGTGGTAGGTGGACCGGGAGGGGTAGCCGAGCATCGAGAGGCGCTGCGCCTCGGTCAGGCCCCACAGATCGGCGATCGCGAGAAAGGTCCGCAGGGCAGGGGGGCTGAGACGCCGTCGATTGGCGGGCGCGAACCGCTCCTTGTCGAATTGTAGAGGTCCCGATTCGGCCGGGGATGTCGTGAACTTGGGCGCCGAGGACATGGTCTGGCTCCGCAATTTGGACATATCTGGATATAGTCCATATCTGGACAAGAGACAATGACTCCCCCCATGCCTGGAGCAACGCGGCTACGGCGGACACGCGCTCTTGCGGCGAAGAAGCCCCGTTGATGCATTGCACCTTTCCGCGGATGCGGGCTCTCCAAGCGCCGGATTTTAGTTTAGTGAGAACCACCGATCCGGTGCGCTGAAGCGTCGAAAAGCGGGAACGGGGGTCGTCGCAGCGCAAGATTGCCTGCGCACGACGCCTTACATCTTTTTGATGACACGAGTAGATGCAGCAAAATCAATCGTATAGGTTCTGCGTGGCCCCGATGATGGACTGGACGGATCGGCATTGCCGCTTCTTCCATCGCCTCATGACGCGTCATGCGCTGCTCTATACGGAGATGGTGACGTCGGCGGCGGTCGTTCACGGCCAGCGCGCGCGGCTCATCGGTTTCGATCCCGCCGAGCAGCCGGTCGCCGCGCAACTGGGCGGCGCCGATCCGCGCGGGCTTGCGGAGGCCGCGCGCATCTGCGCCGATTTCGGCTATCGCGAAATCAATCTCAACGTCGGATGCCCCTCGGACCGGGTGCAGGACGGGCGCTTCGGCGCCTGCCTCATGCGCGAACCAGCGCTGGTGGCGGACTGCGTCGCGGCGATGAAGCGCGCGGCGAACCTGCCTGTCACCGTCAAATGCCGCATCGGCGTCGACGACCAGGACCCGCGCGCGGCGCTGTTCGACATGGCGGGGCGCGTGACCGCGGCGGGCGCGGACGCGATCCTCGTCCATGCACGCCAAGCCCGGGTTCCGGGCCTGCCGCCCCGAAAAAAGCGCGGCGGCCCGCCCCTCCACTACCCGCTCGTCTACGAACTGAAGCAGGCGTTTCCCGCCACGCCGATCGCGATCAACGGCGGCATCGCGTCGATCGGCGAGGCGCGCGCGCATCTTGCGCATGTCGACGGCGTCATGCTCGGCCGCGCGGCCTATCACGATCCCGAAATCCTGCTCTCTGTCGACCCCGACCTGTTCGGGACGCCCGCGCCGGTCGCGGATGCGCACGAGGCGGTCGAGGCCTTCATTCCCTATATCGAGGCGCGTCTCGCCGAGGGCGTGAGGCTTTCGTCCATGACGCGCCATATGCTCGGGCTTTTCGCCGGCCGCCCCGGCGCGCGCGCCTTCCGCCGCCATCTGGCGGTCGAGGCGGTCAAGCCCGGCGCCGGCGTCGATGTCCTGCGCGCCGCCGTCGCGGAAGTCGACCGCGCGACACGGGCGCGCGCCGCGTGACCCTCTCCGCGCTCGTCCACTCCGATCTCGTCTGGCTTGCGCCTGCGCTGGCCGTAGCCGGCGTCGCGACCGGCGTACTCGCCGGCCTGTTCGGCGTCGGCGGCGGCGCCATCATCGTGCCGGTCCTCTACCAGACCCTGCGTTTCACCGGCGTCGCGGACGAGATCGCCATGCCCGTTTCGGTCGGCACCTCGCTGGCCGTCATCGTGCCGACGTCGCTCGCCTCCGCGCGCACGCATTTCTCGAAGGGCTCGGTCGACATGTCCGTCCTGAAGGGATGGGCGATCCCGGTCATTGTCGGCGTGTCGCTCGGCGCGGCGATCGCGCGCAATGCGCCAGCGGCGCTCTTCAAGCTCGTCTTCGTCGCCATATCGCTCTTCACCGCGGTGCGCATGCTCGGCGGCTACACGAGCTGGAAGCTCGGCGAGACGCCGCCCAAGGGGCCGGTGTCCTGGGCGGTCGGCGCCGTCATCGGCCTGCTGTCGGCGTTGATGGGCGTCGGCGGCGGCCAGCTCGTCAATCTCTACATGTCGCTGTTCGGCGCCTCGATCCACACGGCGGTCGGCACCGCGGCCGGCGTCGGGGCGCTCGTCTCGGCGCCGGGCGCCATCGGCTATGCGCTCGCCGGCCTCGGCAAGGCCGACATGCCGCCCGGCTCGATCGGCTTCGTATCGCTCGTCGGCTTCGCCTTTATCGCGCCCATGGCGGCGCTGGCCGCGCCCTACGGCGCGCGCCTCGCGCACAGATGGTCGAAGCGCCGGCTCGAGATCGCCTTCGGAATTTTCCTCGTCGTCGTCATCGCCCGCTTTCTGGCGAGCCTGATCTTTCGCGTCTGAGCCGGCTCATGCGCTCCGGCAGCATGTCGCGGACGCGCGCGCGCTCCGTGTCGCTCATCGATCCCCAGTCGGCGATTTCCGACAGCGTGCGGCCGCAGCCGACGCAGAGATCGGTCGCCGCGTCCATGCGGCAGACGCCGGTGCAAGGCGATTGCGCCGCGCGGGGGCGCAAGGCGCCGCTCATGCCGCCGCGACCGTCGAAATGATGACGAGATAGGCGATCTCGGCGAGCTGCTGCGCCGCGCCCGCGACATCGCCCGTGTGACCGCCGAGCAGCGCGCGCGCGCGGGACGCCACGGCGAAGGCTGCTGCGGCGGCGCCGAGCGCGGCGAGCACGGTTGCGCCAGCCGAGGCGCCTGCCAGCAGGGGCAGGGCGGCGCACAGGATCGCGCCGACGATCGCGATCCGCAGCGCATCGCTGTCGGGCCGGCCGGCCGCGAAGCCGAGGCCGGATTCGCGCGCGGCCGGCAGGGTCGCAAGCGGCGTCAGCCCGGCGACGCGGGAGACCGCGGCGCTCGCGAAAATCGCGAGACAAGCGAGCGGCGTGGAGACCTGAATGAGCGCGGCGAGCGCGCCTGCGCGCAATGCCACGGAAAAGATCAGGGCGAGCGTGCCGAACGTCCCGATTCTGCTGTCTTTCATGATATCGAGCCGCCGTTCGGGCGTCGCGCCCCCCAGCGCATCCGCGCTATCGGCGAGCCCGTCCTCATGGAAGGCGCCTGTCGTGGCGGCGAGCGCGGCCAGCGCGGCGAGCGCGGCCGTCAGCGGCGACAGGCCGCAGGCGCGCCCGAGCGCGAGAACCGCCACGGCTGGCAGCGCGATCGTCAGCGCCGCGACGGGCAGCGCCCTGAGGTTCCTGAATTCCGGCGGCGCGGCGCGATGCGCAACCGGAAGACGTGACCAGAAACCCAGACAGGACAGGAAATCATCGGAGAAGGCCATGGGCCTTCATGCGCCAGGCGATCGGCGTCCGCAAGGCGCTGGAACAAACTCAGGACCGGGCGGCCTTCGAAAGCCGTTCCCAGCCCGACGCCACGTCCTCGCGGACGAGCCGCAGCGTCGAATCGAGCGCGGTCCAGTTGACGATCGCGGGCTGGTCGGGCGCGCGGATGGCGGAATCGTGAACATAGGCCGCGCCGACGGCGACGAGCACGCCGAAAATCAGGCCGAGCAGGAATCGCATCTTCCGTTCCTCCGCATTCGGGTCGAGGCGAAACGCCGCGGGCGGCGCGGGGTTCCGGCCGCGATGTCGAGCCTTTTCATTCGGGCCCCGGCGGTCTAAGGCAGCGCAACCTCGCGACGGACCTGAACATGACGACGACCGGCAAGCCTTTCGACGATTTTCGCAATCTGCTGGACGTGATGCCCGAGGCGTCCGGACAGGCGATCGACGCCGTTCGCGCGCGCGACGCGCAACTGACCAAGCCGCCGGGCTCGCTCGGGCGGCTGGAGGAAATCGTCGAATGGCTCGCGGGCTGGCAGGCCAAGGCGCCGCCGACGGTCGAGCGCCCGACGGTGGTCGTCTTCGCCGGTAATCACGGCGTGACGGATCAGGGCGTCTCGCCTTATCCGCGCGAAGTGACGAAGCAGATGGTCGCCAATTTCGGCGCGGGCGGCGCGGCCGTGAACCAGATTTGCGCGACCTTCGGCGCCGGCCTCAAGGTCTTCGAAATGGCGCT
>DAIRCS010000085.1:0-14322 GCA_036796555.1 Rhodoblastus sp. | reverse complement strand
TCCTACACGCTGCTCGACCCGAGGATCCGCTATTGAGCGATCGCGCGCAGACCCAGACGTTCCGCGCCCTCGCCAAATTGCGCGTGCCGGCGGCGGCCAGGGAGCCGGCGATCGTCATTCCCGCCGTCATCCTGGGCGTCATGGTGGTGATCGCCATTCTCGCGCCTTGGCTCGGCACGATCGATCCCGCGCTGCTCGACCCGACCCAGCGCAACAAGCTGCCGGGCTTCGTCGGCCAGATCACGCTGCCCGACGGCGCGAAAGCGCCCTTCACCTTCCACATGGGCACCGACAATCTCGGCCGCGACATCTACAGCCGCGTCATCTACGGCACGCGCGTCTCGCTGATCATCGGCGCGCTGGTGGCGGTCGTCGCCACCGCCTTCGGGCTGGCGATCGGCATGGTGGCCGGCTACGTGCGCTGGTCGGACGGACTCATCATGCGCTTCATGGACGGGCTGATGGCGATCCCGCCGATCCTGCTCGCCATCGCCCTCGTGTCGCTGTCGCGCGCGGGGATCGCGGCCGTCATCGTCGCCATCGCCATCCCCGAAATTCCGCGCGTCGTGCGCCTGGTGCGCGCCATCGTGCTGTCGATCCGCGAAGAGCCCTATGTCGAGGCGGCTGTGACGGCGGGCACGCCGACGCCGGTTCTGCTCTTCCGCCACGTCCTGCCGAACTGCGTCGCGCCCTTGATCGTGCAGGCGACCTTCGTGGCGGCTTCCGCGATCCTCGTCGAATCCATCCTGTCCTTCCTCGGCGTCGGCATACCGCCGGAAGTGCCGAGCTGGGGCAACATCATGTCGGCGGGACGCCAGTATTTCCGGATATTCCCGCACAACATGCTCTACCCCGGCGTCTGCATCGCGATCACGGTGCTCTGCGTCAACGTGCTCGGCGACGCGCTGCGCGACCGTCTCGATCCCAAACTGCGCAAGAGGGTGTGATGAGCGACATTCTCGTCGTCGACCGTCTCACCGTCGAACTGCCGCCGGGTTCCGATCGTCCCTACGCCGTCGAGGATGTCTCCTTCTCGGTCGCGGCGGGCGAGATCGTCTGCGTCGTCGGCGAATCCGGCTCCGGCAAGTCGGTCTCCTCCTTCACCGTGATGGGCCTGCTGCCGCGCGAGGTGAAGCCTGTCGCAGGCTCCATCCGGCTCCAGGGCGAGGAGCTGATGGGCGCTTCCGAAAAGCGCTATCGCGAATTGCGCGGCTCGCGCATGGCGATGATCTTCCAGGAGCCGATGACCGCGCTCAATCCGGTCAAGACCATCGGCGACCAGATCGAGGAAGTCCTCAAGGTCCACACGCAGATGAGCCAGGCCGAGCGCCGCGCCCGCGTGATGGAGACCATCGGGCAGGTCAACCTGCCCGATCCCGACCGGATCGTGCGCGCCTATCCGCATCAATTGTCCGGCGGCCAGCGCCAGCGCGCCATGATCGCCGGCGCGCTCGCGCTCGATCCCGCGCTGCTGATCGCCGACGAGCCGACGACAGCGCTCGACGTGACGACGCAGGCGCAGATCCTGCAGCTCATCGCCGAACTGCGCGCGCGGCGCGGCACGGGCGTTCTGTTCATCACCCATGATTTCGGCGTCGTCGCGGAAATCGCCCATCGCGTCGTCGTCATGCAGAAGGGCAAGGTGGTCGAGCAGGGGCTGGCCGACGACGTGCTCAACCGGCCGCAGCATCCCTATACGCAGATGCTGATCGGCGCAGTGCCCTCGCTCACGCCCGCCGACCGCAAGCCGCTCGACGGCGCGCCGGTCGTTCTCAACACCAGCGGCCTGCGCAAGGTCTATTCCTCCGGCGGCCTGTTCCAGAAGAAGCGCGTGGTCGAGGCGGTCAAGGATGTCTCGATCGATATCCGCCGCGGCGAAACCGTCGGCATCGTCGGCGAATCCGGATCGGGCAAGTCGACGGTCGCGCGCTGCGTCGCGCGTCTCATCGATCCGACGGCCGGCGAGATCGCCATCGACGGCGCCGACTACGCCAAACTGCCGGAACGCGCCCTGCGCGATCATCGCAAGCGCATGCAGATCGTGTTCCAGGACCCCTATCGCTCGCTCAACCCGCGCCGCACGGTGGCGCAGAGCATGATCGAGGCGCCCGTCAATTTCGGCATGTCGGAGGCCGAGGCGCTGAGCCGCGCTGGCGATCTGCTCGATCTCGTCCACCTGCCGCGTCAGTCGCTCGATCGTTTCCCGCATCAATTCTCCGGCGGCCAGCGCCAGCGCATCTGCATCGCGCGCGCGCTCATGCCGCAGCCCGAAGTGCTGATCGCCGACGAGGCCGTTTCCGCGCTCGACGTGTCGGTGCAGGCGCAGGTGCTGAAACTGTTCGACGAGGTGCGCGAGAAATTCGCGCTGGCGCTGCTGTTCATCACGCATGATCTGCGCGTCGCCGCGCAGATCTGCGACCGCATCGTCGTCATGCAGAAGGGCGCGGTGGTCGAGCAGGGCGTGACGAAAGACGTCTTCGCCGCGCCGAAGCATCCCTACACGCAGGCGCTTTTCGCCGCGGCGCCCGGCAAGCAGATCGGCAACCGGATCTAGCTCGCCGTCATCAGGATCGTTTCGCCCGTCGCCACCAGTTTGCGCGCGCCGTCGTCGCCTTCGGCGAACAATTCGGCGCGCGTGAAAATCTGCCGCCTGCCGGCGCGCACGACCTCCGCCGTCGCGATGAAGGCGTGGCCGACCGCCGGCGCAAGGCAATTGACGGAATAGTGCGACGCCAGCACCTGGCCTGCCTGTGTGAATGCGGCGAAGCCGCAGGTCGTGTCGATCAGCGCGCCGACGAGGCCCGCATGCAGGAAGCCCGCATATTGGCCGGCCTCCTCCCGCCAGTTCATGCGCAGCGTCACGCGGCCCGGCGCCGCGGCGACGACCTCGAAGCCCGCCCATCGATTGAAGGCGGCGGACGCGTTAACGGCCGCAACTTCGGCCAGAAGATTGCGCGCGCTCATGCCGTCGTTCCCTTCGGTTCGACGACACGGAACACGCCGT
Organism: Rhodoblastus sp.; assembly: GCA_036796555.1. Taxonomy (GTDB): domain Bacteria; phylum Pseudomonadota; class Alphaproteobacteria; order Rhizobiales; family Beijerinckiaceae; genus JAJXWB01. Next base: position 11,318 of record DAIRCS010000085.1, on the reverse strand, counting down.
TCGCCCGCGCGCAGATTTCGCCGTCGGCTGTCACGAAGGCCTGCGCAAAACACAATGTCCGCCCCGGCCGCACGAAAGTGGTCTCGAATGCGATCCACTGGCCGGACGAGGCGACGCTGAGAAAGTCGATCGAAAGATTGGCGGTCAGCAGGCGCGGGCCTTTCGCCAGACGCAGCCCGCATGACAGGCCCATGGCGTTGTCGGCCAGGCACGTCAGCAGTCCGCCATGCACCAGCCCGCGCGAGTTGAGGTGCGCGGGGCCGGCCCGCAGGCCGATCACGACGGCGGTATCCGTCCTGCGCGAATAGATCGGCTCCCACGGTTCGGTCAGAGGCGACCTCCGGAAATGCGGCGCGAAGCCCTGGGGCGGATCGCTCATGTCGTCTCCAGAATTATATAGACCAGTCTATATAATTTTTCTTGCGAGACAATACGGATCGCATTAGAGAATCGGGCATGGCGGAGATTTCTGCGGGTCAGGACCGAAGCAGCCAGCGCGACAAGATCGTGCGCGCGACCGCGCAGCTTCTGCGCCAGCGCGGCTACGCCGCGACCGGGCTCTCGGACATCATCGAGACGAGCGGCGCGCCGAAAGGCTCGCTCTACCACTATTTTCCGGGCGGCAAGGACAATATCGCGCTCGAGGCGCTGCGCTACGCCGGCGACAAGGTGCAGGCGACGCTGGCCGAACTGGCCGGGCAGGAAGAATCCGCGGCGGCGGTCCTGCGTCGCTACGGCGCTCTCGTCGCCGGATGGATGGCGGAATCGAACTTCCGCGACGGCTGCCCAATAGCGACCACGCTGCTTGAAACCGCCGCGGAGAAATCGAGAACCGCGGAGGCCGGCCGCTCGGCGTTCGCCGGCTGGACCGGCGTCCTGCGCGAAAAGCTGCTTCAGGAAGGCGTGGCGCGGGCGCGGGCGGAAAGACTGGCGCGGCTCGCCGTCATGGCGCTCGAGGGCGCGTTGGTCTTCGCGCGGGTCGAGGGCGACGCCGCGCCGATTATCGCGGCGATGGAAGAGGTCGCGGATTTGATGGAGCGCGAAGCCGCCCGCTGAGACGGCTCAATCCGTCAGCACGACCTTCGGATCGTTGCACAGGTCGACTTCCGCCTGGTCGCCGGCATCCTCGAATTTCCATGCCGCGACGAAGGCGCAGCTCCTGGCGCCGACAATCTTCAGCTTGATCTTCGCGCCGCCGTCGAGCGGCTTGACGAGCGTGGCGACCGGCTTGTCCGGCTTGTCGGCGGCCGCGAGCGTGAAGGATTCGAGTTTCACCGACCGCTGGTTCACGATTTCGACCGCCGACGGCGGTTTCGGCTTCCGGGCTTTTTTCGGCGTCGCGGCCAGCGCGCCGGAGGCGAATGCGGCGATCGCGACGCCCGCCAGAAACACTCGAACCATGGCCGACTCCCCGATTTTCGAGCGGCCAGCATAGTCCCGGCCGAGCTTTCCGCCAAACCGCCGGCCTGCCGCCATTGACAGCGGCGGGCCGAGCGACGAAACCTCCGCCGCCCGAGACCGACAAGAAAGCAAATCCATGTCCCACGCCGACCTCCAGCGCATCATCGAAGCCGCCTTCGAGGACCGCGCCAACGTGAGCCCCGCCACGCACGGCGACGTGCGCGACGCCGTGGAAAAGGCGCTTGCGCTGCTCGACGCAGGCCAGGCCCGCGTGGCCGAGCGCGATCCCGCCAAATCCGGCAAGGGGGCCTGGACGGTCAATCAATGGCTGAAGAAGGCGGTGCTGCTGTCCTTCCGTCTCAACGACATGACGACCATTTCCGGCGGTCCGGGCGGCGCGAGCTGGTGGGACAAGGTGCCGTCCAAGTTCGAGGGCTGGGGCGCGGCCGAACATGCCGCCGCCGGCTTCCGGTCCGTGCCGAACTGCATCGTGCGCCGCTCCGCCTATATCGCGCCGGGCGTCGTGCTCATGCCGTCCTTCGTCAACCTCGGCGCCTTCGTCGACAGCGGCACGATGGTCGACACCTGGGCGACGGTCGGGAGCTGCGCGCAGATCGGCAAGAACGTCCATCTGTCGGGCGGCGTCGGCATCGGCGGCGTGCTGGAGCCGCTGCAGGCCGGCCCGACCATCATCGAGGACGATTGCTTCATCGGCGCCCGTTCCGAGGTCGTCGAGGGCGTCGTGGTTGGGCAGGGCGCGGTGCTGGCCATGGGCGTCTACATCGGCGCCTCCACCAAGGTCATCGACCGCGCGACCGGCAAGACGCATATCGGCTACGTGCCGCCCTATTCGGTAGTGGTCTCCGGCAATGTGCCCGGCAAGCCGCTGCCCGGCGAGAACTGGGGCCCGTCGACCTATTGCGCTGTCATCGTGAAGACGGTCGACGCGCAGACGCGCTCCAAGACCGGCATCAACGAGCTCTTGCGCGACTGATGGCTGACGAGGCGTCTGGCTTCCGCTTTCTCTACCGGACCGATCAGGGGCGCATCGACCGCGCGCGCTGGCTGCGCGCCGCCGCGCCGCTCGCGCTGTCGTTCGCCGTCACGACGGCGGTCATGCTGGCCCTGTTGCCCTGGGCCAACCGGCCGCTGAGCGAGCGCGCCTTTTTCGATCCGGCTGCGCTCGCCGCCAATACCTACATTCTCGCTTATGCCGCGCTGACGATTTTCATCGCCATCTCCTGGGTCAATCTCGGCGCCAAGCGTTTTCGCGATCGCGGACGGCCGGCGCCGCTGGGCCTGGCCGGCCTGCTGCCGCTCGCCATGCTGGTGGCCGGCGCCGCCGCCTGGCTGCAGCCGCGCGTGGCCGAGGTCATGCCGCGCGCCGCAGTGTGGGCTTGCGAAGTCGCCTTGATCGTCGTCGCGATCTGGACGGTGCTGGAAATGTTCGACCTGATCGCGAAGGGACGTTTCCGATGACTTCCACTCCCCTCGACATAACCCGCGCCCTCATCCGCTGCCCTTCCGTCACGCCGAAGGAGGGCGGCGCGCTGGCCTATCTGGAAAAGCTGCTTGGCGAAGCCGGCTTCGAGACGCATCGCGTGACTTTTTCCGACAGGGACACGCCGGATGTCGAAAATCTCTACGCGCGCATCGGCGAAGCCGCGCCGCATCTCACCTTCGCTGGCCATACCGACGTCGTGCCGACCGGCGACGAATCGCTGTGGCGCTTTCCGCCCTTCTCGGCGGAAGTGGCTGAGGGCCGCGTCTGGGGGCGCGGGGCCTGCGACATGAAGGGCGGCGTCGCCGCCTTCGCGGCGGCCGCGCTGCGCTATGTCGCAAAACACGGCAAGCCGAAGGGAACGATCTCGCTGCTCATCACCGGCGACGAGGAAGGACCGGCGATCAACGGCACGGTCAAGCTGCTCGAATGGGCGGCCGCGCGCGGCGAGAAATTCTCGCATGCGATCGTCGGCGAGCCGACCAATCCGAACGCGCTCGGCGACATGATCAAGATCGGCCGGCGCGGCTCGCTCAACGGCGACATCACGGTCGTCGGCCGGCAGGGTCATTCCGCCTATCCGCAGCAGGCCGACAATCCGATTCCCGCACTCGCGCGCATCGTCACGGCGCTGTCGGCCGCGCCGCTCGACGACGGCAACGCCGCCTTCGATCCGACGCGGCTGGTCGTCACCTCCGTCGACGTCGGCAATGCGGCGCGCAACGTTATCCCGGGCGAGGCGACGGCGAAGTTCAACGTGCGCTTCAACGATATCTGGACGCCGGACACGCTCGGCGCGCGGATCAGGGAAATCGTGGCGGAGGCAGCGCAGGGCGCCGATGCGCGCGTGAAGCTGCATCCGACCAATTCGATTTCCTTCCGCACGCAGCGCTCCGGCTTCACCGACATGGTCGCGGCGGCGATCGAGAAGAAAACCGGCCGCACGCCGGAACTGTCGACCACCGGCGGCACGTCGGACGCGCGCTTCATCGCGAATTACTGCCCGGTGCTGGAATTCGGCCTCGTCGGCAAGACCATTCATGCGACCGACGAGAATGTGGAGATCGCCGATCTCGACCGGCTGGCGGAGATTTATGAGGAGATTCTCCAACGATATTTCGGGTGACCGGCCGCGACCCCGCGCCTGTCATCCCCGCGAAAGCGGGGATCCAGAGCAGCGCCGGGCTGGATGCCCGCTTTCGCGGGCATGACATGTCGGGTTCGATGAGGAAGCGCGCGCGATGGTTCGACACGGCAGCCTGCTCTCCGATATTCCCGCGCGTCTCGCAGACGAACGTTTCGAAACGCTGCTCGCGCGGCCCAGCGTCCGCATCGAACGCATCGTCTCCACCGGCCAGGCGAGCCCGCCAGGCTTCTGGTACGATCAGCCGCAGGACGAATGGGTCTGCGTCATCGCCGGCGCGGCGAGCATTCTTATCGACGGCGAGGCGCAGCCGCGCGCGCTGAAAGCCGGCGACTGGCTCGAGATTCCCGCCCACGTCCGTCATCGCGTCGAATGGACGGATGCCGCGCGGCCCACCGTTTGGCTCGCCCTCCACATCGACGCCGCATTGCAATAGGTCTTTCGCCTCGACGCTCCCGCCGCGCTCTGCCATGCTAGGCTCATAGCCGGCGCAGCACGGCGATCCCGGGAGGACGAAATGGTCGCTAGAAGCGGATTCACGCGTCGCGAAATGGCGGGCCTCGCCCCAGGCCTGAACGGGGCGCCCCCCCTCGCCTTCGCCGCGCCCCCCTACAGGAAGTTTTGGGGCACGAAGCTCGCGGCCAATCTCATCAAGGGTCCGCGCGGCGCACTGCTGCAGAAATACGAGAAGGAATTCACCGCGCTCACCGGCATCGAGATCGGCTCGGAAGTCATTCCGGAGCAGCAGCAACGCCAGAAGGTCGCGATCGAATTCGCCAGCGGCAGGCCGAATTTCGACGTCGCGCATCTCTCCTATCACGTGCAGAAGCGGCTCATGGAGCGCGGCAAGTGGCTCGCGCCCGTGTCCGGCTTCATGAAGAACCCCGCGCTTGCCGAGCCCGAGAACAACGAATCCGATTATTCGGCGGCCGGCCTGACCTACGCCAAGGACGGCGGCGAGATGCTGTCGCTGCCGTGGTCGGTCGATTATTTCATGGTCTACTGGAACAAGGAGCTGTTCCAGAAGAAGGGCGTCGCCTATCCCACGAATTTCGACGAGATGATGAAGGCGGCCGAAGCTTTGACCGATCCGGCCAACGGCGTCTATGGCTTCGTCGGGCGCGGCCTGCGCAACGCGAATCTTCCGCTCTACATGAGCTTCCTGCTCGGCTACGGCGGCGATGCGCTGGACGCGAAGGGCAATCTCACGACCGACAGTCCGGAGGCGATCGAGGCCGCGAAATATTACCAGCGCATCCTCACCAAATGCGCGCCGCCCGGGGTCGCCGGCTTCAACTGGATGGAGTGCCAGTCGGTCTTCCTGCAAGGCAAGGCGGCCATGTGGCTCGACGGGGTCGGCTGGGCGCCGGCGGGCGAGGATCCGACGCGCTCACGCGTCGTCGGCAAGATCGGCTACAGCCCGGTGCCGAAGGGCCCGGTCGCGGCGGCGTCCGCCACCTATGGCGACGGCATCGGCATAGCGGCGGCGAGCCCGAACAAGGAAGCCGCCTTCCTCTATTGCCAATGGGCGGTCAACAAGCTGATGGGCGCGCGCCTGTTGCAGACGGGCGGCGGCGTGCCGTTCCGCAAGTCGGTGCTGGAAGACCCGCAGGTGCAGGCGGGCGTGAAGATGCCGAAAGAATGGCTGGAGTGCGTCGTCGCCTGCTCGAAGATCAGCAAGCTCGGGCTGCCCGTCGTCGCGCCGGTCGCCGAATTCCGCGACATCATCGGCGCCGCGCTGACGGCGACGCTGTCTGGCGCGGACCCGGCGACCGAACTGAAGAAGGCGAGCGACCAGTTTCGCCCGATTCTCGAAAAGTCGGAGAAGGGCTAGCGGTCGGCGCAATGTCACATAACGCCCTGGTTCTGCAAACGCGGCGGCTCGGCGCGGCTTGGATGCCCGCGACAAGCGCGGGCGCGACGCGCTTTCGTTGCGGCGTCGCCGAGCCCAGTCGATGACCGCTCGCGCTTCTCGCTCCTACTGGTTCTTCCTCGCGCCCGCGCTCATCGTCGTCGCGGGCGTGATCGTCATCCCCTGGGTCTTCACGCTCTGGATGAGCGTGCACGAGTGGAAGCCCGGCGGCGCCATCGCCTTCGTCGGGCCTGCCAATTATGCGCGTCTCTTCACGGATCCGCGCTTCATCGAGGCGCTCGGCCGCACGCTCGTCTATTCCGCGCTCGCGGTCTTCCTGCCGCTCGCGCTCGGCACGCTCGCGGCGCTCGCGTTCCATGAGCAATTCCCGATGCGCGGCTTCCTCCGCGGCATCTTCGTCATGCCGATGATGGCGACGCCCGTCGCCATCGCCGTCGTCTGGACCATGATCTTCCAGCCGCAACTCGGCGTCGCCAACTATCTGCTGTCGCTCGTCGGCATTCCGCCGCAGCTCTGGGTCTTCTCGCCGACGACCGTCATCCCTTCGCTCGTTCTGGTCGAGACCTGGCAATGGACGCCGCTCGTCATGCTGATCGTGCTGGGCGGTCTCGCGGCGATCCCCACAGAGCCCTATGAAAGCGCGCAGATCGACGGGGCCGGCGCATTCCAGCGCTTCGTGCACATCACCTTTCCGCTGATCCGGCCCTTCCTGATGGTCGCCGTGCTCCTGCGCCTGATCGACGCCCTCAAGGCCTTCGACATCATCTTCGCGATGACGCAGGGCGGGCCGGGCAACGCCTCGGAGACGATCAATCTCTATCTCTACCAGACGGCCTTCGCCTATTACGACGTCGGCTACGGTTCGGCCATCGCATCCGTTTTCTTCGTCATCATCGTCGCCCTCACGCTGGTCGCGCTGCATCTGCGCAGCCGCGCCGCCTGGATGGCTGAACCGGTCGGAATCTCGGCATGAGAGGCGGCCTCCTCAAACGCCTCGGGCTCGCCTTCTCGTTGCTGATGCTTGTGTCGCCGGCACTGCTCTTCTTCATCTGGATGCTCTCGCTCTCGCTCAAATACGAGATCGACAATTCCGCCAGCCCGCCAATTTTGATTCCGACCCATGTCGCCTGGTCAAACTATGTCGATGTCTTCAATTCCAACCGCTTCCTGCTCTACTTCCGCAACAGCCTGATCGTCACCGGCGCGGCGACCCTGATCGCCCTGCTCGTCGGCGTGCCCGCGGGCTGGGCGATCGCGCGGCTCGATGCGAGGAAGACGGCCATCGTCATCATGATCGCGCGCATGACGCCGGGCCTGTCGTTCCTCATTCCGATGTTCCTTCTGTTCCAGTGGCTGGGACTTCTCGGTACGCTCGTGCCGCAGATCGTCATCCATCTCGTGCTGACGATCCCGCTCGTCGTCTGGATCATGATCTCCTATTTCGAGACCACGCCGCGCGAGCTCGAGGAAGCGGCCGTCGTCGACGGCGCGACGCGCTGGCAGACGTTCCGCCTGGTGGCGCTGCCGATCGCCAGGCCCGGCATCGTCGTCGCGGCGATCCTGTCGGTCATCTTCTCGTGGAACAATTTCGTCTTCGGCATCGTGCTGGCGGGCCGAGAGACGCGCACGTTGCCCGTCGCGGTCTACAACATGCTGTCCTACGACCAGATCGCCTGGGGTCCACTGGCTGCGGCCGCCATCGTCGTCACCATGCCGGTTCTGCTGCTCACCATCGTCGCGCAACGACAGATCGTCGCCGGCCTCACGGCAGGCGCCGTGAAGGGTGGGTGAGGGCGCCGCTTGCGCTTGGTAGCCCGCCTCTCTAGGTTGTCTTGTCCGACAAATTCGTCACGCAGATCATGGCCGAACTCCCCGTTCCCGAAACCCCGTCCGTCAGTTTCCTCTGCGATGTCGCGGTCGATGTCGCCGCGCCGATTGTCGTCGGCGAGACCGGCGCCGGCGTGCGTCGCGTGATCCCGATCCTCGGCGGGACGGTCAAGGGCCGCATCAACGGCCGCGTGCTGGCGAGCGGCGCCGATTTCCAGATCATCCGCCGCGACGGCGTCGCCGAACTCGAAGCGCTCTACGTGATCGAGACGGAGCAAGGCCTCGTCTACGTCAAGAATTACGGCTTGCGCGATGGGCCGAAGGACGTGCTCGATCGTCTTGCGCGCGGCGAGCTGGTCGATCCGAAACTCGTCTATTTCCGCGCCTCGCCGCGTTTCGAGACGGCCGCGTCAGAACTGCAATGGATGACGAAGCGCATCTTCGTCTGCTCCGGCGCGCGCTTGCCGACGCAGGTCGTGCTGCGCTTCTTCGAACTTCTGTGAGACATCGAACATGACCAAACCTGTCGCCGAATTCACCGCGTCCGAATGCGCGGCCATCGAACACGCCATTTCGCAGCGCCGCTCCGTCCGCGCCTTTCTCGACAAGCCGGTGCCGCGCGAACTGATCGAGCGCTTGCTCGACATTGCCGCGCGCGCGCCGAGCGGCACGAACATGCAGCCGTGGCGCGCGCATGTCGTGACCGGCGCGGAAAAGGAAAAGGTGACGCAGGCCGTGCTCGGCGACTTCGCCGAAACCGGCGTGCAGCGCCACGATTCTGAATACAAATATTATCCCGACGAGTTCTTCGAGCCCTATCTGTCGCGCCGGCGCAAGGTCGGCTGGGACATGTATGGCATTCTCGGCATCAAGAAGGGCGACGGCGCCGCCATGGCCGCGCAGCACGGCCGCAATTACATGTTCTTCGATGCGCCGGTCGGGATCATCTTCACCATCGACCGGCGCCTCGAGATCGGCTCCTGGCTGGACTACGGCTATTTCCTCGAGGCCCTGTCGGTCGCCGCCCGCGCGCACGGACTGGAAAGCTGCTCGCAGGCGGCCTTCGCCTACTTTCACAAGCCCGTGCGCGCGGCGCTGGAACTGCCGCCGGAAGAAATGGTCGTCTGCGGCTTTTCGCTCGGCTACGCCGACTGGAGCGCGCCGATCAACGGGTTGGTGACGGAGCGCTCGCCGGCCAAGGATTTCGCGACATTCCGGGGCTTTTGAGCAGGACGGCGCGGCGACGTCACAGCAGCGTGCCCTGAAGGATCAGCAGCGCGATGCTGAAGTAGATGACGAGGCCCGTGACGTCGACGAGCGTCGCGACGAAGGGCGCCGAGGCGCTGGCGGGGTCGAAGCCCAGGCGCTTGAGCGCGAAGGGCAGCATCGAGCCGGCCAGCGAGCCGAAGGTGACGATGCCGACGAGGCCGACGCCCACCGTCAGCGCGATGAGCTTCCAGTGCGGACCGTAGTCGAACACGCCGAAGTTTTGCCAGACCGCGATGCGGATGATGCCGATGACGCCGAGGCTCGCGCCGAGCGCGACGCCGATCGGCAATTCGCGGACCGCGACGCGCCACCAGTCGCGCAAGCGCAACTGGCCGAGCGCCAACGCCCGGATCAGCAGCGAGGTGGCCTGCGAGCCCGAATTGCCGCCCGAACTCATGATCAGCGGGATGAAAAGCGTCAGCACTACGGCCTTCGCCAGCTCGTCCTCGAAGTGCTGCATGGCGCTCGCGGTCAGCATCTCGCCGAGAAACAGAGCGCAGAGCCAGCCGACCCGCTTGCGATACATGGCGAGAAAGCCGGTTTCGAGATAGGGCTCCGCGGCGCCCTCGACGCCGCCGAACTTCTGCACGTCCTCGCCGCTCTCCGCCATGATGGCGTCGATCACGTCGTCGACGGTGACGATGCCCAGCACCTGGCGGCGCTCGTTGACCACTGGCACGGACAATAGGTCGTGAATCGAGATCAGCCGGGCGACTTCCTCCCGGTCCATGTCCGCGCGAACCGTGATCGGCTCGCGATCGGGCGCGATGTCGAGGATCGGCTGTTCCGGCTCGCCGGTGATGAGCTTGCGCAGCGTCACCACGCGGATGAGCGCGCGGCTCTTCGGATCGAGCACATGGATCGCATAGACCGTCTCGCGCGTCCGCTCGACCTCGCGGATATGCCGCAGCGTCTCGGCGACGGTGTAGGTCGCGGGCACGCTGACGAATTCGGTCGACATGATGCTGCCGGCCGTGCCCTCGGGATAGGCGAGCAGCCGCTGCAGCGGCCGGGCGCTGTCGAAATCCACGCGCGCGAGGAGATCGGCCCGATCCTCGGCGTCGAGGTCGCGCAGCACCTGGGCGGCGCGGTCGTCCGCCATTCCCTTGAGGATTTCGCCGGCCCGCTCGCGCGGCAGCTCGAGCAGGAGCTCGCCGGCGCGCGTCAGTTCGGGCCGGTCGAAAACGTCGATGGCGCGCTCGAGCGGAAGGTGCGCGAGCGCCGCCGTGGCGGTCTCCTGATCCAGCTCGTTGAGGCGGGCGATGATGTCGGCGGCATGTGAGCCGTACAGCTCGGCGAACAGGCCCAGGTCGGGCGCAGCGCCGGGCGCGATGCGAATATCTTCCATGATCTCACCTTTCGATCCGCCGTCACGGCGGATCGCGGGCGAGCTGACCTCAACGGGTCAGACCAGCGTCAGCCGTGACGGCAAGGACAATCGACAACTGTCGCTTGGCATGGGGTTGGACTTTCTCTCGGACTGCGTCGCCGGACGAAGCCGGACGACGCATGCCCAGATGGACCGATCGGCGGGCCGGGTCAAGGGACAATCGGAAGCGTCTTTCCGGGCTGGCGCCGAAGCCCTCACAGCAGCCGCAACTGGCCGTCGGCGGCCGTCCGCGGATGCGCGAAAAGCGCGGCGCGTTCGATTTCAAGAATGCGCAGCTTCGTCGTCACGCCGCCGCCCGCCGAAAACCCGCCCGTCTTGCCGTTGGCGGCGACGACGCGATGGCAGGGCACGATGATGGCGAAGGGATTGCGCCCGAGCGCCTGCCCGACCTCGCGCGCGGCCTTCGGCTCGCCGATCGCGCGCGCGATCTCGCCGTAGGTGCGCGTCTCCCCGCAGGGGATGAAGCGCGCGGCGACGTAGACCTGCGCCTCGAAGGCGCCGATGCGGTCCATGTCGAGCGCGATGTCGGAGAGGTCGATGACGCGGCCGGCGAGCAGCTTGCCGATGCGGGCGACGATTTCCGCGATCTCGGCCGGCGGGCGGCGCTCGAACGGCGCGCCGGACTTCCGCATCAACCTCGCGCGCGTGGCCTCCGGCGTCGCCTCGGGCAGTTGCAGCGTCTTCACGCCGCGCGGGCCCCAGGCGAGGCCGCAGAGACCCAGAGGCGTATCGAAGAATGTCGCGCCATAGCCATCCATCGCGCGAGTCTAGCAGGCCGGCGCGGCGCAGGCGATTGCGCGCTTGCATCCGCCGCGCGCAGGCTCTAGCCGTGCATGAAGACTAAAGGGAGGAAGCCAGATGCTCGTCGCCAGACGCGAACGCAAGATCGAATGGGGCGACTGCGATCCCGCCA
>DAIRCS010000084.1:0-14322 GCA_036796555.1 Rhodoblastus sp. | reverse complement strand
GCTTCACCACGCTCGGCCTCGTCTTTCTCGCGGTCACCGGCGCCGAGGCGCTCTACGCGGACATGGGCCATTTCGGCCGCAAGCCGATCCAGCTCGCCTGGGTCTTCTTCGTCCTGCCTTCGCTCATCCTCAATTATCTCGGGCAGGGCGCCTTCATCATGAGCCACCCGGCGGTGGTCATGCATGAGGATTTCAGCCCCTTCTATCAGCTCGCCCCCGACTGGGGCCTCATCCCGCTCATCATTCTCGCCACGCTCGCGACCATCATCGCCAGCCAGGCGGTCATCACCGGCGCCTTTTCGATCGTTCGTCAGGCGATCCAGCTCGGCTTGCTGCCGCGCATGGAAATCCGCCACACCTCGGAGACGGCGGAAGGCCAGATCTTCGTGCCGCGCGTCAACCGGCTGCTGCTGATCGGCGTCGTCATTCTGGTCATCCTGTTCAAGACGTCCGATTCGCTCGCCAACGCCTACGGCATCGCCGTCACCGCCTCGATGGCGGTCGACACAGCGCTCGCGGCCATCGTCGTCCGCAAGCTCTGGCGCTGGCCGATCTGGGGCGTCGTGCTCTTCGTCGGCTTCTTCCTGTCGATCGACATGTCCTTCCTCTCCGCCAATCTCGTGAAGGTGCTGGAAGGCGGCTGGGTGCCGATCCTGCTCGGCGCCACGTCGATGGTGACCATGTGGACCTGGTCGCGCGGCACGGCGCAGCTCTCCGAGAAGAGCAAGCGCGATTCGATCCCGACCGCGGACCTCCTGCGCATGCTCGCCAAGTCGAAACCGACCCGCGTGCCGGGCACCGCCGTGTTCCTCACCTCCTCGCCCGATGTCGCGCCGCCCGCCCTCATGCACAATCTGAAGCACAACAAGGTGCTGCACGAGCGCGTGGTGCTGATGTCGGTGGAGACCGAAGACATACCGCGCGTCGACCCCGCCAACCGTTTCGAGACGCGCAAGCTCTCCGACGATTTCATGGCGGTGACGCTGCATTTCGGCTTCATGGAAAGTCCACGCATTCCCTCGGCCATGGCCGTGTTGCGCAAGGCCGGCTACAAGTTCGACATCATGACGACGTCCTTCTTCCTCGGACGCCGCTCGCTGAAGCCGAGCCCCAATTCGGGCATGCCGCGGTGGCAGGATAAACTGTTCATCAGCTTGTCGAAACAGGCGACGACCGCCACGGACTTCTTTGCGATTCCCTCCGACCGCGTGGTCGAGCTCGGCGCGCAGGTCACGATCTGACGCGCGGCGTTTCGGCCGGCGTCAGATCGCGGCCAGCGCGGCGCTCATGGCCGCGCCCGGGATTTCCTGCAGCCGTGGCGTCGCGGTCCACAGGATGAAGCCGCGCACGCCCCTGTCTGGATAGAGATCGGCCAGCGCCGCGCGATAGAGCGCGAGCTGCGCGACATAGGACGGCGGAACGTCGTCCGGCGGCGCGCCCGTCTTGAAATCCGCGAACCAGATTTCGTCGCCGACTTCCGCCAGCCGGTCGATGCGGCCGGCTATGTCGATCGGCTTCCCGCCGTTGCGTGCGATGCGCGCCGCGATGGCGACTTCCGCGCGCGAAGCCGCAGCGAACAGGGGCGCCGCCTCCGCGAGCGCGAGCGCCGCCACCGCCTCGTCCGCCAGCGCCTCGGCGGCGGCGCGATCAACGCCGCGCGCCTGCGCCCGCAGATAGCGGAGCGCGGCCGCCCGGCGATGTTCCGCCGCGAGCGCCGGCAGGCTCTCCATCAAGTGATGGACCAGAACGCCGCGCTGCAGCGCTTTGCTGTCGCCCGGGCCGCTCGCGACAATCGCCATCTCCAATGCGTCGGCGCCGGACAGCGCGCTCGACGGACGCAGGGGCGGCGCCGGCTCCGGTTCGTTCGCGACATCCGCGAACAGCCACGCGGGCGCGCCTGTCTCCACATGGGCGCCTTGCGGCGCGCGGTCGTCGCCGAGCGCGGGCGCGCCGAAACGGCGCGCGATGCCGCCGGGCGCGAAATCGTCGGCGACGGGGGTCAGATATTGGTCGAGCCCCGCCACGACGAGGTCGAGCCAGCAGCCGTTCTGCCGGCCTTTCGCGCCATGGTGGCCGCAGATGTAGAGCCGCTCCTCGGCGCGGGTCAGCGCGACGTAGAGCAGGCGCCGATATTCGTTGTCGACCTCGTCGCGCGCGCTTTGACGGCAGACCGCGACGGCCGCCGGATCGTCGTCCTTGCGCGGCGACCATGCGAGCGCCGGACCGGCGCCGGTCTGAAGCTCGAACAGCGTCCTGTCGGTATTGGACGGCGGCAGTCGGCAGGTGTCGGGCAGGAAGACGATCTTCGCCTCGAGCCCCTTCGCCGCGTGCGCCGTCATCACGCGCACGAGATCGTCGGCTTCGTCCATGTCGCGCTTGATCGTCTGATCGAGACCTTCGATCTCGTGGATGAAGGCGGAAAGCGACGGCGCCTCGCTGCGCTCGTGCTCCAGCGCCAGCGCCATGAATTCGTCGAGCGCATCGCCGGCTTCCGCGCCGAGGCGCGCCAAAAAGGCGCGGCGGCCGCCGTCGGCGCCGAGCAGCCGGCTGAAGAAATCGAAGGGCCGCGCCTGGCCGGCGATCGCGCGCCAGTGCGCGATCCGGGCCGCCGCCTGCGCATGCCGCGGCTCGGGCGACGCGCGCAGGACCGCGTCGAGATTGCCGGGCCGGCGCGGCGCAAGCGCGATCAGATCGTCGTCGTCGAGCCCGCAGAGCGGCGATTTCAGCGCGCAGGCGAGCGAATAATCGTCATCGGGCGCAAGCGCGGCCCGCGCGGCGGCGAGAAGATCCATGACGGCGATATGCCCGGCGATGTCGAGCCGGTCCGCGCCCGCGACCGGCACGCCCTCGGCCTTCAGCGCGCGCACCATGGCCTCGAAGAAGGCGTCGCGTCGGCGCACGAGGATCATGACGTCGCCCGGCCGCACCGGCCGCGGCGCCCCGTCGGACTCATGCACGCGGTCCCGGGACGTCGCCGCAATGAAACTTCCGATCTTGCGCGCGATCAGTCGCGCCAGTTCGACGGGCGGCGACGTCTCGCGCGGCAGGTCCACCGGCAGGGCCCATTCCCTGGGGTCTTCGACGGGCGCGCCGACGATGGGCTCCCAGACCTCCACCATGCCGGGCAGATCATGCTTCAGCGCGGCGTGCGACGGCGGCGGCTCGGCGGGATCGGCCTGCAGCCCGCGCAAGGCTTCCGTGCGGCCGAAGATGTGATCGACGGCGTCGAGGATCGTCTTCGCCGAACGGAAGGAGAGTTCGAGCGAGACGGGATCGAACACGAGGCCGGCGTCGGCGACGCGGCGGCCGAAGAGGGCGCGCATGTCGCCAAACGATTGCGGCGAAGCGCCCTGGAAGGAGAAGATCGACTGCTTCTCGTCGCCGACCGCGAAAAACGTGCGCCCCTGCGGGCGCGCGCCGGCGCCGGCGGTGAATTCCGACGCGAGCGCTTGGAGGATCGCCCATTGCGCCTTGCTCGTGTCCTGCGCCTCGTCGACGAGAATGTGGTCGACGCCGTTGTCGAGCTTGTAGAGCGCCCAGGCGGCGGCGCCCTCGCGTGCGAACAGGGCGCGCGTCTTCTCGACCATGTCGTCGAAATCGAGCACGCCGCGCGCGCGCTTCAGCGTCTCGTAGCGCGCGAGGCAGGCGGCCGCGAGCCGAAGCAGGGCGGCCGACCGCTCGAGCGTCGCCAGCGCGCGGAGCTTGTCGCGCAGGGCCACGAGCCGCAGCGCTTCCGCATCCAGCCGCTCAAGCAGGCCGGGCGACAGGGTTTCGATGGCGCCCGTGCCCATCCGGCTACGCTTGTGGCCTTCGCCGCCGTCGGTGAAATAGAAGGGGAGATAGTCGGCGAGGCAGGCAGGATCGGGCGCGCCTGCCGCCGCCGCGCGCAATTGTTCGCCGCGTTCGCGATCGGTCTTCGACCCTTGCGCGAACACGTCCGCGATCGCGCGCCATTCCGACCAGTGAATCCCGTCCTCGATCATCGCGCGCCGGACCGAAGCCTCGTCGTCGCCCGGCGAAAGATCGAGGGCCGCCGGCAGTCGCGCGATCTGCGCCTCGACATCCTCCAGCGCCTCGCGCTTCGCCAGCGCGGCGTGGAGGATTTTCTCGAAACCGTCTTGCGAGGCGGTGTCGGCGACGAGCGTCAGCGCTGCGCCGAGCCTCGCGTCGCCGGCCGCCGCCGCGAGGGTCTGGCGTTGCGCGAGCGCGAGCAATTCGGCGCGTTCGAGGTCCTCCGCCGCGCGAAACTCGGCCGGCACGTTAGCCTCGAACGGAAAGAGATGCAGCACGCGCTCGCAGAAGGCGTGGATCGTCTGGATTTTCAGCCCGCCCGGCGTTTCGACGGCGGCGGCGAACAATCTGCGCGCCCGATCGAGATCCTGCGGCGGCTCCGCGCCGGTCTCGCGAATCTTCATACGTAAGGTCGCATCGTCCGCGAGCGTCCAGCCGGCGAGCGTCCTGAACACGCGGGCCGACATGTTGGCCGCCGCCGCCTTCGTGAAGGTGAGGCAGATGAGACGCGACGGCGCCACGCCGTCGAGCAGCAGCCGCACGACGCGCTGCGTCAGCACATGCGTCTTGCCGGAGCCCGCATTCGCCGACACCCAGGCGGATACGCGCGGGTCGGACGCGCGCTTCTGGCGATCCAGCGTATGGGCGGGAACCGGATATTTCATTCCTCGCCCTCCGCGCCGCCGCCGGAGGCCGACCATTCCTTGACGCGCGCGAGATGATCGAAGGCGCCCGCGCGCTTGATGTATTGCGCGAGCGCGCGCGAGGGATAGCCCTGCGCGGGATTGCGATAGGACGACAGGAGCTTCTTCAGTTCGCCGAAATGCTCTTCTGCGAGCGCGGCGAAATCGGCGCCCTGCGCCGGCGCCTCGACGATCTTGCCGCCGTCTTTGCCGCCGAGCTTGATGTAGGCGCCGGAATCCGGTTCGAGCGCGCCGACGACGGGGAAGGCGCCGCGCCGCGCCATCGCCGCTTCCAGCGTGAGTTGCGCCGCAAGCCCGATCTTGATCTGCCGCTGCGACGGCGGCTCGCCGGTCTTGTAGTCGGCGATGCGGGCGCGGCCGGATAGATCGATCTCGACACGGTCGGCCTCCGCCGCCAGCGCGAACGCGCTCCCGTCGTCGAGCCGGAATTCGAGACGGCCGCGGATCTCGCCGAGAACGCGGGCGATCTGCGGCCGCCGCTCGGCCTCGTAGCCGAGCAGATAGTCGAGGCCCTCCTGCAACGTGCGCCAGCGAAAGGCGCGCCACGCCGGATCCGCGAAGAAGGGCGCGAGCTCTTCACGCGCGGCGTTCATGAGGAAGTCGCGCGCCTCGGCAGGCAGCGCGCCGGTCGGCCACGCGTCGACGAGGGCCTTGAGCGCGGTATGGACCGCCGTGCCCTGTTCCGACGGTCCGATGGCGAAATCGAGCGCCTGCAGCGGCTCCAGCTCGAGGATGCGTTGGGCGTAGATCGCATAGGGATCGCGCCGCAGCGTCTCGATCCGCGTGACGCTGAGCGAATCCGGGCGCAGGTCGAGCGGCGGCTTCGGCGCCGGCCGCGCGAGCGGCGGCGCGGCGGCCGGCTTGTCGATCAGCCGCGCGAGCGTCAGCCAGCGCGCGCCGCGCGCGCGCATCGCGCCGTATGCGGGCTCCTCGGCAAGTGCGGCGATCCTTTGCAGGAAGCGCGAGGCGACGGTGGGCGTGCGCGCCCGCTTCAGGGCGCGGGTCAGCACGACATCGCGCGCGCCCATCGCCATGACGAAATCATGCGCGCTCTGGCCGATGCGCCGCTCCGGCGGCGTCAGGCCGATCTGCGCGCGCATCGGGCGGTTGAGGAAAGCGTCGCTCCTGGGCTGCGGCGGCCAGATCGCTTCGTCGAGGCCGGCGAGCACGACGCGATCGGCGTCGAGCAGGCGCGCTTCGAGCAGGCCCAGAATCTTCAGGCGCGCATGCGCGCGCTGCGGGCCGCGCGCCGTCGCGCCGGAAACGAGCCGGTCGAACAGGGCGCGATAATCCTCGAGGCCGAAGCGCACGCCATGTCCGCCTTCGTCGCCGAGCGCGCCGACCTCGTCGAACAGGCGTTCGAGGAGAATGTCGTCTTCGCCGGAAGCGATCGCCGCATGCGCGCTCAACGCGGCGAGGCAGGCGCGATGTGCTTCTATCCATGCGCCGACCGGCCGCGCCGCGCTTTCCGCGCGCAGCGGCGCAAGGGCGGAATCGACGGCGAGCGCCGCGCGCTCCATGTCGTCCCAGTCGATCGGCGCGATCCGGCGCGCGGCGGGATTTGCATGCCGTCCGCGCTGGGTGGCGCGCGCCGCGGCGAAACGCGCGCGCCAGTCCGGGTCGTGCGGCGTCGCGCGCAGCACGCCGATCTCGATGGATTGCGCGAGCTCCTTCATCCGCGCGCGATCGCAGTTCGGCGCGAGGGATTCGTGGCCGAGGAGGGCGAGGAAGGCGACATCGGATCCTTCGGACGCCGCGCTCAGTGCGGCCCGCGCGAATGCGCCCGCCGTCGTGACGCCGAGCGCCTCGCCGCCGGAATCGTCGACCTCCAGGCCCCAGCGCGCGAGTTCCGCCCGCACGCGCCGGGCGATGCTGCGATCCGGCGTAATCAGCGCCGCGGTCGCCCGCGGCGTCTCCAGCGCCTCGCGTAGACATATCGCGATGGCGAGCGCTTCCTCGCGGTCGTCGGCGGCCTCGATCAGGCTGACGCCGGCGAGCGCCTCGGCGCGCTCGTCGCCATGCGCGGCGACATAAGCGCGCCAGTCCGGAGTCGATTCGCTCGGCGCCATCGCTTGCGACACGAAGCGCCGGCGCTGGCCGATCGCGCCTTGCGGCGCGGCCAGCGAGCGAACGTCCGCGCGGCGCGCGTCGAGCCGCGCGAGCAGGCGCGCAAGCGCGGCCTGGGGATGGCCGTAGGTTGGCTCGCCGCGGCCTTCGCCGCCGGCGACGATGCTCCAGTCCCTGTCCGGCATGATGTCGTCGAGCCCGGGCAGGATGACGGCGCCGCGCGGCAGGCGCGCGATGGCGCGCATGAGGTCGGCCGTGGCGCGGTTCGTGCCGGTCGAACCGAGAACGATCGTCGGCTCGTCCGCCTGCGCGAGCCGCTCGATCTCGCGCCGGATGAGCAATGCGCGGCGTTCGGCGGCGTCGATCACGTCGCGCTCGGCCAATATGCCGGGCCAGAGCTCGATGGCGATCTTGAGGAAATCGGCGGTGATGCTCCAGTAGCGATCGTGGGCTTCCGGCGCCAGCGCCCGCACCGCCGACCAGTCTGCGCCCTCCACGATGAATTCGTCGATAAGGGCGGCGAGTTCGCCGGCGAGCGCCAGCGCGTCCGCCGGAGTCGAGCCCACGACGAGCGCCTGGCTTGCGTCGGCGATAATCCTGCCATCGCGCCCGACGCCGACGATGGCGCCTCGCAGATGGCGCGACCACGCATGAACGAGATCGGCGAGCAGGAAGCGGCGTTCGATCTCGCCGATGGCCGGCGGGATTGCGGCGTCGAGGGACGCGAAGGCCTCGTCCGGTTCGTCGAACAGGGCCGCGTCTTCGTCCACCGCGCCGAGCGGGCGGATTTTCGGCAGCAGTGTCGCGCCGCTGTCGGCCTGCGCCGCGAATTCGGCGATCAGGGCGCGCGTCGCGCGCCGCGTCGGGACGTAGATGGTGAGATCGGCCAGCGCCAGCGGGCCTGCCTCGCGCGACAGCCCCGGAACGATCTCGCCGGCGAGCAAGGCGCGCACGAATGTCGCGAGATAGGGAACGCCCGGCGGAATGGTGAAGAGGCGCGATCGCGCCATGATCAGGCTGCGGGTCGCGCGTAGGCGCGTTCGGCCTGCTCGATCGCGTCCGGCGTGCCGACATGCAGCCATGGGCCGTTGAGCCGCACGCCGTGCAGGCGGCCCGCCTCGGCGGCGCGGAAGAAATAGGGCGCGAGCCGGAAGACGTCGTCCTTCGCGTCCTTGAACAGGCTCGCCTTGATGATGCCGACGCCGGCGTAGACGAAGGCGGAGACCTCGCGTTCGGCGCGCCGCGTCAGCCGGCCGTCCGGCGCCATGTGAAAATCGCCGGGCCAGTCGACCCCGACGGCGCCCGACGTCGCGGCGACCAGCAGCAGCACGTCCATCTCTTCGGGCCGCCAGGCCTGTTTCATCGCCGCGATCGTCGAATGCGGTCCCTCGAGCCAGACGGCGTCCGTGTTGCAGATGAAGAAATCCGCGTCGCCGATCAGCGGCAGCGCTTTCCTGATGCCGCCGCCCTGGTCGAGCAGCTTGTCGCGTTCGTCGGAGATGACGATCTGCGGGCGCGTGCGATGCTTCAGATGCGCCTCGATCTGATCCGGCAGATGATGCACGTTGACGATTGCGCGCGTCACGCCGCCCGCGGCGAGACGGTCGAGCATGTGATCGAGCATCGTCTTGCCGCCGATCTGCACGAGCGGCTTGGGAATGCGATCGGTGATCGGCCGCATGCGCGTGCCGAGGCCCGCGGCGAAAACCATGGCTGTGTCGAGCGGCTGGCGTGCGTCGGGCTTAGTCGTCAATCAGGCGTCCTCGACCGTCTTCGGCAGGTTGGCGACGTGCCAGTCGCGCAGCGCCGCGAGCGCGGGATGCGCGAGATTCTTGCGCAGATAGCGCGTCACGCGCGGAAGATGGGCCAGATATTGCGGCTTGCGGTCGCGCTTGTCGAGCCGAGCGAAAATACCGAGAATCTTCGTCGCGCGCTGCGCGCCGAGAATGGCGTAGGCGCGCGCGAATCCCGCCATGTCGAATTCGTTCGTCGCGCTGCGGCGCAATTGCGCGTAATGGCCGAGCAGGCGCAGCTCCATCTCGTCCGGCACGGTCACGCGCGCATCCTGCAGCAGCGAGACGACGTCATAGGCCGGATGGCCCATCACGCAATCCTGGAAGTCGATGATTCCCACGCGCTTGATCCCCTCGCGCTCGGGCAGCCAGATCAGATTCGGCGAATGATAGTCGCGCAGCGTCCATGTCGGCGCTGCATTGGCGACCTCGACGGCGATCTGGCGCCAGAGGTTGACGAAGGTCGCGCGCTGCCCCGAGGACAGATGCACGCCCGCGACATGCGGCGCATACCATTCGGCCAACAGCTCGATCTCGATCAGCAGCGCGTCGAGATCGTAGGGCGGAATGCGGTAGACCGCGCCGTCGTCCATCGCCACCGTGTCGGACCGGGGTTGCGCATGGATATGCGCGAGCGCCGCCGCGGCTTCCGCATAGCGCTCGCGGATCGGACCGTTCTCGTCGACGACGCCCCCCGCGCCGAGATCCTCGATCACGGCGTAGCCGCTGTCGAGATCGGCGGCGTGGATCTGCGGCGCCGAGAGGCCGGCGTCGCGGAGCGCGCGGTCGATCGCGACGAAGGGGCGGATGCTCTCGGCCAGCCGCGCTATGGCGCTGTAGGGCTTGCCGTAGCGCACCGGCGGACCGTCGGGCCGCGGCGGCGATATCATCAGGATCGCCTGCGCGCCGTCGGGCTTCGTCAGCCGCTCGTAGGCGCGCGTCGAGGCGTCGCCGAGCATGAAGGCGCGCGTCGCGTCCTGCCAGCCGGCGGCGCGAAGGATCTCGGTCGCGCCTTTCGCGCGGGCGATGCGCGTGGCGAAAGCGCCGAAACCCGTCAGCTCGATGATGCGCCGCTCGCCGCCGTCAGGCGGTATGGTCAGGCGCACGTCGAGGCGTTCGTCCGGCAGCGCGCCGCCCGCGCGCTCCGCCCATTCGACCAGAACGAGGGCGCTGTCCGTCGCCTCGTCCCAGCCGAGTTCGGCGAGTTCGGACGGATTGCCGATGCGATAGAGATCGGCGTGCACGATCGGAAAATCGCCGGTCTCGTAGACCTGCATCAGCGTGAACGTCGGGCTCGGAACGTCGAGATCGGGATCGCCGGTCAGCTTGCGGATGAGCGCGCGCGCGAAAGCGGTCTTGCCGGCGCCGAGATCGCCGGAGAGCGTCACGAGATCGCCCGGCTTGACGAGGCCCGTCACGTCTTCCGCAATCCTGCGCGTGCCTGCTTCGTCGGCGACGTCGATCCGCCAGATGGTCGACTGATTTCCGCTCATGACGGCGTCCGCCTGTCGTCGTTTGCCTCCGTCGCGACGATGCTCAGCGTTGGCCTGACGTGGCGCGCGGGAAAGATGCAGGTCACCGCGGTTCCCTCGCCGGGCGCGGAATCGATGTGAATCTTGCCGCCGTGCAGTTCGACCAGCGCCTTCACGATCGAGAGGCCGAGGCCGACGCCGCGATGGCGCGTGCCGATCGTGTGGCTCTTGAAGCGGTCGAACACCTTGTCGAGCACGTCGGGCGGGATGCCGCGCCCGTTGTCGGTCACCTTGAACGCGATTTCGTCGCCGCGCCGCAGCGCGGCCAGCGTCACCGTCTGGCCGGGCTCGGAAAAGCCGATCGCGTTCGACAGCAGGTTGAAGAGAATCTGCCGCAGTCGCTTGGCGTCGGCGCGGAAGGCGCCGACGTCGTCGCGCACGACGATCGACAGGTTGATGCCGGATTCCGAAAGCCGGTCCTGCACCCCGGCCGCGGCCGCGCGCATCGTCTCGCCGACGTCGACGTCCTCGAGCTCGAGTTGCATCCCGTCCTTGTCGATCGTGGCGAGGTCGAGAATGTCGTTGATGATGGCGAGCAGCGCCGAGGAGGATTTCATCACATAGCCGACATAGTCGCGCTGGCGCGCATTGAGCGGGCCCACGCTCTCGTCGTCGAGGAGCTGGATGAAGCCGATGATGTTGGTCAGCGGCGAGCGCAGCTCGTAGGAAATGTGGTGGACGAAATCGTTGCGCAGGTTTTCCGCCTCGATCAGCGCCTGGTTGCGGTCGGTGAGCGCGCGCTCGACGCTGACCTGCGCGGTCGCGTCGATGAAGGTGATCAGCGTCGCGCCGTCGGGCAGCGGCTGCGCGGCGCAGTCGAGCACCAGCCCGTCCGCCCGGTTCATGCGGAACGAATGCCCCATGCGCTGCTCGTGCAGGCCCGTCACGACCTCGCGCAGCTTGCCGAACCCGCCGCCGGGGCCCGCCAGCGGCGCGCATTGCTGCGCGATGGCGTCAAAATGCGGATGCGCGGCGAGCGCGGGTTCGTCGAGCCGCCACATGCGCGCAAAGGCGGGATTGTGCAGCTTCAGCCTGCCGTCCGTGCCGAACACGGCGACGCCTTCCTGCAGCGTGTCGAGCGTCTCGTTCTGCACGCTCATCATCTGCTTGAAACGCGACTCGATCTCGAAGCGCTCGGTCACGTCGTCGTAGAGATAGGTGACGCCGCCGTGCGGGCTCGGATTGGAGACGACGCGGAAAGTGCGGCCGCCCGGCACATACCACAGGTGCTCGCGCGTCTCCTGCGACTGGTAGGCCGACATCAGGCCGGCTTTCCACGAACGGAAGTCGGCCTGTTCCGGCAGACGGCGTTCGGCGCGCAGCCGGTCGAGAATCTCGGGATCGCTCGGACCCTGGTCGAGGAAGTCCTGCGGCAGGGGCCAGAGCTGGCGATAGGCGGCGTTGTGGAAGACGAGCCGCTTCTGCCCGTTGAAGATCGCCACCGCCGTCGGCAATTGGTCGAGCGTGCGGGTATGCGATTCCATCTGCTGCTCGAGATTGTCGCGCACGGCCTCGAGTTCGCTCAGGTCCTGCGCATAGCCGACCGAGCCGCCGCGCGTCGGCACGTCGACGATGTCGAGCAGGCGGCGCGCGCCCGAAACCAGCCCCGGCTGTCGCGCGCGCCAGGTCTCGCCGGCGCTCGTCGCGCGGCGGCTCGCTTCGCGCGAATCGCGATCCAGCAATTCCACGCCCTTGGCGACGGCCTCGGTAGGATCCCTGGCGTCGACCGCGCGGGCGTAGGCCGCGTTCACCCACGACAATTTGCCGTCGCCGTCGCGGGTCCAGACTGGCGCCGCGATGGAATCGAGCATGGCGCGCAGCGCGTCGGTCTGCGCGCCGAGCTCGGCGTGGCGCTGGCGCAACGACAGCAGTTCGAGACGGTCGCCCGAGACGTCGCGGATGCGCAGGACGGCGCGGCCGGCGATGGCGCGGCCGTCGGCTTCGAGATGGCGCCCGGCGAGCGACACCAACGACATGCGGAAGCCCTCGCCGCGCCGCCGCAGGCGTTCCACGCAATCGTCCAGCCGTTGCGCCAGCGCCGGCTCCAGCCACGCGCCGAATCCGAGCACGCGGCGCGGCACGGGCGCGTCCGTCACGAGGCCGATCTCGCCCTCGATCTCCGGCTCGCCGGACGCCGAACCCCAGGCGACGATGATCTGCGGTTCGGCGGAGAGAAACACATGCGCGCGTTCGAGCTTCGCGCGGGCCGCCTCAAGCTCGGCCACGAGCGCGCTCTCGCGCTGCGTCCATTGCTTGCGTCCGGTCAGATGCAGCAGCGCCGTGATGGTCGCGAAAATGACGAGCCCGACGACCAGCGACACGCCGACGACGTTGGATTCGTGCATCGGCTGGTCGACCGCCTGCGCCAGCGCGGGCGCGGCGGTTGCGAGCGCGAGCCAGGACGCGGTCGCGCCCAGCGTCGAGGCCGGCTTGGCCAGGCGCGCGCCGGCGCGACGAAAAGAATCGGGAAAGCGTTGAAACGCTGGGCTTTCGTCGGGCGGGCGCCTCAGCTCAATCACAAGGTGATCCTGCCGCCGCCGCCTCATTGCCGTCCCCTTTTCGAGGCGCAAGCAATCATCGGCCGGTCCGCCGACAGCAAGAGCCTCAAGTCCGGCAGCGTCCGCCTCGCCGCCCGAATCAATCCAATTTAGCCTTAGGCGAGGGTCCTGAGAAAGTGGTTAACGAGAGGGAAATTCTCGGCCTTCCTCCAATCCGCAGGATGTCGCGGCGGCGTTTGGCGTCAGATGTAACGTATACTGATTGACAGTATACAGAAAATGTGATCACGTGCCGCCCAAGAAAAATCAGGGACGGGAGATGCGCATGGCGCGGGAGAGCGGCAGGATGATCGTGGTCGGCGGCGGCATTGGCGGCCTCGCCGCATCGCTGGCGCTGGCGCGGCAAGGCTTCGAGGTCACGGTTCTCGAACAGGCGCCGGAGATCGGCGAAATCGGCGCCGGCATTCAGCTCGGGCCCAACGCCTTTTCAGCTTTTGACGCGTTGGGCGTCGGCGAAAAGGCGCGCGGCCGCGCCGTCTACGTCGACGAGATGATCATGCATGACGCGATCGACGGATCTCTGGTTGGCCGCATCCCGACCGGCGAGGCCTTCCGCAAGCGCTTCAACAACCCCTACGCCGTCATCCACCGCGTCGACATTCACTCCTCGCTGCTCGAAGGCGCGCAGGAGACTGGCCGCATCGAATTCAGGACCTCGACCCACATCGAGCGCGTCGCGCAGGACGACACTGGCGTCACGGCCTGGGACCAGAATGGCGTCGCCCATCACGGCGTCGGGCTGATCGCGGCCGACGGCGGCAAGTCGGTCGCGCGCGCCCAATATGTCGACGATCCTCCGCGCATCACCGGCCACGTCGTCTATCGCGCGGTGATCGACAAGGCGGATTTTCCCGAGGAATTGCGATGGAACGCGGCCTCCCTCTGGGCCGGTCCGAAGTGCCATCTCGTGCATTATCCGCTGCGCGGCGGCGAGCAATACAATGTCGTCGTCACCTTCCATTCGCGAAAGCCGGAGGAATGGGGCGTCACCGACGGCTCCAGGGAAGAGGTGCAGAGCTACTTCCGCGAGGTCTGCCCGAAGGCGCGGCAATTGATCGATCTGCCGAAATCCTGGCGGCGCTGGGCGACGGCCGACAAGGAGCCGATCGAGACCTGGACTTTCGGCCGCGTGACGCTGCTCGGCGATTCCGCGCATCCGACCACGCAATATATGGCGCAGGGCGCCTGCATGGCGCTGGAGGACGCGGTCACGCTCGGCGAAGCGCTCCGCGCCAGCCGGAACGACGTCGTCGGCGCGCTGCAACTCTATCAGGCCTGCCGCACGGTCCGCGCCGCCCGGATCGTCCTGTCGGGCCGCGAGATGGGCCGCCTCTATCACGCCAGCGGCGTCGAGCGGAAAATCCGCAACGGCCTCTGGAAGGACCGCACGCCCGAGCGCTATTACGACGCGCTCGAATGGCTGTACGGTTGGAACGTCGCCAAGGCTCTGGAACAATAGGCGCTGGACCAAGCGCAACAGGAGGAAAAGCCATGTCGCAGCTCGGCACGCTCGAGGAGCTTCCGCTCGAATACCGCAAAGGCCTGACGTCGCAGAACCTCGTGCCGCTCTGGCCGAACCTGCGCGCCGCGCTGCCTTATGATATTCCCTCGCGCCGCACGAAGCCGATGGTCTGGCGCTACGCCGACATCCGGCCCG
>DAIRCS010000083.1:13727-14412 GCA_036796555.1 Rhodoblastus sp. | reverse complement strand
AGCACGCGCTGCGCCGCTATCCCAACGGCGAGGAGCGCTGCATCGCCTGCAAGCTCTGCGAGGCGATCTGCCCGGCGCAGGCGATCACCATCGAGGCCGGCCCCCGCCGCAACGACGGCACGCGCCGCACCACGCGCTACGACATCGACATGATGAAGTGCATCTATTGCGGCTTCTGCCAGGAGGCCTGTCCGGTCGACGCGATCGTGGAAGGCCCCAACGCCGAATTCGCGACCGAGACGCGCGAGGAGCTGCAATACGACAAGCAGCGCCTGCTCGACAACGGCGCGCGCTGGGAGCGCGAGCTCGCCCGCAACATCGCGCTCGACGCGCCTTATCGCTGAGGGCCGACCGAATGACCGCCGCAGCCCTCTTTTTCTACGTCTTCTCGGCCATCATGCTGGCGTCGGCCTTCATGGTGATCGCCGCGCGCAACCCCGTGCACTCCGTCCTCTTCCTCATCCTCGCCTTCGTCAACGCCGCGGGCCTGTTCCTGCTCGCCGGCGCCGAATTCCTCGGCATGATCCTGATCGTCGTCTACGTCGGCGCGGTCGCGGTGCTCTTCCTCTTCGTCGTCATGATGCTCGACGTCGATTTCGCGGAATTGAAGCGCGGCTTCCTGCAGGTGCTGCCCGTGGGTGCGATCATCGGCGCCATCGTCGCGATCGAGCTCATCATGGTCGTC
>DAIRCS010000083.1:0-13717 GCA_036796555.1 Rhodoblastus sp. | reverse complement strand
GGGGCGGCCGGGGGGGGGGACCAGGGCCCCAACCGCCGCGATCGAGCTCCCCGGGGCGGTCGGCGGCTGGACCAGGCCCCCCGCCAATCTCATCGCCATCGACGCCAGGGCGCCGGCGGGCGTCACCAACACCCAGGCGCTCGGCCAGGTGCTCTACACGAAATATCTGCTGTTCTTCCAGGCGTCCGGCCTGGTGCTGCTCACCGCCATGATCGGCGCGATCGTGCTCACGCTGCGCCACAAGGTGGTGAAGCGCCAGTCGGTCGAGGCGCAGAACGCGCGCACGCCGGAAACGGCGGTCGAGCTGAAGAAAGTCGCGTCGCGAGCCGGCGTGTAAGGGGCTGACATGGCGATTTCACTCACCCACTACCTCGTCGTGGCCGCGATCCTGTTCACGATCGGCGTCGCCGGCATCATCCTCAACCGCAAGAACATCATCGTCATCCTGATGTCGGTCGAGCTCATCCTGCTCTCGGTCAACATCAACCTCGTCGCCTTTTCGTCCGCGCAGGGCGATCTGACGGGCCAGGTGTTCGCCCTGCTGATCCTCACGGTGGCGGCGGCGGAAGCGGCGATCGGCCTTGCGATCCTCGTCACCTACTATCGCAACCGCGGCTCGATCGCGGTCGAAGACATCAACGCGATGAAGGGCTGAGATGTATACCGCGATCGTCTTTCTCCCCCTTCTGGGCTTCCTGATCGCCGGCTTCGTCGGCAATCGCATCGGCCCGCGCCCGACCGAGATCATCACCACCGGCCTGCTGATGGTCTCGGCGTTGCTGTCCTGGGTCGCCTTCTCGCAGGTCGCGCTCGGCCACGGCCACGCGGTCACGCCGGTCGTCGCCAACTGGATCACGTCGGGCGGCCTCAAGATCGACTGGGCGCTGCGCATCGACGCGCTGACGGCGGTCATGCTCGTCGTCGTCACGACGGTCTCCTGCCTCGTGCATCTCTATTCGATCGGCTACATGCACGAAGATCCGAGCCGCCCGCGCTTCTTCGGCTATCTCTCGCTGTTCACCTTCGCCATGCTGATGCTGGTGACGGCGGACAATCTCGTGCAGATGTTCTTCGGCTGGGAGGGCGTCGGCCTCGCCTCCTACCTGCTGATCGGCTTCTGGTACGAGAAGCCGTCGGCCTGCGCCGCTGCCATCAAGGCCTTCGTCGTCAACCGTGTCGGCGATTTCGGCTTCTCGCTCGGCATCTTCCTCGTCTTCGTGCTGACAGGCTCGGTGGCCTTCGATGCGATCTTCGCGGCCGCGCCCGGCCTCGCGCACAAGAACGTCGAGGTCTTCGGCTACAGCTGGGACGCCTGGACCATCACGTGCCTGCTGCTCTTCATGGGCGCCATGGGCAAGTCGGCCCAGTTCCTGCTGCACACCTGGCTGCCGGACGCGATGGAAGGCCCCACGCCCGTTTCCGCGCTCATTCATGCCGCGACGATGGTCACGGCCGGCGTCTTCATGGTCGCGCGCCTGTCGCCGCTGTTCGAGCTCTCGCACACCGCGCTCACCTTCGTGACGGTCATCGGCGCGACGACGGCGATCTTCGCGGCCACCGTCGGCCTCGTGCAGAACGACATCAAGCGCGTCATCGCCTATTCGACCTGCTCGCAGCTCGGCTACATGTTCGTCGCGCTCGGCGTCGGCGGCTACGCCGTCGGCATCTTCCACCTGTTCACGCACGCCTTCTTCAAGGCGCTGCTGTTCCTGGGCGCGGGCTCGGTCATCCACGCGATGCATCACGAGCAGGACATGCGCAACATGGGCGGCCTGCGCAAGGAAATCCCCTTCACCTTCTGGATGATGACCATCGGCACGCTGGCGCTGACGGGCTTCCCCTTCACGGCCGGCTATTATTCGAAGGACGCGATCATCGAGGCCGCCTATGCGGCGAGCGCGCATTCTTCCGCCGCCGTCTACGCCTTCCTGATGACGACGCTGGCCGCCGGCCTGACGTCATTCTACTCGTGGCGTCTCGTGTTCATGACCTTCTTCGGCGAGCGCCATGCGCATGCAATCGCGCATGAC
Source organism: Rhodoblastus sp. (assembly GCA_036796555.1). GTDB lineage: Bacteria > Pseudomonadota > Alphaproteobacteria > Rhizobiales > Beijerinckiaceae > JAJXWB01. Next base: position 11,687 of record DAIRCS010000083.1, on the reverse strand, counting down.
GACGCGCATGCCGAGCCCGGCGACGACCACGCCGCGGCGCATGACGATCATGGTCATGCCGATCATGGTCACGCCGATCACACGCCGCACGAAAGCCCGCTCGTCATGCTGGTTCCGCTGGCCGCGCTGGCGGTCGGCGCGCTCTTCGCCGGCACAGCCTTCTCGCAATATTTCATCGGCCATCACTTCGAGGAATTCTGGAAGGGTACGATCGGGCAGGGGCCGGACAACGACATCATGCACGAGATGCACGACGTGGCGCTCGGCGTCGGCCTCACGCCGACGTTCATGATGATCGCGGGCTTCCTCGTCGCCCTGTGGTTCTACGTGCTGAAGCCCGGCACCGCCGACCGCCTGGCCAGGGCCAACCCCGTTCTCTACCGCTTCCTGCTCAACAAGTGGTATTTCGACGAGCTCTACGACGCCATCTTCGTGCGCCCGGCGTTCTGGATCGGCCGCGTGTTCTGGAAGCAGGGCGACGGCCGCATCATCGACGGCCTTGGCCCCGACGGCGTCTCGGCGCGCGTCATCGACATCGCCAAGGGCGCCGTGCGCCTGCAGACCGGCTATCTCTATCACTACGCCTTTGCGATGCTGATCGGGGTCGCCGCCTTCATCACCTGGTATCTGATCGGCGGAGTGCGCTGAAATGACCGGCTTCGGCATCCTCTCCGCGCTCACCTTCCTGCCGCTCGTCGGCGTGGCGATCCTGATGTTCCATCGCGGCGACGACGCCGCGACCAAGCGCTCCATCCGCCATGTCGCGCTGTGGACGACGCTGGCGACCTTCCTCGTCACGCTGCTCGCCTGGAGCCGCTTCGACCCCGCGATATCAGGCTTCCAGATGGTCGAGAGCCAGGCCTGGGCCGGCGGCGGGCTCGTCTACAAGATGGGCGTGGACGGCATGTCCTTCCCCTTCGTGGTGCTGACGGCCTTCCTCATGCCGTTCTGCATCCTCGCCTCGTGGGAAGCGATCGACGTCCGCGTCAAGGAATACATGATCGCCTTCCTCGTGCTGGAAACGCTGATGCTCGGCGTCTTCTGTGCGCTGGACCTCGTGCTCTTCTACCTGTTCTTCGAGGGCGGCCTGATCCCGATGTTCCTCATCATCGGCGTCTGGGGCGGCAAGCGCCGCATCTATGCGGCCTTCAAGTTCTTCCTCTACACGCTCGTCGGCTCGCTGCTCATGCTGGTCGCGATCATGTGGATGGCGGGCTTCGCGCATACGACCGACATCACGGTCCTCCTGAAGACGCCGTTCCCCGCCGATGTGCAGAAATATTTGTGGCTTGCCTTCTTCGCCTCCTTCGCGGTGAAGATGCCGATGTGGCCGGTCCACACCTGGTTGCCCGACGCGCACGTCGAGGCGCCGACGGCCGGCTCGGTCATCCTTGCGGGCATTCTGCTGAAGATGGGCGGATACGGCTTCATCCGCTTCTCGCTGCCCATGTTCCCGGACGCCTCGCATTATTTCGCGCCGCTCGTCTTCGCCCTGTCGGTCATCGCGATCATCTACACCTCGCTCGTCGCGCTGGTGCAGGAGGACATGAAGAAGCTGATCGCCTATTCGTCCGTCGCGCATATGGGCTTCGTCACCATGGGCCTGTTTGCGATGAACCAGCAGGGCGTGCAGGGCGCGGTCTACCAGATGGTCAGCCACGGCCTCGTGTCGGGCGCGCTCTTCCTCTGCGTCGGCGTCGTCTACGATCGCATGCACACGCGCGAGATCGCCGCTTATGGCGGCCTCGTGAAGAACATGCCGCTCTACGCGGTGGCCTTCATGGTCTTCACCATGGCCAATGTCGGCCTGCCCGGCACGTCGGGCTTCGTCGGCGAATTCCTGACGCTGCTCGGCACGTTCGCCGCCAATTCGAAGGTGGCGTTCTTCGCCACCTTCGGCGTCATCCTGTCGGCGGCCTATGCGCTCTATCTCTACCGCCGCGCGATCTTCGGCGTGCTCGACAAGCCCGAGCTCGCCAACATCAAGGATCTCAGCGGCCGCGAGATCGCGCTGCTCGCGCCGCTCGTCCTGCTCGTCATCTACTACGGCGTGCATCCCGGCCCGATCCTCGACGCGTCCGCGGCCTCGGTCGCCGAGCTCGTCAAGTCCACGCAATCCGTCGCCGGCGCCGTGAAGGCCGCCGCGCTCTCCGTGCACTGAAGGCAGATCGATGCATCCGCTCACTTTCTCCATCGCTCACGCCCTGCCGGAGACGATTCTGGCGATCGGCGCGCTCGCGCTGGTGCTTCTCGGCGCGATCCGCGGCGAGAAATCCGCCGGCCTCGTCGCCGAGCTCGCCATCGGCGTGCTGGCGCTCGCGCTGGTCGTGATCTTCGTCGGCGTGAAGACGTCGGCGGACGTCTTCGACGGCGCCTTCGTCGACGATTCCTTCGCGCGCTTCATGAAAGTGCTGGTGCTGCTCGGCTCGCTGGTCTCGCTCGTCCTCTCGCGCGACTTCTTGAAGCGCGAAGGCATCGACCTCTTCGAATTCCCGGTCCTGATCCTGCTGTCGACGCTCGGCATGCTGCTGCTGACGTCCGCCAACAGCCTCATCTCTCTCTATCTCGGCCTCGAGCTGATGTCGCTCGCGCTCTATGTCGTGGCGGCCTTCCACCGCGACAATCTCAAGGCGTCGGAAGCGGGTCTGAAATATTTCGTCCTCGGCGCGCTGTCCTCGGGCATGCTGCTCTACGGCGCCTCGCTCATTTACGGCTATGCCGGCACCGTGCAGTTCGACGGCATCGCCAAGGCGCTCACCGCCGGCCCGCAGATCGGCGTCGTCTTCGGTCTCGTCTTCCTGCTCGCGGGCCTCGCCTTCAAGATGTCGACCGTGCCGTTCCACATGTGGACGCCCGACGTCTACGAGGGCGCGCCGACGCCGGTCACGGCCTTCTTCGCCTCCGCGCCGAAGATGGCGGCGGTCGCCATCACCTTGCGCGTCGTCACCGATGCGCTGCCGGGCCTCGCCCACGAATGGCGCCAGATCGTCATGTTCATCTCGATCGCCTCGATGGCGCTCGGCTCCTTCGCCGCCATCGGCCAGACTAACATCAAGCGCCTGATGGCCTATTCCTCGATCGGCCACATGGGCTTCGCGCTGGTCGGCCTCGCCGCCAACACGGCGCAGGGCGTGCAGGGCGTCGCGCTCTACATGGCGATCTATCTCGTTACGACGCTCGGCGTCTTCGCCGTCATCTTGGCGATGCGCGTGCAGGGCAGGGCGGTCGAGACGATCGGCGATCTCGCAGGATTGGCGCGCACCAACGGCTGGATGGCCTTCTTCATGGCCATGCTGATGTTCTCGCTGTCCGGCATCCCGCCGCTCGCGGGCTTCTTCGCGAAATACTACACGTTCCTCGCCGCCGTGCAGGCGGGCCTCACCCCGCTCGCCGTCATCGGCGTGCTGCTCTCGACGGTCGCGGCCTTCTACTACCTGCGCATCGTCAAGGTGATGTATTTCGACGATCCGGCGCCGGCCTTCGATGTCGCGCCTTTCGCGGTGCGCGCGGTGATGGTCGTCTCGACCGCGCTCGTCTTCCTGTTCTGGGTCTATCCGGCGCCGATCATCTCGGCGGCCGCCAACGCCGCGAAGGCGTTCGCGTTCTGAGAGCGCGCGTGTACGGACCGCGAGCCTTCAGGCTCGCCTTGGGGATTGCGAGCCTGAAGGCTCGCGGTCCATCTTTTCGATGATCCGCCTCGGCCCCGAGGCCGCCGCGCGCGGCTATCGCCTCGATTATCTCGACAGCGTAGGCTCGACCAACGCCGTCGCCCTCATGCGCGCGCGCGAACAGGGCGAGCGCGGGCCGCTCTGGATCGTCGGCGGCGAGCAGACGGCGGGGCGCGGCCGCTTGGGCCGGCAATGGACCTCGCCGCGGGGCAATCTCTATTCGAGCCTCCTGCTCACCGATCCCTGCGCGACCGAGAAGGCGCCAGAGCTCGGCTTCGTCGCCGGCGTCGCTTTGGCCGAAGCCGCCAGGTCCGTTGTCGGCGTGCGCGAAAACCTCGGCCTCAAATGGCCGAACGACCTGCTCTGCGGCGGCGCGAAACTCTCCGGCATGCTGCTGGAGGCGACGCGCCTGCCGTCGGGCGCTCTGGCCGCCGTCATCGGCATCGGCGTCAATTGCCGCTCGCATCCCGATCTGCCGAACTACGCGACCACGGATATCGAGACCATCGTCCCTGGCGCGGGCGCCCCCGCCGCGCTGTTCGCCGCCCTGTCCGACGCGATGGCGCGCGCGGTCGAGACGTGGGCGCGGGGCGCGAATTTCGGGGCGATCCGCGAGAAATGGCTGGCCGCCTGCCTCGGGCGCGGCGGGCCCGTCAAAGTCGCGCTCGGGGAGAAGACGATAGAAGGCGTTTTCGACACGATCGACCCGCATGGCCGCCTGATCGTCTTGACGGCGGACGGCCCGGCCTCCATTGACGCAGGCGACGTCCTGCTCGGCCCTGCCGCCCAGGCCAATCTGCGCGGAAAGGGCTGATGCCGAATTCCAGGGAAGAACTCGTCTTTGTCGCGCTCGGCGGCCTCGGCGAGATCGGCCGCAACGCGGCGCTCTACGGTTTCGGCCCGCCCGGCCGCCGCAAGTGGATCATGGTCGATTGCGGCCTGTCCTTCGCCGGCCCCGACCTGCCGGGCATCGACCTCGTCTTTCCCGACCTCTCCTTCATCGACAAGATCCGCAAGGACCTCATCGGCCTCGTCATTACCCATGCGCACGAGGATCATATCGGCGCCATCGCGGCGCTCTGGCCGCGCCTCGGCTGCAAGGTCTACGCGACGCGCTTCGCCATCGGCCTCCTCGAAGCGCGCCGCCTCGGCGAGCCCGGCGCGCCCAAGGTCGACCTGGTCGAAATCCGCCAGGGCCAGCGCTTCACGCTCGGGCCCTTCGACATCGAGCCCGTGGCCATGTCGCATTCGATCCCCGAGAGCTGCGCGCTGGCGCTGCGCACGCCCGCGGGCAATGTGGTTCATACCGGCGACTGGAAGCTGGACCCGGAGCCCGGCGTCGGCCAGCCGACGGACGAGGCGCGCCTGCTCGCCATCGGCGAAGAGGGCGTCGACGTCCTGATCTGCGATTCCACCAACATCGTGCGCGAAGGACACAGCCCCTCGGAGGGCGAAGTCGCGCGCACGCTGCGCGAGATCATCGGCGGGGCGTCCGGCCGCGTCGTCGTCACGACCTTCGCCTCCAATCTCGCGCGCGTGAAGGCGGTGGCGCTGGCGGCGGAAGCCGCGGGCCGGTCCGTCGTCGTCGTCGGCCGCTCGCTCGAGCGCGTCATCGAGGTTGGTCGCGATTGCGGCTATCTCGACGGGATCAGGCCGTTCCTCGGCCCGCAGAGCTTCTCGGATCTCGCGCGCGAAAAAGTGGTCGTGCTGGCGACCGGCAGCCAGGGCGAGCCGCGCGCGGCCATGGCGCGCATCGGCGCGCGCGAGCACCCGTCGATCAAGCTCGCCGCCGGCGACACGGTGATCTTTTCCTCGCGCACCATTCCCGGCAACGAGCGCGAGGTGAACGCCATCATCAACGGCCTGATCGACCAGGGACTCGAGGTCGTCACCGACCGTCTGGCGCTGGTCCATTGTTCCGGCCATCCGCGCCGCGGCGAGGTCGGTCGGCTCTATCAATTGCTGAAGCCGAAGGCGCTGATCCCCGCGCATGGCGAAGCCCTGCATCTCTCCGAACACGCCGCCTTTGCAAAGGCCGAAGGCATCGAACACGTCCTTTCGCCGCGCGACGGCGATCTCGTGCTGCTTGGCCCCGGGGAGCCCGCCGTGATCGGCCAGGTTCCCGCCGGCCGGATCGTCGAGGACGGCGCGGTGCTGATTTCGGCGAACGACGAAGCCATCGCCCAGCGCGCGCGCCTCGCCTTCGCCGGCGTCGTCTCCATCGCGCTGGCGCTGACGTCGAAGGGCGATCTCGCCGGCGATCCCGACGTCGTCATGTCCGGAATCCCCGAGCGCGACCGCAACGGCGCGATGTTGGACGCCGTGGTCGACGAAACCATATTCTCGGCGATCGACGGCCTGTCCCGGCCCAAGCGCCGCGACGCCGACGCGGTCGCCAACGCGGTCGAGCGCGCCGTCCCCCGCGCGCTCGGCCAGGCCTGGGGCAAGCGGCCCCAGGTGCACGTTCTCGTTCTCGAAGTCTGAAACCGGAGCAAGCCATGATCGGTCGCCTCAACCACGTCGCCATCGCGGTCAAGGATCTCGAAAAATCCGCCGCGCTCTACCGCGACACGCTCGGCGCCAAAGTGTCGGCGCCTCAGCCCGAGCCGAACCACGGCGTCACCGTCGTCTTCATCGAACTGCCCAACACCAAGATCGAGCTGCTGGAGCCGCTCGGCGCGGATTCGCCGATCGCAAAATTCCTCGAGAAGAATCCGGACGGCGGCATGCATCACGTCTGCTACGAGGTCGACGACATCCTCGTCGCGCGCGATCACCTCAAGGCCAAGGGCGCCCGCGTGCTCGGCGACGGCAATCCGAAGATCGGCGCACACGGCAAGCCCGTGCTGTTCCTGCATCCCAAGGACTTCAACGGCACGCTCGTCGAGATCGAGCAGGTTTAGGCCGTCGGCAGTCGACTGCCGACCGTCGAATGCCGGAGCGAAGCGCATGACCCTTCCCGTGCCGATCCCCATGGCGATCGCGATCTATCTCACCATGTGGTGGATCGTGATCTTCGCCATCCTGCCGCTCGGCGTCCGCTCGCAGCACGAGAACGAGGAGGGCCGCCTCCAGGGAACCGACCCCGGCGCCCCGATCGCCCCGAAACTCTTGATGAAGGCGGTCTTGACCACGATTGTCTCGGCCGTCCTGTTCGCCGCCCTCATGGCCTATATCGCCTGGCAGGGTTGACCCTGACGCCCCCCGGCTATACTCCCGGTGCGCCCGCAAGGGAGCGCGTAGCTCAGTCGGTAGAGCATCTGACTTTTAATCAGAGGGTCCTGGGTTCGAGTCCCAGCGCGCTCACCAATAAAATCAAGCATTCGCGGCGGTTCTGATCTCGGAGTCTGGCCCACGCCTGACCTTCGCCCGGGGAGCCGGCCCAAAACTTGAATCCTCATCCTGAGGAGCGCCGCGGGTGCGTCTCGAAGGATGGCCGAGGCGCGAGACGCTGGAACATGCTTCGAGACGGCGCTTTCAGCGCCTCCTCAGCATGAGGGACGTGAGGTCGCAGCGAATTTCGAGTCAGACCCCAGGCGGCGCAGCCCGCGTTTCAGCGGGCGCCCGGCTCTCAGAAGCCCAGCGCGGCGCCGTCCGAGCGCGGATCGCTCGCGCCTTCGAAGACGCCGTCGGCCCTGCGCACGACGGCGCCGGCGTGCCCCATGACGCTGGAAAAGGGGCCGACCGTCTCCACGTTGTGGCCCGCCTCGCGCAACGCGTCGCAGAGCGCCGGGTCGAAGCGGCTTTCGAGTTTCAGCGACACGCTGTCCTCGCCCCAGGTCTTGCCGAGCAGCCAGCGCGGCGCCGTGATCGCGTCCTGCAGATCCTGCCCGAACGTGGCGTAGCGCGTGAACAGCGCGGATTGCGTCTGCGGCTGGCCTTCTCCGCCCATCGTGCCGTAGACCATGGTCCGGCCGTCGCCGAAAAGCGCCATGGCGGGATTGAGCGTGTGAAACGGCTTGCGCCCCGGCGTGAGGCGGCGCGCCTCGACCCCCGTTTCGCCGATGACGAAACTCGCGCCGCGGTTCTGCCAGACGACGCCCGTGTTCTCGAGCACGCAGCCCGAGCCATATTCGAAATAGATGCTCTGGATATAGCTGGCGGCGACGCCGTTGCGATCGATGGCGCCGAGCCACACCGTGTCGCCGGCCGAAGGCGGCTGGGGCCAGGGAAGGGCGCGGGCGCGATCGATCCGCGCGGCGAGCCTGTCCAGAAAGGCCGGCGCGAGGAAGGCGGCGGGATCGCCGGTCATCGACGCGGGATCGCCGACATGGGCGTCGCGCACGAGGAAAGCCTGCTTGGTCGCCTCCACCAGCCCGTGCACATGCGCGAAGCTTTCCGCCGTCGGCGCGTCGAGGCGGTCGAACAGCGCGAGAATCATGAGCGAGGCGAGCCCTTGCGTCGGCGGCGGAAAGTTGAAGAGACGCGCGCCGCGCACCGCGACCGAAAGGGGAGCGCGGCGCTGCGCCCGATGGCGCGCGAGATCGTCCGCGCCGACCGGCGCGCCGATGCGGGCGAGGTCCGCGGCGATGTCTTTCGCCAGCGCGCCGTCATAGAAATCTTGCGCGCCATGCGCGCCGATGCGTTTCAACGTGCGGGCGAGGGCGGGCAGGCGCATGACGGAGCCTGCCGCCGGCGCCGCGCCGCCCGGCAGATACACCGGCGCGAAGCCCGGCGCGTCGACGAGCTGCGGCAATTTTTCGGCCGTCGTTTCCTCCTGGCTGGCCGTGACCGGGAAACCGTTTTCCGCGTGAAAGACGGCGTCCTCCATCAGGCGCGACATCGGCAGCCTGCCGCCCGTTTCGCGGCTGAGCTTCAGCGCTTCCCCCCAGCCGGAAACCGCGCCCGCGACCGTGTTGGCGGCGAAGGGTCCGCGCCACGGAATGGCCGACAGGCCGCGCGAGAGGTAAAACGCCTGCGTGGCCGCGCCGGCCGCAGCCCCGCAGGCGTCGATTGCGACCGGCGGCGCGCCGTCCTTCGAGACGAGCCAGAATCCGTCGCCGCCGATCGCCGTCATGTGCGGATAGACGACGGCCAGGCACGCGCCCATGGCGATCGTCGCTTCGATGGCGTCGCCGCCCTCGCGCAAGACGCGCAACCCGGCCTCGCTCGCCAGATGATGCGGCGCGGTGACCATTCCGCGCATCGATCTCACTGTGGACAGCATGGGCGGCGGGACCTTTCAATCGTCGTTGGAGAGTTGAAACAAGAGCGCGGAGCAGGCGGCGTCAACCGGGGATCGTGACGACCCCGACGGCCGGATTGTCCGCGACGAGCGTCGGCGCCAGCGCCGTCTCGCGACCGGCGCGATACTTGCCCGCTCTGACGAGAACGGCGGCAGGTCCGGCCGCGCTCGCGCCGCCGATCGTGACAACGCCGTCGAGACCGATCAAGACGCCACTGATCTCGTGCGGCGAACCCCGCGCGATCGTCATGCAAAGCTCCCCCGATGCGACGCCGTCCGTCAGCCGTATCGAGCAGAGCAAATATCAAGCCATGGCGTCCGGAATGCGCATGGCCTGCGCGCGAAACGCGCTGGGCGTGACGCCGGTCCAGGCGCGAAACGCGCGCGAAAAACTTTTCTCGTTGCGGAAGCCCGCCGCGTGCGCCACGCGCTTGACCGACGCGCCGCCGCGCGCCAGCGCCCGCTGCGCGATCTCGACGCGCGCCTCTTCCTTCAATTCGCGCAGCGACGCGCCTTCGCGCGCGAGCTGGCGATGCAGCGTGCGCGTGGAGAGCGCCAGCGCATCCGCGATGTCTTCGGCCGTGGCGAAGGGCGTCTTGGCGTCGCGCAGCAATTTGCGCACGCGCTCGACCAGCAGCCTGTCACGGCGATAGGGCAGAACCGTGAGCGGCAGCGCGCGTTGCAGCATGTGGTCGAGGTCGGCCTCGTCGCGCTTGAGCGGCAGGGCGAGATAGCGGGCGTCGAAAACGATTTTCGCGCACGGGGCGTCGAAGACCAGATTCTTGCAGAAGATGGTCGGATAGACCGAAACGTGCGCGGGCTGTGGGAAGGGAAATTCCGCGCGCGCGAGCGCGATCTTCGAATCGATCGACCAGCAGGTGAAGCCCAGCACGTAGCGCATCAGCGTGACGAGGCAGAATTCGCGGCAGGCGCCGAGGTCGCGCCGCTCCTCGATCGACCATGAGGCGAGGCCATTCCCGACCTCCAGCGCGAACAGGACGTCTTCGGTGAGAATGCGATGGTGGCGCCGCCAGCGGCGCAGGGCGAGCTCGAGCGGCCCGCGCGTCAGCGAGGCGCGGCACAGCATGCCATAGGCGCCCCAGGGCAGGCGGCGCGAAAACCAGCCGAGCGCCTCGTCGTCGAGTTCTCGCATCGCGGTCTCCGCGAAAATCTCGAATTGCGCCGCCGTGACGCGGGCGTTGCGGCGTGTCAGCTCGCTTGGCGGAATATGTGCCTTGCGCAGCGCTTCCCAAGGCTCGAGGCCGCGATCGCGATAGGCGCGCAACGTCGCATTTACGAAGGCGATCGGGGTGACGGCGCGGCCGGAGGCCGCGAGAAAGGGCAGGGGCTGGCGCGAGCTCATGAGGCGGCCAATGTCGCCAAATATGGCTGAAAATGCAACTCTTTGGGCAGCGCTGGCGCCGCCGGGCGAATAGGGTCATCCTCGAAGTCGGGAGGACGAACATGAATATTCCGGGCATCGACCTCGGCCTGTCCGAGGACATCCGCATGCTGCGCGACACCGTGCAGGCCTTCGCGGCGGAAGAGATCGCGCCGCGCGCGGCGCAGATCGACAAGGATAACGAATTTCCCGCCGATCTCTGGAAGAAGTTCGGCGATCTCGGCCTGCTCGGCATGACGGCGCCGGAGGAGCTCGGCGGCTCCAACATGGGCTATCTCGCCCATATCGTCGCCATGGAGGAGATTTCGCGCGCCTCGGCCTCGGTCGGCCTGTCCTACGGCGCGCATTCCAATCTCTGCGTCAACCAGATCCGCCGCAACGGCACGGACGCGCAGAGGAAGAAATATCTGCCGAAGCTGATTTCCGGCGAGCACGTCGGCGCGCTCGCCATGTCGGAGCCCGGCGCAGGCTCCGACGTCGTGTCGATGAAGCTGCGCGCCGACAAGAAGGGCGACCGCTACGTCCTTAACGGTTCGAAGATGTGGATCACCAACGGCGGCGACGCCGACACGCTGGTCGTCTACGCCAAGACCGATCTCGCGGCGGGCCCGCGCGGCATGACCGCCTTCATCGTCGAGAAGGGTTTTGCGGGCTTTTCGCATGGTCCGCATCTCGACAAGCTCGGCATGCGCGGCTCCAACACCTTTCCGCTGTTCTTCGACAATTGCGAGGTGCCGGAGGAAAACGTGCTCGGCAAGGTCGGCGAGGGCGTGAAGGTGCTGATGTCCGGCCTCGACTACGAGCGCGCGGTGCTGTCAGGCGGCCCGCTCGGCATCATGGCCGCCTGCATGGACGTGACGATCCCCTACATGCACGAGCGCAAGCAGTTCGGCCAGCCGATCGGCGACTTCCAGCTCATGCAGGGCAAGATCGCGGACATGTATTCGACCTGGCAGGCGACGCGCGCCTATGTTTATGCGGTCGGCCGCGCCTGCGACACGGCCGATCACGCGCGCACGCTGCGCAAGGACGCGGCCGGCGCCATCCTCTATTCCGCCGAGAAGGCGACATGGATGGCCGGCGAAACGATCCAGGCGCTCGGCGGCGTCGGCTACACCAGCGAGTTCCCGGCGGGGCGGCTCTGGCGCGACGCGAAACTCTACGAGATCGGCGCCGGCACCTCGGAAATCCGCCGCATGCTCATCGGCCGCGAGTTGATGGCCGAGACGAAGTAGACGACGAATGTCATCTCCGACGCGCGCAAGCGCGATCGGGGATCCAGAGGCAAATGACGAATGTCCGCGAACTGGATCCCCGCTTTCGCGGGGATGACATTCGTCGATACACAACGGTTCTGGGAAACGCCTGATGCAAGCCCTGAAATCCAACGTCAACACGCGTTCCGACGAGTTCAAGGCGAACGCCGCCGCCA
>DAIRCS010000082.1:0-14796 GCA_036796555.1 Rhodoblastus sp. | reverse complement strand
CTAGAGCTGAAGGCGCGCCTCGTCGTCAACGCGGCCGGCCACGGCGCAATTCCGCTGGCGCACGCGCTCGACGGCATGCCGGCGGCTCATGTTCCCCGCCAATTCTTCGCGCGCGGCTGCTATTTTGCGATGGCGCGGAAGTCGCCGTTTGCTCGGCTCGTCTATCCCGTGCCGGTCGAGGGCGGCCTCGGCGTCCACCTGACGCTGGACATGGGCGGCGCGGCGCGGTTCGGGCCGGACGTCGAGTGGATCGACGGCCTCGACCACACGGTCGATCCCGCCCGCGCCAATGCCTTCTATGCGGAAATCCGCCGCTATTGGCCCGCGCTCGAGGACGGCGCGCTGCAGCCGGCCTATGCCGGGATAAGACCGAAGATTTCGGGGCTGGGAGAACTGGCGGCCGATTTCTGGATCGAAGGCCCGCGCGACCATGGCGTTCCCGGCCTCGTCAATCTGTTCGGCATCGAAAGCCCCGGCCTCACCGCCAGTCTCGCCATTGCCGATCACGTCGCGGCAAAGCTCGACCGCTGAACGAAAAAGACGCCGGCCGAAGCCGACGCCTTTCGATTGTTTGCGCGAGACGCGAAAGTCTCAGAAGATCTCGAACAAGCCGGCCGCGCCCTGGCCGCCGCCGATGCACATGGTCACGACCGCGAGCTTGCCGCCGCGGCGCTTGCCTTCGATCAGCGCATGGCCGGTCAGGCGCGCGCCCGAGACGCCGTAGGGATGGCCGACGGCGATCGCGCCGCCGTCGACGTTGAGCTTGTCGTCCGGGATGCCGAGCTTGTCGCGGCAATAGAGCACCTGCACGGCGAAGGCCTCGTTCAGCTCCCACAGGTCGATGTCGGAGACCTTCAGGCCAGCCTTCTGCAACAGCTTCGGAATGGCGAAGACGGGGCCGATGCCCATCTCGTCCGGCTCGCAGCCAGCGACCGCGAAGCCGCGGAAGGCGCCGAGCGGCTTGAGACCGCGCTGTTCGGCGAGCTTGGAGTTCATCACCACGACGGCCGCGCCGCCGTCCGAAAACTGGCTGGCGTTGCCGGCGGCGATCACGCCGCCTTCGAACACGGGCTTGATGCCCGCGACCGCCTCGTAGGTCGTGCCGGGACGGATGCCCTCGTCGGCGTCGATCGTGACTTCCTTGTCCACCACCTGCGCGGTGTTCTTGTCGGTCACCTTCATGACCGTGGTGACGGGCACGATCTCGTCCTTGAACTTGCCGGCCTTGAGCGCGGCTTCGGCGCGCTGCTGCGAACGGGCGCCGTACTGGTCCTGCACGTCGCGCGCGATGTTGTAGCGCTTGGCGACCTGTTCGGCCGTCTGGAGCATGGACCAATAGATTTCCGGCTTTTGCTGGACGAGCCAGGGATCCTTGCCGTGCGCCTTGTTGGCCTCGTTCTGAACGAGCGAGATCGATTCCACGCCGCCGGCGACGAGAATGTCGTTCTCGCCGGCGATGATGCGCTGGGCGGCGGTGGCGATCGTCTGCAGGCCCGACGAGCAGAAGCGGTTGATCGTCATGCCGGGCACCGAGACGGGGCAGCCGGCGCGCAGCGCGATCTGGCGCGCGATATTGCCGCCGGTGGCGCCTTCCGGCGTCGCGCAGCCCATCACGACATCCTCGACCTCCGCCGGATCGATCCCGGCGCGCTCGATGGCCGCCTTGACGGCGTAACCGCCGAGCGAGGCGCCGTGCGTGGCGTTGAACGCGCCCTTCCAGGATTTTGCGAGACCCGTGCGGGCGGTCGAGACGATGACGGCTTCTGTCATGGACATTTCCTCAGGTTTGAAGGTTCGGAACGGGACTTCGCACATTCGATTCCGCGGTGCGGAACCGGTCGTTGATATTTGCTTCTCGGAGTTTCACGACATGCCGGGCGGCCCAGTTTCGGGGCGCAGGCTATCGCAGCCGCCAGCAGGGAAGCAATGCCGTCGCAGAAATTTCTTTACAACGTAAATTTTATCCATCATTTTCCCGCTGCCCGAAACCAACCGTGCTGGCCGGCATGCGTCCGCAACTGACAGAGATCGAAGTCGCCGATTTCCGCAGGCGTCTCTGCGAAGTCGCGGAGCGGTTGTTCGTCGAGCGTGGCGTCGAGGGCGTCACCATGCGCCATATCGCGGACCGGCTCGAATGCAGCGCGATGACGCCCTATCGCTATTTCCGGAACAAGGACGACATCTTCGCCGCGGTTCGCGCCGCGGCGCTCAATCGTTTTTCCGAAAGGCTCGAGGCGGCGCGGCGCGTCGTCGGCAGTCCTTCGCGGCGCGGCCGGGCCGTCGGCGACGCCTACCTGCAATTCGCGATCGAGGAGCCGGACGCCTACAGGCTCATCTTCGACCTCTCGCAGCCGGAGGAAACGAGCTATCCCGAACTCGCCGCGGCGAACGCCCGGTCGCGCAAGACCATGACCGATTACATGGAAGATCTCGTCGCCGCCGGCGTGATGGCGGGCGATCCCAAGACGCTCGGGCTCATCTACTGGGCCGGCACGCACGGGCTCGTGAACCTCTACATGGCCGGCAAGGTCGGCGAGACGGAGCTGCGCGTCCTGCACCGCCAGATGACGCAGACGCTCGCCCGCGGCGCGCGAAAGACGCCGGAGCAACGCCCGCGCCGCCCGCGCGCATCATGAAATTCTGATTTCTGAAGGAAGGAAACGTATGTCCATACCGCAATCCATCGCCAAGCGGCTTCGCCTCCCCATCATCGGCTCGCCGCTCTTCATCATCTCCAACCCGGACATGGTGATCGCCCAGTGCAAAGCGGGCATCATCGGCTCCTTTCCGGCGCTCAATGCGCGGCCGGGCCCCGTGCTGGAGGAATGGCTGAAGCGGATCACGAGCGAACTCGCCGAATATGACGCCAAACATCCCGACCGGCCGTCCGCGCCCTTCGCCGTCAATCAGATCGTACACAAGTCGAACGACCGTCTGCAACACGACGTGGACATGTGCGTGAAATACAAGGTCCCCGTCGTCATTACTTCGCTCGGGGCGCAGGAGAGCCTCAACAAGGCGATTCATTCCTACGGCGGCATCGTCCTGCACGACGTGATCAACCAGAAATTCGCGCACAAGGCGATCGAGAAGGGCGCGGACGGGCTCATCCTCGTGGCCGCGGGCGCGGGCGGCCATGCCGGCGTGCAGTCGCCCTTCGCCTTCGTGCGCGAGACGCGCGAATGGTTCGACGGACCGATTGCGCTGTCGGGCTCGATTGCGACCGGCGAGGCCGTGCTGGCGGCGCAGGCGATGGGCGCCGATTTCGGCTACATCGGCTCGGCCTTCATCGCCACGACGGAAGCCAACGCCAGCGATCCGCACAAGCAGGCGATCGTCGACGCAAGCGCGGAAGACATCGTCTACACGAACCTGTTCACGGGCGTGCACGGCAATTATCTGCGGCCTTCGATCGTCAGCGCCGGCCTCGATCCCGACAATCTGCCTGTGTCCGATCCCTCCAAGATGAACTTCGGGTCGGGTGGCAACACAAAGGCCAAGGCCTGGAAGGACATCTGGGGTTCCGGCCAGGGCGTCGGCGCGGTCAAGGCGGTCGTGCCGGTCGCTGAAATGGTCGACCGGCTGGAGCGCGAATACCTCGCCGCCAAGAAGCGCGTCGCCTGATGCGGGCGGCCTCGCCGCTCTGGCGGGGCCATGTCCGGCGGCCTAGATAAGGCCGATCGCAACGAGGCCTGCAGGAGGGCAAAGCCCGATGAGCGTCGACTTCACCCTCAACGGGCGTCCGGCTTCCTTGCAGTCGCCGCCGGATTCGGCGCTGCTTTGGGCGTTGCGCGACGAGAAGAACCTCGTCGGCGTCAAGTTCGGCTGCGGCGCCGGCCTCTGCGGCGCTTGCACGGTCATCGTCGACGGCCAGCAGACCCGCGCCTGCGTGACGCCGGTCGGCGATGTCGCCGGCAAGAGCGTGACGACGATCGAAGGCCTGTCCGGCGATGTCGCCAAGGCCGTGACGGAAGCCTGGATCCGCGCGCAGGCGCCGCAATGCGGGTATTGTCAGCCAGGCTTCGTGATGGCCGCGACGAGCGTCATTTCCGCCGACGCGAAGCAGACGGCGGAACAGGTCCTGTCGCAGATCACGAATCTGTGTCGCTGCGGGACCTACGACGCCATACGGCTCGCGGTCGGATACGCACTGGCCTCCCTCCAGACAGCCCCTGGCGCAGCGACGACGGGAGCCGCGCGATGAGCGCGGGCGGCTCGACGATCGGCCGCATCGCGCGCCGCAGCTTCCTGGTCGGCGCGGGCGTTGTCGGCGGCGGCCTTCTTGTCGGGGCGGGAGTTATCGCATGGCGGCTCGGCGCCATCGACAGCTATGCGCTGCCCGCCGGGGAAGGCGAGACCAGTTTCGGCGCCTGGCTGAAACTCGCGCGCGACGGGCGCGTCGAGGTCGCCGTGCCGCATCAGGACATGGGTCAGGGTATCTACGCCCTTGCGGTCATGCTCGCGGCCGAAGGCCTCAGGCTCCCTCTCGAGGCGGTCCGCGCCGTTCCCGCTCCGGTCGAGGCGCGCTACGCCAATCCGGTGATGCTGCTTGACGGCCTGCCCTTCGACGAAGCCGATGAAGGCCAGGTCAAGCACGCCGTCGTCTGGACTTTCGACAAGATTCTGCGCGCGCTCGGCCTGCAAGGAACGGGCGGATCGACCTCCGCACGCAACATCACCGAACAGATCCGCCTGGCGGCCGCCGCCATGCACGACATGCTCGCTCGCGCGGCCTCCGCGAAATTTCGCGTGCCCGCCGACCAGTTGAAGAATGTCGGCGGCGCCTTTCTGACGCCCGATGGCCGCACGGCGACCTATGCGGAACTCGCGGCCGAGGCCGGCAAGTTGAAGCCGAACGACATCCGGCCGACGCCGCTCGGACCGGGGGCTTATGTCGGCAAGGGCGCGCCGCGCTTCGACGTGCCGCTCAAGACCTACGGCGAGGCGAAATACGGGATCGACACGCGCCAGCCCGGCCAGCTCTACGCCGCGATCCGTCACGCGCCGCGCCTCGGCGGCAAGCTCGCGCGGGCGTCCGTGCCGGTAAAGATCGAGGGCCTGCGCGGCGTGGTGGAGGGCAAGGATTACGTCGCCGTCGTCGCCGAGACCTATGCGGCCGCCCTCGCAGGACTTGAAAAGGCGGATGTCGTCTGGGACGACAGCAACGCATCGAGCGTCTCGACCAGGGACGTCTTCGCCGCCTATCGCGCGGCGCTCGACAAGGGCGCCGATTTCAAGCCCCGCTGGGTAATCGATTCCGCTGGCGATGTCGCCAAGGCGACGGGCAGGGAAATCAAGGCGACCTACGACGCGCCTTTCCTCGCTCACGCCACGATGGAGCCGATCAACGCGACGGCTTTCGTCACCGAGACCGAAGCCAAGGTCTGGGCCGGGCATCAGTCGGCCTCGCTCGTGCAATTGCTCGCCGCCGGGGCCGCTAACCTGCCCAGCGACAAGGTCGAGGTCTTCACGCCCTTCCTCGGGGGCGGCTTCGGCCGGCGCGCCGACCTCGGCTATGTCGTCAAGGCGGTCGAGATCGCGGGCAAGTTCAAGGGAACGCCGGTGCAGACGATCTGGTCGCGCGCGGAGGACTTGCGCGACGATGTCTATCGCCCCGCCGCCATGGCCGATATTTCGGCGAAGGTCGACGGCGAGGGACTTCCCGCAAGCTTCGTCTATCGCATCGCCGTTCCCTCGGTGACCGACCAGTTCGTGGCGCGCGCGCTACCCTCGGCCAAGGGCGGCCTGATGGCGGATCGCACGACCGTCGACGGCGCGCTCTTTCCCTTCTATGGCCTGCCGACGCGCTCGATCGAGAATTTCACCGTCGATCTCGGCGTTCCCGTAGGCTTCTGGCGGTCAGTCGGCTTCAGCCTGAACTGTTTTTTCGTCGAATGTTTCATCGACGAACTCGCCGCCGCCGCCTCCATGAAGCCGCTCGACTACCGCGCGAAGCTGCTGGCGCGCGCCGGCGCCTATGAACCCGCGAGGCGCGCATCGCGCGTGCTCGAGAAGATGGCGGCCTGGGACAAGACCAATTCGCTCGCCGCGCCGAAGGACGGCGTGCAGGTCGGGCGTGGTTTCGCGCTGACCGCGAGCTTCCACTCCTTTGTCGGCGAGATCGCCGATGTGGAGGTCGAAAAGGGCGAGGTGAGGGTTCGCCGGGTCCATGCCGTCGTCGATTGCGGCTTCGCGATCGACCCGCCCAATGTCGCAGCCCAGGTGCGCAGCGGCGTCAATTACGGGCTGACCGCCGCGCTCTACGGGCGCGTCGATTTCGACAACGGCAAGGTCGCGCCCACCAATTTCGACACATATCCGCTCCTGTCGCTGGATAACGCGCCGAGCATCTCGGTCGAGATCGTCAATTCCGGCGCGGCGCTCGGCGGCGTTGGCGAAATCGGCACCCCGCCGATCGCGCCTGCCGTCGCCAACGCTGTCTTCGCGGCCACGGGCAAGCGGTTGCGCTCGCTGCCGCTGACCCTTGGGAGCGCTTGAGAGCGCCGCCTTTTTCAAAGCAAAGACGAAAATCTTTCACGGCGTCGCCGCTTCCCCTTTCTGCGCGCTCGCCCTACAAACTGGCATGCCAGTTTGTGAGGAAACGCGATGACCGGCTCCTATGTCCGCCACGGCGCGATCGAAATCGCCAGGGAACTGCACACCTTCGTCGAAACCGAAGCCTTGCCGGGCACGGGTCTTTCGCCGAAAGCGTTCTGGGACGGTCTCGAAAAGATTCTGCTGGATCTGGCGCCGCGTAATGCGGCGCTGCTCGCCAGGCGCGACGATCTGCAGGCGAAGATCGACGCCTGGCATCTCGCCCGTAAGGGCAAGACGTTTGATCCAGCCGAATACAAGACCTTCCTGACCGAGATCGGCTATCTCGTCCCGGTCGGGCCCGACTTCACGATCGCGACGCAGAATGTCGATGACGAGATCGCGCGCATCGCCGGGCCGCAGCTCGTCGTGCCCGTCACCAACGCGCGCTATGCGCTCAACGCCGCAAACGCCCGCTGGGGCTCGCTCTACGACGCCCTCTACGGCACGGACGCCCTGCCCGGCCGCGAAAACGCCAAGCCTGGTTACGATCCCGCCCGCGGCGCGCAGGTGATCGCCTGGGCGCGCAGGTTTCTCGACGACAATGTCCCGCTCGCGCAGGGCTCGCACGCCGATGCGACCGGCTACGCGGTCGTAAACGGCGCGCTCATGGTTTCGCTCAAGGGCGGGGCCAAGACGGGCCTGAAGACCACGTCCGAATTTGCCGGCTATACCGGCGATGCCGCCTCGCCCAAGTCGATCCTGCTCGTGCAGAACGGCTTGCATATCGAGATCGTGATCGACCGCTCTCATCCGATCGGCAAGGACGATGCGGCGGGCGTCTCCGACGTCGTTCTCGAATCCGCGCTCACGACCATCCAGGATTGCGAGGATTCGGTCGCCTGCGTGGACGCAGAGGACAAGGTCGGCGCCTATCGCAACTGGCTCGGCCTGATGAAGGGCGACCTCGTCGACACGTTCGACAAGGGCGGTAGGACGATGACGCGCCGCCTCAACGCGGACCGCGTCTTCACCGCGCCCGACGGCTCGCAGAAGAAGCTTCACGGCCGCTCGCTGCTGCTCGTGCGCAACGTCGGCCATCTCATGACCATCGACGCCGTGAAGCTGAACGGCGCCGACGTCCCGGAAGGGATTCTCGACGGCATGGTGACGAGCGCCATCGCGCTGCACGATCTGAAAGGTCCGGGCGCCCTGAAGAACAGCCGCGCGGCCTCCGTCTACATCGTCAAGCCGAAGATGCACGGGCCGGAAGAAGTCGCTTTCGCCAACGAGCTCTTCGACCGGATCGAGGACGCGCTCGGGCTTCCGCGCAACACGCTCAAGATGGGCATCATGGACGAGGAGCGCCGCACCTCGGTCAATCTCAAGGAGTGCATCCGCGCCGCGAAGGACCGTGTGGTCTTCATCAATACGGGATTCCTCGACCGCACCGGCGACGAGATGCACACGTCGATGGAGGCCGGCCCCATGGTCCGCAAGGCTGACATGAAGAGCCAGAAGTGGATCTCGGCCTACGAGGATTCCAATGTCGACATCGGGCTTCGCGCGGGGCTGCGCGGCAAGGCGCAGATCGGCAAGGGCATGTGGGCCATGCCCGACCTGATGGCCGACATGCTGCGCATCAAGATCGGGCATCCGAAAGCCGGCGCGAACACGGCCTGGGTCCCCTCCCCCACCGCCGCGACGCTGCATGCGACGCATTATCATCAAGTGAATGTCGCCCGGACGCAGGAAGAAATCGCCAGGCGCAAGCCCGCTTCGGTCGACGATATTCTCACCATTCCGCTCGCCGACCGGCCGAACTGGTCGCCGGACGACGTGCAAGCCGAACTCGACAACAATGCGCAGGGCATTCTGGGCTACGTCGTGCGCTGGATCGATCAGGGCGTCGGCTGTTCGAAAGTGCCCGACATTCATGACGTCGGCCTGATGGAGGACCGCGCCACGCTGCGTATCTCCTCGCAGCACATCGCCAACTGGCTGCACCATGGCATTTGCAGCGAGGAGCAGGTCATGGCGACGATGAAGAAAATGGCCGCCGTGGTCGATCGCCAGAACGCCGGCGACCCGCTCTACGAGCCGATGGCGCCCGCCTTCGACAGCGTCGCCTTCAAGGCCGCCTGCGATCTCGTCTTCAAGGGACGCGAGCAGCCCTCAGGCTACACCGAGCCCGTGCTGCACGCGCGGCGCCGCGAGAAAAAAGCGCTGGCTTGAGCGGACGAAAATTACCGTTCGTTAACTACGCTTAATGCATGGAAAGGGCGATGTCGTTGCTCTTCCATCACCCCCTTTGTCCGCATTCGCGTTTCATCCGTCTGGCGCTCGCCGAATACGGGGTAGACGCCGATCTGTTCGAGGAAAAGGCGCACGAGCGGCGCGAGGATTTTCTGCTCATCGATCCCGCGGGCCGCACGCCGGTGCTGATCGCCGACGGCGGCCTCGTGGTCCCCGGCGCAGGCCCGATCGCCGAATGGCTCGACGAGGCCTATGGCCCCAGGGCCCCCGGCGTGCGCCTGATGCCGGGCGATATCGCCGGCCGCGTCGAGACGCGGCGGCTGACGGACTGGTTCAACCAGAAAATGTTCGCGGAAGTGACGGACTGGCTCGTCACGCAGAAGGTCTACAAGCGCTTCATGCCGTCCAACGCCGGCGGCGGCGCGCAGGACATGACCCTGGTGCGCGCTGCGCGCTCCAATATCCGGCATCATCTCGCCTATATCGGCTTCCTCGTCTCCGAGCGGAACTGGCTCGCCGGACCGCGCATGACCTACGCCGATCTGGCCGCGGCGGCGCATATTTCGGTCGCCGACTATCTCGGCGACGTGCCCTGGGACGAGGACGAGCTCGCCAAGGGCTGGTATCAACGGATCAAGTCGCGGCCGTCCTTCCGTGCTTTGCTCGCCGACCGCATGTTCGGGATGGCGCCGAGCCAGGTCTACGCCGACCTCGATTTTTAGGATTCCGCGCGGCTTGCATTCCTGACGTGCGGCGCCATCGTGCCACAATGACGCTTGTCGCGACCATACGGACCGAGGCGCGCGCGCTCGGCTTCGACGATTGCCGCGTGCTGCGCGCGGAGGATGCGCCGCAATTGCGCGAACGTTTGTCCGCGTGGCTCGCCCAAGGGTGCGAAGGCGACATGGCGTGGATGCGCGAGACGATGGAGCGCCGCACCGATCCGCACGCGCTCTGGCCGGAGGCGCGCTCGATCGTCATGCTTGCGATGAATTACGGATCCGATCGCGATCCGCTCGAAAATCTCGCTCATCCCGATCGCGCGAACATTTCAGTTTATGCGCGCCATCGCGATTATCACGACATCATCAAGGGCAAGCTCAAACTACTCGCTTCAAAAATCGTCGTGCGCGCGGGCGGCGACGTGAAGGTTTTCGTCGACACCGCGCCGGTGATGGAAAAGCCGCTCGCAGAGCGCGCAGGGATCGGCTGGCAGGGCAAGCATACCAATCTCGTGTCGCGGCAATACGGCTCGTGGCTGTTTCTGGGCTCGATCTTCACGACCGCCGACCTGCCGGCGGACGAGGCCGAGAGCGATCATTGCGGCGCCTGCGACGCCTGCATCCGCGCCTGTCCGACGGGCGCGATCGTCGCGCCCTATCGCCTCGATGCGCGGCGTTGCATCTCCTATCTGACGATCGAGCACAAGGGCGCGATCCCGCATGAATTCCGCGCCCGCATCGGCAATCGCATCTATGGCTGCGACGACTGCCTCGCCGTCTGCCCGTGGAACAAGTTCGCGCGCGAAACGCATGAAGCGAAGCTCGCCGCGCGCGACGATCTCGTCAGGCCATTGCTCGCACGGTTTCTCGCCATGGACGAGCCGGAATTTCGATCGTTTTTTTCCGCCAATCCCGTCAAGCGGATCGGGCATGCGCGTTTTCTGCGCAACGTGCTGATTTGCGCCGGCAATTCCGGCGACTCCGCCATTGCGCCCCCCGTGGAGGCGTTGACGGCGCATGCGTCGCCAGTCGTGCGGGGCGCCGCCGTCTGGGCGTTGTCGCGCCTCGATCGCGCCCGCGCCGCGGCGCTTGCCCAAAGCCGGCGCCCGCTTGAGAGCGACGCCGAGGTCTGCGACGAATGGCGTCTTGCGTTGGAAGAAGCGGGCAACGTCCGGTCATGAGACTTTTCGTATTCGGCGTCGGCTATTCGGTCGCGACATATTTGCGCACGCACGCGCAAGACTGGCGGCATGTTGCGGGCACCGTCCGTTCCGCCGACAAGGCCGCGCGTCTCGCTCGGGACTTGCCGGGCCTCAAGGTCTACGCTTTTGACGGCGTCGACGCCGATCCTCGAATCGGCGAAGAAATCGCGCGCGCCGACGCGCTGCTCGTCTCCGTCCCGGCGCAGGGGGGCGACCCCGTCATTCGCCTCTGGCGCGAAAAAATCGCGGCCTCGCACATCGGCCGCATCGTCTATCTCTCGACGCTCGGCGTCTACGGCGACTCGGGCGGCGACTGGATCGACGAATCGACGCCACCCGATCCGGCCATCTCACGCGGAGATGCACGGCTTGCGGCCGAAAACGAATGGCTCGCGCTTGTGAACGCGTCGCGAAAAGTCTTCGTGCTGCGCCTTGCCGGCATCTATGGCCCCGGCCGCAGCGCGATCGCCAATCTGCGCGCGGGAACGGCGCGGCGCATCGTCAAGCCGGGCCAGGTGTTCAATCGCATTCACGTCGACGACATTGCGCGCGCGATCGCCGCCTGCATGGCGACCGACAGGCCAGGCGGAATCGTCAACGTCTGCGACGACGAGCCGGCGCCGCCGCAGGATGTGATCGCTCATGCCGCCGAACTCATCGGCGTGACGCCGCCGCCGGAAATCGCCTTCGCCGACGCCAAACTGTCGCCGATGGCGGCGACATTCTGGACAAGCTGCAAACGCGTCTCCAACCGCAAGCTGCGGCAGGAGCTCGGCGTCGAACTCGCCTATCCCTCCTATCGCGATGGCCTCGCGTCGCTGCTGCCGGACGGTTAGCGCCAGACGGTATTTTCCGACGTATCGGCTTCGGCGATCGCCTGCGCTTCGACGACCGCGATCGCCGTCATATTGACGATGCCGCGCGCCGTCACGCTCGGGGTGAGCACATGCGCCGGCCGCGCCGCGCCGATGAGGATCGGACCGACCGGCAGGGCGTCGGCCGCCACCTTCACCATCTGGAAAGCGATATTGGCCGAATCGAGATTGGGCATAATCAGGAGATTGGCTTCGCCCTTCAGCCGCGAATGCGGCATCACGAAGTTGCGGATCGTCTGCGACAGCGCCGTGTCCGCCTGCATCTCGCCGTCGATCTCGAGCTTGGGCGCACGCGTCAGAACGAGTTCGAGCGCAGCCCGCATCTTGAATGCGGACGGCGAATCGGAGCCGCCAAAGTCCGAATCGCAGATGAGCCCGATCTTCGGCTGCATGCCGAAGCGGCGCACGTGTTCGGCGCAGAGAATGGCCATGTCCGCGATCTCGGCCGCCGACGGATTCTGGCGCACGTGCGTGTCGGCGACGAACAGCGCGCCGCGCGAAGTGATGAGCAGGCTGAGCGCCGAAAAATCCTGCACGCCGGGCGCGAGACCGACAATGTCCTTGATGTAGCGCAGACGCGACGGAAAGCGTCCTTCGAGGCCGCAGATCATCGCCTCGCAATCGCCGCGGCGCAGCGCCAGCGCGCCGATGACTGTCGTATTGGTGCGCACCAGCGCGCGTGCCGCGTCCGGCGTGATGCCCTTGCGGCCGGCGACGTCGAGATAGCTCGCGACATAATCGCGGTAGCGCGGATCGTCCTGCGGGTCGACCAGTTCGAAATCGCGGCCGGCCTTGATGCCGAGGCCGAAACGTTCAATACGCCGCGCGACCTGCGCGGGACGGCCGACGAGGATCGGCACGCCGATGCCTTCCTCGAGCACGACCTGCGTCGCGCGCAGCACGCGCTCGTCTTCGCCATCGCAGAACAGCACGCGCTTTGGCGTCGAACGCGCCTTTTCGAAGATCGGCTTCATGATGAGGCCGGAACGGAACACGAAGCGCGAGAGCTGCTCTTCATAGCCCTTGAAATCGACGATCGGCCTGCCGGCGACGCCTGTCGCCATGGCGGTGCGCGCCACTTCCGGCGCGATGCGCAGGATGAGTCGCGGATCGAACGGCGACGGGATCAACGAATTGGCGCCGAAGGTCGGCGCTTCCTGCCCGTAGGCGCGCGCCACGACATCCGACGGCGCCTCGCGCGCGAGCGCGGCGATGGCGCGCACGGCGGCGAGCTTCATCTCCTCGTTGATGGCCGTCGCGCGCACGTCCAGCGCGCCGCGGAAGATATAGGGAAAGCACAGGACGTTGTTGACCTGGTTCGGATAGTCCGATCGCCCGGTGCAGATCATCGCGTCCGGCCGCGCGGCGAGCGCGTCCTCCGGCATGATCTCCGGATTCGGATTGGCGAGCGCGAGAATGAGCGGCTTTTCCGCCATCTGCTTCACCATTTCGGCCTTCAGCACGCCCCCGGCCGAAAGCCCCAGAAATACGTCGGCGCCGACGATCACCTCGCCGAGCGTGCGCGCGTCGGTCTTCTGCGCGAACACCGACTTCCAGCGGTCCATCAGCTTCTCGCGGCCTTCGTAGACCACGCCTTCGAGATCGCTGACGAAGATGTTTTCGCGCTTCGCGCCGAGCGACACGAGCAGATTGAGGCAGGCGAGCGCCGCCGCGCCCGCGCCCGACGCCACGATTTTCACCTGGTCGATCTTCTTGCCCGAAAGCTCGAGCGCATTGACGACGGCTGCGCCGACGATGATCGCCGTGCCGTGCTGGTCGTCATGGAAGACCGGGATCTTCATGCGCTCGCGCAGGCGCGCCTCGATTTCGAAACAGTCCGGGCCCTTGATGTCCTCGAGATTGATGCCGCCGAATGTCGGTTCGAGCGCCGCGACCACCTCCACGCAGCGATCGATGTCCTTGGCGTCGATTTCGATGTCGAAGACGTCGATTCCGGCGAATTTCTTGAACAGAACGGCCTTGCCTTCCATCACCGGCTTGGAGGCGAGCGGACCGATGTCGCCGAGGCCAAGCACGGCTGTGCCGTTGCTGACCACCGCCACGAGGTTTTGCCGCGCGGTCAGCTCGGCGGCCTGGGTCGGGTCTTCGGCGATCGCCTCGCAGGCCACGGCCACGCCCGGCGAATAGGCGAGGGCGAGGTCGCGCTGGTTGCCGAGGGGCTTGGTCGCCTTGATCTCCAGTTTCCCGGGCTTGGGCAGGCGGTGGTAGACCAGCGCGCCGCTGCGCAGGTCCTCGGACATTTTTGACGCCATCGCTCTCCTCCCGGGCCGCGTTTTCGGCGGCGACTGTCCAGATTTAATCCGAATATCGGCTCGAACGCGACCGCTCGAGAAAGGCTTCGACCTGCGTGCGCGTCGGCGCGTCGGCGCCCGCCCGCGCGCAACATAGCGCGGCGGCGGCGTTGGCGAAGTCGAGAAGCGCGGCGATGCTGTCGGCGCCGACGTCCGGCAACCGGGTAAGGACGCCCGATTCGGCGGCGCGCGACAGGAAGGCGGCTATGAACGCGTCGCCAGCGCCGACCGTATCGGCGACCGCGACGGCGCGTCCGGAGCGATGAAAAGCGACGCCCCGGACAAAGGCGCTTGCGCCGGCCGCGCCGCGCGTGAGGATTGCGAGCGGAACCTGTCGCGACCAGCCTGCGGCTATGTCTTCCGGGTCGCGGTGGGGGAAGAGCCAGCGAAGGTCCTCGTCGCTCGCCTTCACGATCTCGACCTGCTTCAGCCGCGCCGCGACAAGACCCTGTGTCGCCTCGCGCGCGGGAAGAAGGTTCGGCCGGATGTTCAGGTCGAAGCTGCGCGTGACGATCCCCCGCGCCGCCTCGAGAGCCGCGCCCACCGCCTGCCCCCAATCTCCGACGAGCGCGGAGAACGAGGAGACATGCAGATGCGCCGCGCCAGCGAGCCAGTCAGCGGGCGGATCAGGCGGGGCGTGGGCGGTGTCAGCCAGATGGATCGCGTAACGCGCGCTCTGCGTTTCCGAACCTCGCTCGACCAGCGACAGCGGGCTCGGCCGGTCGTCCGGCGTGACAAGGTCGACCGAGACGCCGGCTTCTTCGAGGATCGCCAGCATCCGCCGGCCCTGCTCGTCCCGCGACAGGCGGCCGACGAAACCGGCCGGCGCGCCGAGCCTGCCGAGCGCCAGCGCGACATTGTAGGACGAGCCGCCGGGAGCCGGCCGCCACAGGCC
>DAIRCS010000081.1:14077-14823 GCA_036796555.1 Rhodoblastus sp. | reverse complement strand
TCTTCCTCGACGCGGCCGCGGCGGCAGGCGGGCTCGCAGGGGCGGTCGCAGGTGCGTCCGAGAATGCCGGGGAATACGTTCGACTGCCAGTTGATCATGTAGGCGTCGCCGTAGCGGCCGGCTGCGATCAATCGGATGTATTCCGGGACGGGCGTGTGGGCCGGACAGGCCCATTGGCAATCGACGACCTTGTGAAAATAGTCAGCCGGCGCGACTTGATCTGATCTCACGCATCCTCCCTGGCGCATTTGCCTTGCGCCACCTCCGCATACGTCTTTGGCGACGATTTCGCGGGTTGGTTCTCTTGAGGGAAGAATTGGGCCCGATTGCGTCCGTTCGTCAAGACAAAGGCCGCAATTCCCGTGCCTTATCGGCTTCAACATTCGGTCGGACGGTAAAGTCTTCGCATTGCGGCATTTCTTGCCGGAATTTTGTGGCAATGCGGCGCCACAGGGGGGATTTGGTTTCCCCGCGCGAATTGCGCTATTGAGAGGGCGATTGTGCATCGCAATAGCGACGCTGCAGAGATTTCCGCATGAATGCGAACGTCCCGCCGCCCGTCGCGGCTTCGATTGATTCAGCCAGCCTGGAGGCCGCGATCGAACGCGCCACGCAGGCGCTGCTTGGCCGCCGGCGCGCGGATGGCCACTGGTGTTTCGAGCTCGAAGCCGACGCGACGATTCCTGCCGAATATGTGCTGATGCGCCATTTCCGCGGTGAGCCGGTCGACGCCGATGCGCACCAGT
>DAIRCS010000081.1:0-14067 GCA_036796555.1 Rhodoblastus sp. | reverse complement strand
TTCAGCAATTGCTCGCGCCGGGCGAACGGCGCGCGGTCGACGCCGAACTGGAGCGCAAGATCGCCGTCTACCTGCGCCGCATCCAGGGCGAGCACGGCGGCTGGCCGCTGTTCCACAAGGGCGCCTTCGACATGAGCGCCAGCGTGAAGGCCTATTTCGCGCTGAAGATGATCGGCGACGACATCGACGCCCCGCACATGGCGCGCGCGCGGGAGGCCATGCTGGCGCGAGGCGGGGCGGCGAAGAGCAACGTGTTCACGCGGATCCTGCTCGCGCTCTACCGGCAGATGCCGTGGAGCGGCGTGCCGGTCGTTCCCATCGAGGTCATGCTGCTGCCGAAGTGGTTTCCCTTCCACCTCGACAAGGTGAGCTACTGGGCCCGAACCGTCATGGTTCCCCTGATGGTCCTGACGGCGCTCAGGCCCGCGCCGGTGAACGCCAAAGGGATCGGCGTCGCCGAACTCTTCGCCGTTCCGCCGGAAGAGGTGAAGCATTGGCCGGGCGGCGCGCACCAGAAGGAGCCGTGGACGACCCTGTTCGGCTGGCTCGACAGGCTGCTGCATGTCGCCGAACCCTTCTTTCCGCAGGCGACGCGCAAGCGCGCGATCGCCAGGGCCGAGGCCTTCACCATCGAGCGGCTGAACGGCGTCGACGGGCTCGGCGCCATTTTCCCCGCCATGGTCAACAGCCTCCTGATGTTCGACGCGCTGGGCTATCCCGCCGGCGACGAGCGGGTGAAGCTCGCGCGGGAATCGATCGAGCGGCTGCTGGTCGTCAAGGACGACGAGGCCTATTGCCAGCCCTGCGTCTCGCCGGTGTGGGACACGGCGCTCGTCTCACATGCGCTGCTCGAGACCGGCGATCCGCAGTCCGAGGCCCGCGCCCGCGAAGCGCTCGAATGGCTGAAGCCCCTGCAGGTGCTCGACGTGAAGGGCGACTGGGCCGTGCGGCGGCCGGACGTGCGACCGGGCGGCTGGGCCTTTCAATACAACAACGCCCATTATCCCGACGTCGACGACACGGCCGTCGTCGTGATGGCGATGAACCGCGCGGTCGGCGATTACGATCACGCAATCGCCCGCGCCCGCGAATGGATCGAGGGCCTGCAGAGCAAGGACGGCGGCTGGGGGGCGTTCGACGCCGACAACGCCTATCATTATCTCAACAACATTCCCTTCGCCGATCACGGCGCGCTGCTCGACCCGCCGACGGCGGACGTGTCGGCGCGCTGCCTTTCCATGCTCGCGCAGCTCGGCGCGACGACGGAGAACAGCCCGGTCTTTGCACGTGGCGTCGATTACCTGCTGAAGGAGCAGGAGAAGGACGGCTCGTGGTATGGCCGCTGGGGCATGAACTATATCTACGGCACATGGTCTTCGCTCTGCGCGCTCAATGTCGCAGGGCTCGGCGCAGACCATCCGGCGATGCGCAAGGCCGTCGAGTGGCTGGCCGCGATCCAGAACGCGGACGGCGGCTGGGGCGAGGACGGCGCGAGCTACAAGCTCGATTATCGCGGCTACGAGAAGGCCCCGTCCACCGCCTCGCAGACGGCCTGGGCGCTGATGGCGTTGATGGCGGCGGGCGAGCGCGACCATCCGGCGGTGGCGCGCGGCGTCGCCTATCTCACGGCCCATCAGGCAAGCGACGGTTTCTGGGACGAGGAGCTGTTCACCGCCACCGGTTTTCCGCGCGTCTTCTACCTGCGCTACCACGGCTATTCGAAATTCTTCCCGCTCTGGGCGCTCGCCCGCTACCGCAACCTGTCGGCGAGCAACAGCCGATCCGTCGCGTTCGGGATGTGAGCGTGGCGCGGCGCCTGCTCATCGTCGTCGGGCTCAAGCGCGAGGCGCGGCTCGCCGGACGCGGCGGCGGCGCGACGCTGTGCAGCGGCGGCGACGTCGGCCTGCTGGAGCAGCGCCTCGCGCGGATCGATCCCGGCGAATTCTCGGGCGTGGTCAGCTTCGGGCTGGCGGGCGGCCTCGACCCGGATCTGTCGCCCGGCGATCTGCTGCTCGCGCGGTCCGTCGCCGCGCCGGCGCGTTCCTATGGGGCCGACGCGGCGCTGACCGACGCGCTCGCCGGGGCGGTCAAGGCCGCCGGCCTGCGCCTGTCGGACGGCGTTTTCGCCGGAGTCGACGACGTCGTTCTCACGCCGGAAGACAAGGCCGCGTTGCGGCGCAGGACAGGCGCCGCAACGGTCGATATGGAAAGCCATGTGGCTGCGCGCTTTGCGGCCGCCTGCGGCCTGCCGTTCGCGGCCCTGCGCGCGGTCAGCGACCCCGCGAGCCGCGCGTTGCCGAAACTGGCCGCGCAGGCGCTGACGCTCGCCGGCGGCGTGGACTACGGACGGGTGATCGCAGGCCTGGCGCGTGCGCCGCGCGAGCTCGGCGCGCTGCTCGAGGCCGGCCGCGATTCGGCGGCCGCCTTCGCGACGCTGAAACGGGCCGGACGGGCGTTCGCTTTTCTCTAGATTATTACTGCGAGCGGGGGCGCACGCATTCCGGCGGCCGGAAATAGCCGGTCTCCGCGCCGCAGGTCGGCGTCTGCCAGGGATCGCAATCGAGATTGTGCCGGCGGATGAAGGCGAGGCAGACCTGGTGGCGCTGCTCGAGCGAACCGGACACGCGGGCGAGACCCGTCGCGCCGCTCCGGCGTTCGCTTCGCGCTTTGCGGCGCTTCTTCTTCTGCGGTGCGGCCTGCTCGTTCTGGGCGACGACCATGGTTGCGGCGGGCGCCGCGGAAGCCGCGGGCGCGCTCTTGTCTTCGGCCGCGGCAGGCGCGGCGAGCGCGCAGGCGAGCGCAGCGGCGAGAAGAAACGGGTAACGCGTCATGGAAATTCGGCCTCCTTGCGGATGGCGCGAAGCTACACAAGGTGGCCGCCGGCTTCAACGTGTTCGCGGCGATTTGGTCGGGTAGACCGGGCGAGCGCGGCGGCACTTTCTTAAGTATTTGTCCGTAATGATCTAAATCATCCCGCCTGTTGCACGAGTCGCCTTCTCATGGATCGATCGCGGTCAGTTTCGAGCGACGACGCGCTTGTCGTCGCGCAATTCGATTCCATGACGCGAGCCATCCCCAACGTATTCCTGAACCTCATCCTGATGACCGGGATATTCTGCTGGTTCGTCTATCAGCAGACGGAATCGTTCCAGACGCTGTGGATCGCCGCGCCGCTCGTCGCCATCCAGGCCGGACGCGCGCTCTACTGGCGCGGGCTGCGCGTGCGCGGACACGATTTTTCCGTCGACAGGCAGCGCCGCATGCTGCATTTCGTCTGGCTGCTGTGTCTGGCGTTGTGCACGGGCTTCGCGTTCGTCTGCATGCTGACGCTCACGGCGCCGGACATTTTCGTGCAATCGACGATCGCGGTCCTCACCATGGCCTCGTCGATCGCGATCGCGCTCCATCTCTTCGCATTGCCGCGCGCCGCGCTCGGCCCCCTATGGAGCGCCACCATCTCGACAACCTACGTCTTCGTTCATTCCGGCAATTCCGTCCTCATGGCGGCCGCGGCGGCGCTGCTGGGCGTGGCCGTGGCGACGACGCGGCTGCTGCGCATCCAGTTCGACAATTTCGCCGATCTGGTCGGATCGCGGGACGAGATCGACCGCATGCACGACGAAGCGCTCGATCTCGCGATGACGGACGCGCTGACGGGGCTGGCCAACCGGCGCATGTTCGAGACCCGCCTCGCCGCCCATGCGCGCGCGGGCATTCCTTTCGCAATAGCGATCCTCGATCTCGACGGTTTCAAGCCGGTCAACGACCTCTTCGGCCACGCCGTCGGCGACAGGCTTCTCGTGGAAGCGGCGCTGCGCATGCGGCAGAGCGCGGACGGAGCGCTGGTCGCGCGCATGGGCGGCGACGAATTCGCGCTGCTGATCGAGAATGTCGCCGGCGACGCCGACGCGCTGTCGCTCGCCCGGCGCGTGACGGCGCGCGTCGCCGACCGCTACGAAATCGACGGGGTCGTCGCGCCCATGGGCGCATCGTGCGGGCTCGCCATGTGGCGCGCGCCCGGGGACGAGGCGCGGCTGGTCGTGCGCGCCGACATCGCCTTGTACCAGGCCAAGGCGCGCGACCGCGGCGCCGTCGTTCTCTTCACCGATCAGCTCGAGGGCGAGGCGCAGCGTCGGGCTCTGATCGAGGCCGGGTTGCGCACGGCGGCGGACGTCGACCAGTTCAGCGTCTGCTTCCAGCCGATCGTCGATCTGGCGAGCGGCGAGATCGTGAGCTTCGAGGCCCTGGCGCGCTGGCGCCATCCGGAACTCGGCGAGATATCTCCGGACGTGTTCATCCGCGTCGCCGAGCAGGCCGGGCTGATCGAAATCGTGACGGACCGGCTGCTGCGAAAGGCCGCGCGCGCGGCGACGCGGTGGCCCGCGCGGGTCTCGCTCTCCTTCAACCTGTCGGCGCTGCAGCTCGTGCGTCCGAACTCGGCCGCGACGATCCTCGACACGCTGGCCGAATGCGGCCTTTCGCCGCGCAGGTTCAAGGCCGAAGTGACGGAAACGGCCGTGATGAGCGACTTCACGGCGGCTGTCGCCACGCTCTCCGCCTTGCGGCTGTCCGGCGTCCGCGTGGCGGTCGACGATTTCGGCAGCGGTTATTCGTCGTTCGGCAAGCTGTGCGAACTGCCGATCGACGACGTGAAGATCGACAAATCGCTCGTCGACCGGATTTCGGTCGACGAGCGCGCCGGAAGCATCGTCGCGGCGATCGTCGGCATGTGCGCCGGGCTCGGACTGGCGAGCGTGGCCGAGGGCGTCGAGCGGGCGGATCAGAAGGCGCGGCTTCTCGAGTTCGGCTGCCGGAAGGCGCAAGGATATCTCTTCGCTCGGCCCATGAGCGAAGAGCAGGCGCTCGACCTGCTGGAGGCGTCCCGCGTCGAGCTGCGCCAGTCGGCCTGAGCGCCGATCCGCGCTTTATTCCGCGGCGGCGGTCGTGGCCTTCGCCGCGCGCTCGCGGGCTTCGTCCTCGCGCATCTGCGTCAGCGTCTTCTGCACATTGGCGGAGAAGACGAATTCGGCCGGACGCGCCTTGTCGATCGGGATTTCCGGCGCGAACGGGCCTTCGGTGGCGACGCCCGCGAGGGCGACCTTCGCCGCCTTCCAGGGCTTGCGGACGGAATCGGCCACCGCCGTGGCCTCAAAGCCGCAATGGACCATGCAATCCGAGCATTTGGCGTATTTGCCGACGCCGTAGGCGTCCCAGTCCGTGCCTTCCATCAGCTCCTTGAAGGTCGCGACCGTGCCTTCGCCCAGGAGATAGCAGGGCTTCTGCCAGCCGAAGACGTTGCGGGTCGGATTGCCCCAGGGCGTGCACTGGTAGGTCTGGTTGCCGGCGAGGAAGTCGAGGAACAGGCCCGACTGGTTGAACGCCCATTTGCGCGCGCCGCGGCCCTTGCGGAACACGTCGCGGAACAGCGTCTTGGTGCGCTGGCGGTTGAGGAAGTGCTGCTGGTCGGGCGCGCGCTCGTAGGCGTAGCCCGGCGAAACGGTAATGCCGTCGACGCCGAGTTCCGTCACCGTGTCGAAGAAGGCGGCGATGCGGTCGGCTTTCGCGCCGTCGAAGAAGGTGCAGTTGATCGTGACGCGGAAGCCCTTCGACTTGGCGAGCTTGATGGCCGAGACTGCGCGGTCGTAGACGCCTTCCTGGCTCACCGCATGGTCGTGCATCTCCTTGTCGCCGTCGAGATGGATCGACCATGTGAAATAGGGGCTGGGCTTATACTGGTCGATCTTCTTTTCGAGCAGCAGGGCGTTCGTGCAGAGAATGACGAACTTCTTGCGCGCGACGATGCCTTCGACGATCTGCGGCATTTCCCTGTGCAGCAGCGGCTCGCCGCCGGCGATCGACACGACGGGCGCGCCGCACTCGTCGACCGCGCCGAGCGCGTCGGCGACCGACAGGCGCTTGTTCAGGATGGCGTCGGGATAATCGATTTTGCCGCAGCCGACGCAGGCGAGGTTGCAGCGAAACAGCGGCTCCATCATGAGCACGAGCGGATAACGCTTGCGGCCGGTCAGATGCTGCTTGAGGACATAGCCGCCGATCCTGGCGACGTAACGGAGGGGTATGCTCACGCGGGGCGCTCCCGAATTCCAAGCGGTCCTCTTAGTAAATAGGGCATTGGCGGTCAAATTCGCGTCCAGCGCAAAATCCGGACGGACCGGCGGGGGTCTGTGGCGGGGCAATGACGACCGTGCTATCGCTGGTGTGTCGAGCTAAGGCTCAGCAGAGGCCCCATTGCGGCCCTTGTCTCGGCATACGGGAGACGCATGGCGGGTCTGCTCGAGAAAATCGTTCGTTTCTGCACGTTTCGGCCCTTGTTGGTCGTAGGCCTGACTTTGGCCCTGACGCTCGCCGCGGGCGTCTATTCCGTGAAGAATTTCGCGATCGACACCAATACGGCGAAGCTGATTTCGCCCGACATCCCCTGGCGACAGGACGAGATCGCCTACGCCAGGGCCTTTCCGCAATTCGACAATCTGATCGCGGCGGTCATCGACGGCCCGACGCCGGAGGCGGTCGACGGCGCGGCCGACCGGCTCACGGCGGCGCTCAACGCGCCGGGCGCGGACGCCGCGGCGCAGGCCCACGTCAAGCGCGCATGGCGTCCCGACCGGAACGCCTATCTCGACCGCGAAGGCCTGCTGCTGACCGACAAGGCGGGGCTGGAGACGACGCTCGCCGATCTCGTCGCGCGCCGGCAACTGCTCGGCGGCCTTGCGGCGGACCCCAGCCTGCGCGGCCTGATGCGGCTGATCAGCGGCGCCATGGAGGCCGCGGAAAAGGATCAGGCGCGCTTTCAGCCCTTTCTGACGCCGCTCGACCGGCTGGCGACGACGATCGAAACAGCGCTCGCCGGCCGGCCGGCGCCGCTCTCCTGGCGCCTGCTGCTCGACAACCGCGAACCGACCGTCGGCGAACTGCGCCGCATCGTGCTGATCGAGCCGAATCTCGATTTCGGCGCGCTGGAGCCCGGCGCCAAGGCGACGCGGGAAGTCCGCGCGACGGCGGCCACGCTCGGGATCGACAAGGCGGCCGGCTTCGTGTTCCGGCTGACCGGGCAGACGCCGCTGGCCGACGAGGAGTTCGGCACCGTCGCCGAGAATTACGAACTCAATCTCGCGGTCACCGTGGCGCTGGTGGCGCTGGTGCTGTTTCTGGCGTTGCGCTCGGGCAAGATCATTTTCGCCGTGCTGGTCACGCTGTTCGTCGGTCTGGTGATCACCATGGGCGTCGGACTGCTCGCCGTGGAGCGGCTCAACCTGATTTCCGTCGCCTTCGCCGCGCTGTTCATCGGGCTCGGCGTCGATTTCGGCATCCAGTTCGCGACCCGCTACCGCGAGGAGCGCCACAGGACGGACGACCTGAAGGAAGCGCTGGCCGGGGCGATCCGCAGCATCGGCTATTCGCTGTCGCTGGCCGCCATGTCGCTGGTGGCGGGGTTCTTCTGTTTTCTGCCGACCGAGTTCAAGGGCGTGTCGGAGCTCGGCCTGATCGCCGGCCTCGGCATGATCGTCGCCTTCGTGGCGACCGTCGCCTTCATGCCGGCGTTGCTCGCGGTCATCCGGCCCGGTCCCGAAAAGCGCCCCGTCGAGACGGCCTCGCTCGCCGCCGTCGACCGCTGGATCGAACATCACCGCGCGCTCGTGCTGATCGGAACCGCCGCCGTCGT
The DNA here is from genome assembly GCA_036796555.1 of Rhodoblastus sp. Taxonomy (GTDB): domain Bacteria; phylum Pseudomonadota; class Alphaproteobacteria; order Rhizobiales; family Beijerinckiaceae; genus JAJXWB01. Next base: position 6,383 of record DAIRCS010000081.1, on the reverse strand, counting down.
GCTCGCCGGCGTTCCGGCGCTCCTGAAGCTGCAGTTCGATTCCAACCCGATGCATCTGCGCAGCGACAAGGTGGAAAGCGTCTCCACCTTCTACGATCTCGCGCGCGATCCTCAGACCGCGCCGGACACGATCTCGATCCTGGCCGCGGACCTGAAACAGGCCGACGAACTGGCCGCGCGGCTGACGAAACTGCCGACCGTCGCGCGCGTGGTCACGCTCTCCACCTTCCTGCCGCAGGACCAGACGGAAAAGCTGGCGATGGTGGGCAAGGCGCGCGCGCAACTGGCGGACGCGCTCGACGCCAAGCCCGCGCCCGCGCCGGCCGACGCCGACAATCTCAAGGAAATCGGCGACACGCTCGATCTGCTCGATGTCGCCGAAGGGCAGGGCGCGCCGCCGCCGATGCTGCATTTCACGCGCGCCGTCGCCGCCCTGTCCAAGGCGACCCCGGACCAGCGCGCCGCCGCGCAGCGCGCGATCTTCGCCAATTTCGAACCGCTCTTGCAGACGCTGCGCACCGCGCTCGCGCCGAAGGCGGCGACCCGCGCCGACGTGCCCGAAGACCTGACGCGCGACTGGATCGCGGCCGACGGGCGCTCCCGCGTCGAAGTGTTCCCGAAGGGCGAGACGCGGGACAATGACGCGCTCGCCAAATTCGCCTCGGACGTGCGGGCGATCGCGCCGCATGCGACCGGCGCGCCGATCACGGTCGTGGACGCCGGCGCGACCATCGTGCGGGCGTTCGCGGAGGCGGGCGCGCTCGCCTTCATCGCGATCTTCGCGATCCTCTACATCGCCATGCGCAGCGTGAAGGACGTGGCGCTGGCGCTCGGGCCGCTCGTGCTCGCCGGGATCATGAGCCTGGAAGCCGCCCAGCTCCTGGGCATGTCGCTCGACTTCGCCAACATCATCGCGCTGCCGCTGATGTTCGCTGTCGGCGTCGCTTTCCACATCTACTATCTGATCGCCTGGCGGAAGGGCGTCGCCGACATGCTGGCGTCGAGCCTGACGCGCGCGATCTTCTTTTCCTCGCTGACGACGGGAATAGCCTTCGGCAGCCTATGTCTGTCCTCCCACCCCGGCACCGCCGGAATGGGCAAGCTGCTCGCCATTTCGCTGTTCTTCACGCTGCTGGCGGCCTTCGTCATCGTGCCGGCCTTCCTCGGGCCGCCGCCGGACATCGACGACCTCCCGGGCGATCCGAAACGGATCGTCTGACAGGCCGGCGATCTCGCGGTCGAGGCTGTCGCCGATGCGCGGACGCCAGGCGAGCGCGAAGATCGTGGCGATGGCGGCCGCGCCGACGAAGCGGTTGGCGCCGAGGCCGCAGGCGAGGCCGAAGGCGAAGGCGGCGACGAGCGCGTGAGCGGGCTCGGCGCGCTCGCGCCAGCCGCCGACGGCCATCGTGAGCGTCAGGTATTTTGCGATCGCCACGGCGCAGGCCGCGCAGGACAGCGGCCAGAACCACATGCCGTCGGCGACGCCGGCCAGGCGCAGCTCCATGCCGACGACGGCGCCGAGACAGGACCAGAAGGCGCACGACGCCCAGCCGGCGGCGAGATCGCGGAGATTCCGGTCGAGACCGAGACATGCTCCGAGCAATGCGGCCCACAAAACGCTCAACGCCACGCCACGCTCCCTATGGTTACGAAATCCTTAACATGCAGGGCAGTGTTAAGACATTGTTTAGGTTTGTCTTGGTTAACGCCGCCGCGCCCGCCATGGTTCTGGCGCGATTCTGGGTCTAGTCTCGCGGCGGTTCGATCCAGGCGGAGAGCGATCCATGGTCGGTGCGGCAAGAGTCCTGGCGTTCGGCGCCGCGCTTGCGAGCGCGAGCCCGGCCTTCGCCTTCGACCCGTGGGGCGTGTGGGTGCGCGAAGCGAGCGGCACCACGTTCGATTTCTACAATTGCGCGGGCAAGCTGTGCGCCAAGGTCATCGGCGTCGGGAAGCCCGAAGAGAAGAACGCGATCGGCACGGTGATCCTGCGCAACGCCGCGCTCGACAAGGAAGGCGTGTGGCGCGGCGAAATCTACAACACGCAGGACGGCAAGACCTACAAGGGCGGCGTGACCCTGGAGAAGCCGGACGAGTTGACGCTCGAAGGCTGCCTCATCGGTTTTCTCTGCAAGAGCGAAATCTGGAAGCGCGCCGAAGATCAGAGCAAGGCTTCCACGCCCGGCGGCAAGCCGGCGATGCCGGCGCCCTCGCCGAAGCCCGGCCTCGGCCACTGAGCGCAGAACCGCAGCGCAAGCCGCGAATGCGCGCGGCGATGTTGTGAAGGCGGTCGCGCGCCTGCTCTAATGCTCCCGACAACAGGGAGCGAAACGATGGTCGATCTTTCCGGCAAATTCGCCGTCATCACGGGCGCGGCCTCCGGCATCGGCCGCGCGACGGCGCAATTGTTCGCCGAGCGCGGCGCGAAAGTGCTGGCGGTGGACAGGCCGGAATCGGCGATCAAGAACGCGCATGAAGGCAATGGCGCGATCAGCGTGCTGGCGCAGAGCGTGACCGACGACGACGCGCCCGAGAAGATCGTCGACGCGGCGCTGGAAAAGTTCGGGGCGATCGACATTCTCTTCAACAATGCTGGCGTGTCGAACCGTTCGCTGGCGGCGGAAACGACCGATGCGGACTGGGACCGCGTCTTCGCCGTCAACGTGCGCGCGCCCTTCCGAATCTCGCGCGCCGCGATTCCGCATCTCATCAGGCGCGCGGAAGAAAAGGGGCGCGCGCGCATCATCTGCACGGCGTCCGTCATGGCCTTCGATACCGACATCGGGCTTGCCGCCTATACGGCGTCCAAGCACGGGGTGGCGGGCCTGACCAAGACGCTGGCGCTCGAACTCGGCAAATACAGGATCACCGCGAATTACATCCTGCCCGGCGCGATCGAGACCGGCATGACGCAGGCCTCCTTCGCGGATCCGTTCGTGCGCGGCGTATGGGAGAAGAAAGCGGCGCTGCGCCGCCTCGGCCAGCCGATCGACATGGCGCGCGCGGCGCTGCTGCTGGCGAGCGACGAGGCCGATTTCATCACCGGCCACGGGCTGGTGGCCGATGGCGGGCTGACGCTGCGGACGTGAGTGCGTCGGACTGTCATCCCCGCGCAAGCGGGGATCCAGGGCAGACTACGATCGATTCGAGATGAACTTCTGGCTTCCCCGCTTACGCGGGAATGACATTCGTGTTTACGCGCTCGCGGCGTCCAGCTCCGCAATATCCGTAGGGGTCAGCGACAGTTTCGCCGCGCCCAGCAATTCCTCGAGTTGCTGCGGCGTCGTCGCGCTGGCGAGCGGCGCCGTCAGCCCCTTGCGGGACAATATCCAGGCGAGCGCGACCTGGGCGCAGGTCGCCTTGTGGGCGGCCGCGACCTTGTCGAGCGCGGCGAGCACTTTTGGGCCGGTCGTCGTTTTGAGATATTTGCCGGCGGAACGCGCGCCGCGCACGCTTTTCGACAGGTCGGCCTCGCTGCGATACTTGCCGGTGAGGAAGCCGGAAGCGAGCGAGAAGAAGGGAATGACCCCGATCTCTTCGCGGACGCAGAGATCCTGCAATTCGCCCTCGTAGACCTTGCGCTCCATCAGATTGTATTCGGGCTGCATGCATTCGTAGCGGGGGATGCCGTTCTTCGCGGAAATGTCGAGCGCCTCCTTGAGCCGCGCGGCGCTGTAGTTGGAGGCGCCGATGGCGCGCACCTTGCCGGCCTTGATGAGGTCCGCATAGACGCCGAGCGTTTCCGATTGCGCGGTGTCGGGGTCGTCCTTGTGCGACTGGTAGAGATCGATGTAGTCGGTCTGCAGCCGCTTCAGCGAATCCTCGACCGCCTGCCGGATATAGGCGGGCTTCAGTCCCTTCATGAAGCCGACCTTGGTGGCGAGCACGATCTTGTCGCGCTTGCCGCTTTTCCTGAACCAGTTCCCAAGCACCGTTTCGGACTCGCCGCCCTTATGGCCTTCGACCCAGACCGAATAGACGTCGGCCGTGTCGATGAAGTCGAAGCCGTGATCGACGAAGGCGTCGAGCAGGCGGAAGGACATGGCCTCGTTCGCCGTCCAGCCGAAGACGTTGCCGCCGAAGCAGAAGGGCTGGACGTAGAGATCGGAGCGGCCGATGCGGCGCTTGGTCATGGGACTTCCTCGTGTGGACCGCGAGCCTCGAGGCTCGCCTATTCATGTGACGACTATAACAAGGCTTTTCCGGCGGGCGAGCGGTCCGCTCATTCCAGGCCGAAGCCGCGCAGATAGACGTCCGTCAGCGTTTTCGCCGTCGCTGCGACGTCGATGGTCGCCGCGCGGCGCTGGATCATGGCGGTGAAGCCGATGTGCTCGGAGCCGCCGAACACCATGTCGCGCATCATCGCGTGCGTCGGGCCGACAGCGCGCTCGCCTTCGTAGCCGAACTTGTCGAGCAGCGCGACGAACTGGTTGGCGAAACGCGCGAGCGCGTCGCGGCCGGCCGAGCGGCGATAGGATTTCACGCCGCGGACCTCGCGCAGCCAGATGCGATATTTCTCGTCGTCCTCGATGACGGCGGAGAGATGCAGCGCGATCAGCTTCTCGAGGCCGTCGCGCAGGCTCACGGCGCTTTTCACCGCCTGCTGCGCGGCCTCGACGCGGCGCTCGAGCGCGGCGAGGCCGGCGCGAATGACGAGATCGTTCTTGTTGTGGAAGTAATTGTAGAGCGTGCCCTCGGACAGGCCGGCCGCGGCGGCCACCGCCGCCATGCTCGTGTTCTCGTATCCGTTGCGCAGGAAGAGCTCTTCGGCGACGGCGAGAATGCCGGCCTCGCGCTCGCCCCACACGCCGACGGATGCGCCGGGCGACTTGCCGCCGCGCGATCTTGCGCCGGATTTCGTCGCCGGCGACTTGGCTTGCGCCTTCGTTTCGGCGCGCTGCGGCTTCGGCATGATCCCCCGCCGCGCTGACGGAGCGGCGATTGACACTAGCAAATTTCTGAGGCAACCTCAAATTTAATTGGAGGATTAATGGCGCGCGGCCGCAAGAGCCGCCGCCAGCGTCGAGGGAGGCGTCGCGCGTTTCGAGCGCGGCGTTGGCCTTTGCCGCCACCAAGCCGCAGGGGCGCCATGCCGGTCATCGAAAGCAAGATCGACGTCAATTCCGATTCCTTCCGCGCGAACCGCGACGACATGCTGCGGCTGATCGACGAGTTTCGCGCGCTCGAAAACAAGATTCGCGAGACGGGTGAGACGAAGCGCGACCTGTTCACCAAGCGCGGCCAGATCATGCCGCGCGAAAGGCTCGCGCTGCTGCTCGATCCCGGCGCGCCGTGGCTGGAAATCTCGACGCTCGCGGGCCTGCGCATGCACGACGAATTCGGCGGCGGCGGCATCATCGGCATCGGCTATGTGTCGGGCATCCGCTGCATGGTCACGGCGTCGGACAGCGCCTTCAAGGGCGGCACGTCGACGCCGATGAGCGTGAAGAAGGGGCTGCGCTCGCAGCAGATCGCGCTCGAGAACAAGCTGCCGATGGTGCGGCTGGTCGAATCCGGCGGCGCGAACCTGCTGTTCCAGGCCGAGATGTTCGTGGAAGGCGGGCGCGGCTTCGCCAACCAGGCGCGCATGTCGGCGGCCGGCATTCCGCAGGTGACGGTGGTGCACGGCTCGTCCACCGCCGGCGGCGCCTATCTGCCCGGTCTCAGCGACTACAACATTCTCGTGCGCGGCAAGGCGAAGGTGTTCCTCGCCGGGCCGCCGCTGCTGCGCGCCGCGACGGGCGAGATCGCGACGGACGAGGATCTCGGCGGCGCCGACATGCACGTGACCAAGTCGGGCCTCGGCGAATATGTGGCGGAGGACGATTCCGACGGCATCCGCATCGCGCGCGAAGTGATGGCGATGCTGCCGTGGAACGACCAGATCCAGAAGCTGGCGCCGCGCGACTACAAGGAGCCCCGTTACAGCCCGGACGAACTCGCCGGCGTCGTGCCGATCGATTATCGCAAGCCGATCGACGTGCGCGAGGTGATCGCGCGCATCGTCGACGATTCCGAATATCTCGACTTCAAGGGCCTCTACGGCGTCCATACGGTCTGCGGCCACGGCGCGATCGAAGGGCACACGGTCGGCTTCATCGGCAACAACGGGCCGATCGACGCCGACGGCGCGACCAAGGCGGCGCAGTTCATCCAACTCTGCTGCCAGTCCAACATTCCGATCGTCTATCTGCAGAACACGACCGGCTACATGGTCGGGCGCGAGGCGGAGCAGGCGGGCATCATCAAGCACGGCTCGAAGATGATTCAAGCCGTGGCCAATTCCACCGTGCCGCAGATCACGCTGCATATCGGCGCCTCGTTCGGCGCCGGCAATTACGGCATGTGCGGGCGCGGCTACGATCCGCGCTTCATCTTCGCCTGGC
>DAIRCS010000080.1:0-14877 GCA_036796555.1 Rhodoblastus sp. | reverse complement strand
ACAACATCGTGAAGGCGATCGGCGACGGCGCAGCCGCCATGGGCGGACAGAAGGCGGCCGCGGAATAACACGCAACCGGGAGGAAGCATCATGACCGATCAAGGCATCGGCGCCCCCGTGCGCCGCAAGGAAGATTTCCGTTTCATCACAGGCCAGGGCCGCTACGTCGACGACATCAATCGTCCGGGGCAGGCGCACGCCTATTTCCTGCGTTCGCCGCATGCGCACGCCAGGATCAAGTCGATCGACCTGAAGGACGCCTCCGCGGCGCCGGGCGTCGTCGCGATCTTCACGGGCGACGATATCGCGGCCGACAAGGTCGGCGGCCTCATCTGCGGCTGGGCGATCTTCAACAAGGACGGCTCGCCGATGCGCGCCGGCCCGCATCCCGCGCTGGCGCAGGGCAAGGTGCGCTACGTCGGCGATCACGTCGCCGTCGTCATCGCCGATACGCTCGCCCAGGCGCGCGACGCGGCCGAACTCATCAACGTCGACTACGAGGTCCTGCCGGCCGTCGCCGACATGGCCGCCGCCCGCAAGCCCGGCGCGCCGACGGTGCACGACGAGGCGCCCGACAACCAGTTCTACGACTGGGAGCTCGGCGACAAGGCGGGCACGGACGCGGCCTTCGCCAAGGCGAAGCATGTCACCAGGCTCGATATCGTCAACAATCGCCTGATCCCCAACGCGATGGAGCCGCGCGCGGCGGTCGGCGAATACGACATGGGCACGGATTCGCTCACGCTCTACACGACGAGCCAGAACCCGCATGTCGCGCGCCTCGTGCTCTCGGCCTTCATCGGCCTTGCGCCCGAAAACAAGTTCCGCGTGATCGCGCCCGACGTCGGCGGCGGCTTCGGCTCGAAGATTTTCATCTACGCCGAGGAGACGGTCTGCGTCTGGGCGGCGCGCAAGGTCAACCGCGCCGTGAAGTGGACGGCCGACCGCACCGAAGCCTTCCTCTCGGATGCGCATGGCCGCGATCACGTCACCCACGCCGAAATGGCGATGGACGAGAACGGCAAGATCACCGCGCTGCGCGTGTCGACCAAGGCGAACATGGGCGCCTATCTCTCGACCTTCGCTTCGTCTGTGCCGACCTATCTCTACGCGCCGCTGCTGTCGGGCCAATACAACATCCCGGCGATCTATGCGGAGGTCGAGGCGGTCTACACCAACACCGCGCCCGTCGACGCCTATCGCGGCGCCGGGCGTCCGGAAGCGACCTTCGTCGTGGAGCGCCTGATCGAGGTGGCCGCGCGCGAACTCGGCAAGGATCCCGCCGAATTCCGCCGCATGAACTTCGTGACGCAATTCCCGCACCAGACGCCGGTCATCATGGCCTATGACGTCGGCGACTACGACGCCTCGCTCACCAAGGCGCAGCAGATGCACGACACGGCGGGCTTCGCCGCCCGCAAGGCGGCGAGCGCGTCGAAAGGCAAGCTGCGCGGCCTCGGCTATTCCGCCTATATCGAGGCCTGCGGCATCGCGCCCTCGGCCGCCGTCGGCTCGCTCGGCGCCGGCGTCGGCCTCTGGGAATCGGCGGAAGTGCGCGTCAATCCGATCGGCACGGTCGAGATCCTGACGGGCTCGCATTCGCACGGCCAGGGCCACGAGACCACCTTCGCGCAGCTCGTCTCGTCGCGCCTCGGCATACCGATCGAGAGCGTCTCCATCGTCCATGGCGACACCGACAAGGTGCAGATGGGCATGGGCACCTACGGCTCGCGCTCCGGCGCGGTCGGCATGTCCGCCATTTCCAAGGCGCTCGACAAGATCGAGGCCAAGGCGAAGAAGGTGGCGTCCCACGTGCTCGAAGCCTCGGAAGGCGACATCGAGTTCAAGGACGGCAAGTTCTCCGTCAAGGGCACCGACAAGTCGGCCGACTTCGGCGCGATCGCGCTGCAGGCTTACATCGCCCACAAGTTCAACGGGCAGGAGCTGGAGCCGGGCCTGAAGGAAAGCGCCTTCTGGGATCCGACCAACTTCACCTTCCCGGCGGGCGTGCACATCTGCGAGCTCGAGATCGATCCGGCGACCGGCGTCGTCACCATCGAGCGCTGGACGGCGGTCGACGATTTCGGCAACGTCATCAACCCGCTGATCGTCGAGGGCCAGGTGCACGGCGGCATCGCGCAGGGCGTCGGCCAGGCGCTCCTCGAAGGCGCCATCTACGATTCGGATGGACAGCTCATCACCGCGAGCTACATGGACTACCAGATGCCGCGCGCGCACGATCTGCCGTCGTATAATGTCGGCATGACCATCACGCCGTGCCCCTCGAACCCGCTGGGCATCAAGGGCTGCGGCGAAGCCGGCGCGATCGCCTCGCCGCCGGCGGTCGTCAACGCGCTCACCAACGCGCTCGGGCACGAGAACATTTCCATGCCCGCGACGCCCGAAAAAGTCTGGAAAGCCGCGCAGGCCTCGTCCCACAAGCAGGCCGCGGAATAAGGAGCAACGTCCATGTACGCATTCACCCATCACATGGCGTCCTCCGTGCAGGACGCGGTCTCCTCGGTCGGCGAGGGCAAGTTCCTCGCCGGGGGCCACACGCTGCTGCCGACGATGAAGCAGCGCCTCGCCATGCCCGGCCATCTCGTCGACCTCAACAAGGTCCCCGAGCTCAAGGGCATTTCGGATAACGGCTCCGTGCTGACGATCAAGGCGATGACGCGCCATGCCGAAGTCATGGATTCCGACGTCGTGAAGAAGGCCATTCCCGGCCTTGCGGCCATGGCCGGCATGATCGGCGATCCGCAGGTGCGCCATCGCGGCACGATCGGCGGTTCGGTCGCCAACAACGATCCGGTCGCCGACTATCCGGCGGCCTGCCTCGCGCTGGGCGCCACCATCGTCACCGATCGCCGCCGCATCGCGGCCGACGATTTCTTCCAGGGCCTGTTCACGACGGCGCTGGAAGACGGCGAGCTCATCACCGCGATCGAATTCCCGCATGCCGACAAATTCGTCTACGAGAAGTTCCGCAATCCGGCGTCGCGCTATGCGCTGGTCGGCGTCGCCGTCGCCAGGCGCGGCGGCGACGTGCGCGTCGCGGTGACGGGCGCGGGCTCGGACGGCGTCTTCCGCTGGACCGAGGCGGAGAACGCTCTCAAGAGCAATTTCTCGGCGGGCGCGCTCGACGGACTCAAGGCTTCGGCTTCGGGCCTCAACGGCGACATCCACGGCTCGGCCGAATATCGCGCCCATCTGATCGGCGTGATGGCCAGGCGCGCGGTCGCCGCGGCCTGACGCGATCCAAAGACGGCTCCGGCGTCTGCGCGCCGGGGCTGTCATGTCGAGCGTGACGACTGGCGGGCCCGCGTGGCGCGCGAGCCGGTACGCATCGTTTGGTCCGGCGCGGAGCGACCCGATGGACCGTTTCCTCGTCGTCGACGATCATCCTCTCTTTCGCGAGGCGCTCGAAAGCGCCGTGCGCGCCGCCTATCCGAACGCGGAAGTCGTCGAGGCCTCCTCGATCGAGGAAGCCATGGCGCAGATCGAGCGCCGGCCGAGCTTCGATCTCGCGCTGATCGACCTCTCCATGCCTTCGGTCAAGGGATTTGAAGGCGTGCTGCGGGTGCGCGCGCGCTTTCCGGGCCTGCCGGTCGTCGTCGTCTCCGGCCTCGAGGATCCGCGCATCGTGACGGAGGCGATGAATTGCGGCGTCAGCGGCTTCGTGCCGAAGTCGTCCAAGAAGGCCGATCTCACCGACGCCATTCGCCGCGTGATGAATGGCGAGGTCTTCGTGCCGGCCTCCTATTCGCCGCCGCAGGTCGAAGTCGCCGGCAAGCCGAAGAAGCAGGATTTCGCCGAGCGTCTCGCCACCCTCACGCCGCAGCAATTGCGCGTGCTCGGCATGATCCGCCAGGGCCTGCTCAACAAGCAGATCGCCTATGAGCTCGATGTCGGCGAGACGACGGTGAAGGCGCATGTCTCGGAGATCCTGCGCAAGCTCAACGTGGCTTCGCGCACCCAGGCCGTGATCGAGACGACCGGCCTCGATTTCGAATCCATTCTCGGCGCGAAGCGGCCGGGCGCATGACGCAGGCAGCGCCGCACGCGCATCTGCCGCGCGCCGAAGACTTTCTGCTCTGGCCGCCGACGATCCAACCCTGGGGCTATCGGATCGTCGATCGCCTGTTCGCCCATCGGGCGATCCGACGCGGCGAACCGAAGCCGCTGGCGCGTCGCGCAGAGATCGCGCCGCGCTATGGCGTCGACGGCGCCGAACACGACGTCGCCGCCTTCATGGACCGCAATTTCATCGCCGGCCTTCTCGTGCTGAAGGACGGCGCGATCGCGCTCGAGCGTTACGGCCTCGGCCTGCTGGCGCACGACCGCTGGTCGACCATGTCGACCGTCAAATCGATGACGGCCATGCTCGTCGGCGCGGCCATTCATGACGGCGCGATAGCCTCCGTTGACGAGGACGTGACGCTTCACCTGCCGGAGATGCGCGGGTCCGCGTATGAAGGCGTGACGCTCCGCCATCTGCTCACCATGTCTTCCGGCGTGCGCTGGAACGAGGATTACACGGACCGCCATTCGGACGTGAACCGCTATTCGAAGTCGATGGCCGACCGCATCCCCGGCGGCGTCCTGAAACTGATGGCGAGCCTGCCGCGCGCGCATCCGCCGGGCGCGGCGTTCCTCTACAATTCCGGCGACACGTTCGTGCTCGGGGCGGCCGTGACGCGCGCCGTCGGCGGCGCGCTCGCCGACTACATGAGCGCGAAGATCTGGCGGCCGGCCGGCATGGAATGCGACGCCTTCTACACGCTGGAGTCCGAGGGCGGACAGGAGGTCGGCGGCAGCCGCGCCGGCGTCGCGCTGCGGGATTTCGGCCGCTTTGCGCAATTCGTTCTCGATGACGGAATCGTCGACGGGCGGCGTATCCTGCCGGAAGGCTGGGTCGACGCCGTGGCGACGCCCGCTTTCCCCGTGCCCGAGCCGCAGGCCGGCGTGACGCATTACGGCTATAGCTGGTGGTTGCGCGAAGGCTGCATGTCCGCGCTCGGCTTCGCGGGCCAGCGCATCGATATTTTTCGCAAGGAGCGGCTCGTCGTCGTGACGCTCGCCGCCTTTCCGCAGGCGCCCTATGTCGCGGACGGCGACAAGGCGCGGCGCGTGGAAGTCGTGGCCTTCACGGAAGCCGTGCGAAAACTCTGCGCTTAAGATCGAGAGTTAGAGCAGGTGCGTCAGCACCGCGCGCAATTGCGCGGGCTTCACCGGCTTGCGCATGAGTTCGCAGCCGGCCGCGCGCGCCTGTTCGATCGCCTCCACGCCCTGGTCGGCGGTGACGATCACGCTCGGAATTTCACGCTGCGTGATGCGCCGCGCGAGGGTGATCGCCTGCAATCCGCTTTCGTCGCGATCGAGGTGATAGTCGGCGACGATGGCGTCGGGCGCCGCGCCCCCGGCGAGCCGCGCGCGCACCGTGTCGAGATCGGGCGCGAGGACGACGTCGGCGCCCCATTGCGCCAGCAGCCAGCGCGTCGCCTCCATCACCTCGGGGTCGTTCTCGACGAGCAGGATGCTGCGGCCGCGCAAATCGTTGGCGCGCGCCCAGTTCTCCACGAAGACGAAATCAGCGGCGCGCGGAAGATCGGGCTCGGCGAGCGGCGCGATCACGGTGAAGCGCGAGCCGCGCGCGGGATTGGAGCGCACCTCGACGCGATGGTCGAGCGCCTGCGACATGCGCCGCACGATGGAGAGTCCGAGGCCGAGGCCTTCGCCACTCTGTGGCGCGTCGCTGCTATGGGCGCGATGGAACTCCTCGAAGATGCGTTCGATGTCGGCGGGCGCGACGCCGACGCCCGTGTCCGTCACCTCGATGCGCACGCAGTCGCCGCGCCGCCGCGCGCCGATGAAGACGCCGCCCTCGCTGGTGTAGCGCGTCGCGTTGGAGACGAGGTTCTGCAGGATGCGCCTGAGCAGGATCGGATCGCTCACGACGGCCATGTCGGTCGGCCGGAAGCGGAGCTTCAACTGCTTGCGCTCCACGATCGGCCGGAAGTCGGAATCGAGCGAGTGGAACATTTCCGACAGGCGCACCGGCTGGAATTCCGGCGTCACCACGCCGGCGTCGAGTTTCGATATGTCGAGGATCGAGCGCAGATAGGCCTCGATCGTCACCAGCGCGCGATCGACCTGCCGGCAGAGTTTGGCGGCGGCGGGATCGGCCTGCAGATCGACGAGCGTCGACATGGAGAGCTGCGCCGCATAGAGCGGCTGCAGCAGGTCGTGGCCGGCGGCGGCGAGAAACCGCGTCTTGGACGAGTTCTCTTTCTCCGCCGCTTCCTTGGCCGATACGAGCGCGACGTTGGAACGTTCGAGCTCGAGCAGCGCGCGCTTGAGCTCCGCCGTCCGCTCGCGCACCTGCGCCTCGAGGCCGATGGCGGTCTGGAACAGCGAATAGGCGCTCGCCTGCTGGTCTATGCGGTTTTCGAGGCGCTCGACCAGCGCGGCGTTGATCTTGGTCAGCCGCTGCACGATCTCGAGCGGCGCCGCGCGCACCGTGCGGCCCATGATTTCGGCGGCGATCAGTCCGTCGTCGGCGGCCTTCAGCATGTGCGCCCGCCGATCGCCAGGCCCGTGAAGGTCTGGTTGAGATGCATGGCGCCGTATTGCTCGCCGAACGTATTGAAGCCGACGACGCCGAACTCGCGATAGACGTCCGACAATTCGCGTTTCATCTGCCGGTTCTCGGCGTCGATCCGGCGCAGCGCGCAGTCGAAGCCCAGCACGAAATCGCCGCCGTCGATCTCGCCGATCACGCTGCGGAAAGCCTCGCGCGCGCTGTCGACCAGATGCAGCGAGCGCGACATGGTGAGCACGACGCCGGTCTCCATCGCGGAGAAGAAAGTGAGCGAGCCGTCTGCGTTCGCCTGGCCGATCGAGCGGCAATAATATTCGCCGCCGACCTTCACGACGACCGGATGCGAGGCGAAGCTCATCGAATCCAGCGAGGCCGCGTCGACGCCGATGCAATCGGCGTATTCGCGCGCCGCCGGAGCGGCGTTGAGTTCGGTCACGCGCCGCTGCTCCTGATCGCAGGCGGTCACGACGAACCGCACGTCCGTCGGCTCGAAATTGTCGTGGCGGAAGGCGCTGAACTGGTGCTTGGTGCGCACCAGCGCCAGCACGCCCGCGCCGGCGAGGACGCGGCCTTCGGAGACGCACCAGGTGCGCTGCTGGAAGTCGAGATCGTCGCCCGTCGAGCCGCCGAGCACCGGCACGCCGTCCAGCGCGCGGTGAATGGCGGAGATGAACACTTCCTCGCGGCGCGACAGGCCGTCGATGAACGTCAGCGCGAAGGCGCCGCTCTCTTCGAAGCCCGCCGGCGGATGGGCGGCCTGATCGCGCCGGAACCGCTCGACGCGCTGGACGACCTCGGCGAATTCGACGCTGGACAGATTTTCGATGGCGAGGGTCGCGACATGAAAGCCCTCCGCCGGCAGCGCGATACAGACGATCGATCCTTCGCCGTAGCCGTCGGGACCGATTTCGCCCGCGGTCGAACAGGCGATATGCGGCGTATCGGGAAAATGGCGACCGAGAGCGGCGGCGACGGCGTGGGGATTCGAGGTCGCGGCGGCGAAGACGAGCACGAGCCCCGGCGTCATGCCGCGGCACTGGCCGGCATGGTAGGCGAGCGCCTGCTCGGCGTCGACGTCCGGCCAGACGCTACATTGCGCGCCGCAGGCGTATGTCCGCGCAATCGCTCGCGCCAATCGCGTGCCCTCGTTGTTTCCCCATCGTTTTTTTTAGATATTAGCCTGTCCCGCGCGTCCGGCTCAAGCCGGCGGCCTTTGGGCGTTTCGAGAGGGTGGAATGAACGTGCCGATCGGCGAGGCGGCCAGGGCCTCCGGCGTTTCCGCCAAGATGATCCGCTACTACGAGAGCATCGGCCTGATCGCCGCGCCCGCCCGCAGCGCGGCAGGCTACCGCTTCTACGATGAGCGCGACGTGCAGACGCTCCGGTTCATCCGCCGCGCCCGCGATCTCGGCTTTCCCGTCGAGGACATCGGCAAATTGCTGGAGCTGTGGCGCGACGGAGCCCGCTCCAGCGCCGACGTCAAACGTCTGGCGGAACACCATATTTCGGCGCTGGAAGAGAAGATCGCTGCGCTCCAGTCCATGCAGCGCACGCTGGAGCGGCTCGCCTGCGCCTGCCACGGCGACGAGCGGCCCGACTGCCCGATTCTCGACGATCTCTCGGCAGGCGCGGGCGAGGCTGCTGCACAAGGCCGCAGTTTCGCCTCTTGACCTTCCCATGATGGGAAGGTTCACAAGACGGGCGACAGGCGCGGCAGGGACGCATGCGCCCCGGAGATTCCGATGCTCGACCGGCCAGAGAAAACCGCCGAATATGTCTTTCCCGTCGACGGGATGACCTGCGCCTCCTGCTCGCTGCGGGTCGAGAAGGCGCTCGCCGCCGTGCCCGGCGTCAGGAGCGCGGCCGTCAATCTCAGCGCCATGACGGCGCGGGTCGAGGCCGCCCCCGACGTTCGGCCGGCCGATCTTGTGGCGGCGGTCGAAGCCGCGGGCTACGAGGCGCCGCGCGAGGAAATCCTGCTCGACGTGACGGGCATGACCTGCGCCGCCTGCGTGGCGCGGCTGGAAAAGGCGCTGAACGCGACGCCGGGCGTGATGTCGGCGCGGGTCAGCCTGCCGGCCGAGACGGCGGACGTGGTCGTCGCCTCCGGCCTCGCCAGCGCCGCCGATCTGGTCGAGGCCGTCGAGAAGGCCGGTTTCGAGGCCACGCCCCGCGCCGCCGACGGCAAGGCTGCTGAGCGCTCGGGCGAGGCGCGCGAAACCTGGACCTTGATCGGCGCCATGCTTCTGTCGGCGCCCTTCCTCATCAACATGGGCTACGAGATCGCGACCGGCATGCCGCTGCTCGCGCCCTGGCTGCAGCTCGCGCTCGCCACGCCGGTCTTCCTGGTCGCCGGCGCGCGCTTTCATGTCGGCGCTTACAAGGCCTTGCGCGCGGGCGCGGCCAACATGGACGTGCTGGTTTCGCTCGGCTCCATCGCCGCCTTCGGCCTCGCCTTGTGGGGCATGTCGCGCGGCCATACGCATCACCTGACGTTCGAGGCGGCGGCGCTCGTTATCGCCTTCGTGCTGTTCGGCAAATGGCTCGAGGCGCGCGCGCGCCGCGCGACCGGCGGCGCCGTGGCCGCGCTGGCGGCGCTCAGGCCGCCGGTCGCGCGGATTCTCAAAGATGGCGGCGAGACGGAATCGCCCGTCGACGCCGTCAAGGCGGGCGACAGGCTCGCCGTGCGCCCCGGCGAGCGCATTCCCGCCGACGGCGTGATCCTGTCCGGCCGCAGCGAGATCGACGAATCCATGCTGACCGGCGAATCCCGCCCCGTCGCGCGGGGTCCCGGCGACGAAGTGGCAGGCGGGAGCGTCAACGGGGCAGGGCGGCTCGAGATCCGCGCGACGACCGTCGGCTCGGCCTCGCGCCTGTCGCGCATCATCCGGCTGGTGGAGCGCGCGCAATCCTCCAAGGCGCCGATCCAGCACATGGTCGACAAGGTCGCGTCCGTCTTCGTGCCCGCCGTCGTCGCGCTGGCGGTGGCGACCTTCATCGGCTGGAAGCTCGCCGGCGCGGGCGTCGAGACGGCGCTCGTCAACGCCATCAGCCTGCTGGTCGTCTCCTGCCCCTGCGCGCTCGGCCTCGCCACGCCCGCCGCCGTCGCGGTCGGCATGGGCGCGGGCGCGCGCTCCGGCATTCTCGTGAAGGACGCCAGCGCGCTCGATCTCGCGCGCAAGATCGAGACGGTCGTCTTCGACAAGACCGGCACGCTCACCATTGGCCATCCCGTCGTCAGCGACGTCGTCGCGCTCGACGGCGACGGCATGGCGCTGCTGCGGCTCGCGGCCTCGGCGGAGCAGGGGTCCGAGCATGCGCTCGGCCGCGCCATCGTCGCGCGCGCCCGGCAGGACGGCCTCGATCTCGTCGCGCTCGACGCCTTCGAGGCGAAGCCGGGCCGCGGGCTCGAGGCGCGGCTCGGCGGGCGTCTCGTGCATGTCGGCAATCGCGCGCTGATGCGGGAGATCGACGTCGCCGTCGCGCCGCTCGACGCGCAGGCGAAGGAGATCGAGGCGAAGGGCGGAACGGCCTTCTTCGTCGCCCTGTCCGAACAGGGTTCCCCGCGCCTGGTCGGCCTGATCGCGACGTCGGACGAATTGCGCGCGGATTCCGCGTCCACGCTCGATCGGCTGCGCGCGATGGGCCTCAAGCCCGTCATGCTCACCGGCGACAGCGAGGCGGTGGCGCGGGCCTTCGCCGCGCAACTCGGCGCCATCGACGTCGTCGCCGGCGTGCCGCCGGAAGGCAAGGCGGCCGAGATACGGCGGCTGCGCGAAAACGGGCGCGTCGTCGCCATGGTCGGCGACGGCGTGAACGACGCGCCGCCGCTTGCCGAAGCCGATGTCGGCGTCGCCATGGGCGCGGGCAGCGAGACAGCGCTGGAAGCCGCCAGCGTGGCGCTGCCGGGCGACGATCTCGCCAAGGTCGTGGCGCTCGTCGACCTCTCGCGGGCGACCGCGGGCAAGATCAGGCAGAACCTGTTTCTCGCCTTCGCCTATAACGTCATCATGATCCCGGCCGCGGCCGCGGGCATGCTGTCGCCGGTCGCCGCGGGCGCGGCGATGGCGGCCTCCAGCGTCAGCGTGGTCGCCAACGCGCTGCTGCTGCGACGCTGGAAGGCCTGAGCGCGGCCGCGCGCGACGAAAGTTGCGAAGGTCGGCGATCCATTGTGTCATGGCCGTCCAGACAGCGCGCGCGCCCCGGCGAAGAACGCGCGATCGGAGGAGGACGGCCATGAAGCGCAGCATTGCTGTGGCGGTGGGACTGACGCTGCTCGCCGGCGCGGGCGCGCAGGCGAAGGGAAAATACGATCAGGGCGCGAGCGACAGCGAAATCCTGCTCGGCAATATCGTGCCCTACAGCGGGCCCGCCTCCGTTTATTCCGTCTACGGCAAGGTCTTCGAGGGCTATTTCAAGCGGCTCAACGAGCATGGCGGGATCAACGGCCGCAAGATCCGCATGATCTCCTACGATGACGCCTATTCGCCGCCCAAGACGGTCGAGCAGGCGCGTCGTCTCGTCGAGAGCGACGGCGTGCTGTTCCTGTTCGGCGTCGTCGGCACGCCGACCAATGTCGCGATCGAAAAATACATGAACGGCAGGAAGATTCCGCAGCTCTTCGCGGGCACCGGCTCGTCGGCGCTCGCCGATCCCCGGCAATTTCCGTGGAGCATCGGCTTCCAGCCGAACTACCGCGCCGAGGGCCGGCTCTATGCGAGCTACATTCTCGCGCACAGGCCGCAGGGCAGGATCGGCGTTCTCTATCAAGACGACGACTTCGGGAAAGACCTGCTGCAGGGCCTGACCGACGGGCTCGGCGACAAGGCGTCGTCGATGATCGTGGCGAAGGTCTCCTACGACACGCGCACGCCGACGGTGGATTCGCAGGTCGTGCAGATCAAGGCGGCCGGCGCCGATGTCGTGATGGATTTCACGACGCCGAAATTCTCGACGCAGGCGATCCGCAAGATCGCGGAATTGCAGTGGAATCCCATGCAATTCGTCGCCTCCGTCGGCTCGCATGTCGGCAGCGTGCTGAAGCCGGCCGGCTTCGACAATGCGAAGGGCGTCATCACCGGCCATTGGGTGAAGGACCCAAATGATCCGGCAATGGCCGACGACGCGGGCGTCAAGGAATGGCGGGACTTCATGACGAGCTATTATCCGGGCGGGGATCAGACCAACAACATCAACGTCATCGCCTATGTTCTCGCGCAGACCCTGGAGCAGGTGCTGCGCAAGTGCGGCGACGATCTCACCCACGAGAACGTGATGAAGACGGCGGCCAACCTCGGAGCCTATACGCCGGGGTTGCTCATCCCCGGCGTGCGCATCGAGCCTTCGCCTAGGGATTATCTCGTCGTGCGCGATCTCAGGCTGGATCAGTTCGACGGCGTCAAATACGCGCCCATCGGGCCGGCGATGGAAATGAAACTGAAATAAAGCGCGCGGGAACGCCGGGCCGGCCTGCGTCTCAGGCGGCTTCCTCGCCCGTCGCGGCGATCGCGGGACCGGCGTCGGGGAGGCGGGCGATCAGCGCGATCAGCGCGCGGTCGTGCAGCGCGACCATGCGCTCCTTCGGGCCGAGCCAGGCGATGGCGTCCTCGACCGTCTCGGCCTCGTTGAGCTTGGCTTCGGCGAGCGCGCGCTCGGACGAGATATCGCCCTTCGCCCGGCGCTGGTAGGGCGGCAGGAAGATTTCGTGCGCCGCGCGGAAGGCGGGATCCGCATGGACGATGCGAATGCAGTCGATGTGGTCGTCGTGTTCGGCGGAAAGCTCCTGCCCCAGCGCATTGGCGCGCACGGCGATCGGCGGGACGGCGCGTTCCTCCGGCGTCGTCAGCAGGCCGATCCTGCGCAGCGCCAGGCCGATGGCGAGCTGGCCGCTCGCCCATGAAATCGGGATTGCGAAGATCAGGCCCGCGATCGTCGGCGACATCCACGCGACGAGCGAGGGCGAGATCAGGAGGCCCGCCACGAGGCTGACGGCGCCCAGCGCCATGTGCGAGCGATGCTTGCGCACGATCGCCTTGAAGGGAATCGAGCCGTCGTCGCGGCGCTGCGGGTTCCAGCCGGTGTCGAAGCCGAACAGGATGTTCATCACGTGGCCGGTCTGCACGAGCATCATGATCGGCGCGAGCAGCGCGGACATGATGATCTCGAGCAGCGACGAGATCGTGAGACGGATGAAGCCGCCGCCGCCGCGCCGCGTCGGGCCGTCGATCAGCGCGAGCAGCAGGCCGAAGAATTTCGGCGCGAGCAGGATGCCCATCGTGAGCGCGAACAGCGCGAGCGACCGCTCCGCGTCGAACCGCGGCCAGGCCGGGAACAGCGTAAAGTCGCTCGTGAAATATTCGGGCCGGATATAGGTCGCCTGCAGCACGATCAGGATGCCGATGACGAGCTGCATCAGCCACAGCGGCGAGGCGAGATAGCCGAAGATGCCGGTCAGGAAATGCTGGCGCGAGGCCCAGTGCAGACCCTTGGTCGGCAGCAGGCGCGTGTGCTGCAGATTGCCTTGGCACCAGCGCCGGTCGCGCGAGGAGACGTCGATCAGCGAGGGCGGGCTTTCCTCGTAGGAGCCTTTCAGCGTCGGCAGCATGTAGACCGAATAGCCGGCGCGGCGGATCAGCGCGGCCTCGACGAAATCGTGGCTCAGGATGTGGCCGCCGAACGGCGGCTTGCCGCGCAGATCCGGCAGACCGCAATGCGCCGCGAAGGCGGCGGTGCGGATGATGGCGTTGTGGCCCCAGTAATTGCCGTCGCGCCCCATCCAGGCCGAAAGGCCCGCCGCGATCACCGGCCCGTAGATGCGCGCCGCGAACTGCTGCACGCGGGCGAACAGCGTGTTGCGGTTGATGATGAGCGGCAGCGTCTGGATGATGCCGGAATCGGGATCGTTCTCCATGCGCTCGGCGAGCGTCACGATGGCGTGTCCGGTCATCAGGCTGTCGGCGTCGAGGACGACCATGTGCGGATAGGCGCCGCCCCAGCGCGAGACGAAATCGGCGATATTGCCGGCCTTGCGCGCGGTGTTCTTCTGGCGATGGCGGTAATAGACATGCGCGTCCGGCCCCAGCCGGTCGCGCAGCGCGATCAGCGCGCGCTCCTCGGCGATCCAGATGTCGGGATCGGTCGTGTCGGACAGGAAGAACCAGTCGAAATGCGCGCCGAGGCCCGTCGCCTCCACGTCTTCCCAGATCGCCTGCAAGGCGCCGAACACGCGGCTTGGCTCCTCGTTGTAGATCGGCATCACGACCGCGGTCCTGGCCTTCAGCGCCGTCGGCGCCTCGAAGCGCGCGCGGCCCCAGATCAGCATCCAGATCAGGCCGACCACGCCGCTGGTGAAGGCGAGCGCGATCCAGGAGAAATTGGCGACGAACAGGAATAGCAGCGCCCATTTCAGGAAGGTGACGCCGCCGACCTCGACGACCTTGTACATTTCATGCGCGCCGTAGACGGTGAGCGCGAGGCCGCCGCCGAACACGGCGAGCCGCGCCAGCCACGGTTTGCGGGCGCTGGCTGGCAGCAGCCACCTGCGCCGCGTCTTCTTGTCGAAGCGCGACAGGCTCTGCACCGGCATCGCGAGCGGAGATTCCGGCGGCATGGCCGGCGCTGTCCTGCGCTCGGCGGCCGGGCGGCTTTCGATCAGGGCGTCCATCTGTAGAGCCAGGTCTCGCTCACGGGTTTGCCGTCCGTCTCGAGAACGAGCCGGATTTCGGATTGCGCCTCCGCGCCGGGATCGAGCTCGAACACGACGCGATAGGTCTTGCGATCGCGATAGAGATAGGTCCGCACCGAGGCGATTGAACCGGGCGCCGCCGTCAGCGCGGGCTTGATGTCGCGCAAGCCCTGCGGATCGCCGAGCGCGTCGCCGGAGAAGGCGACGATGAACCGCCTGCGTTTGGCGCCGCCGCGACCGCCGCGCGATTCCGTCACGCGCAGCAGCGGCGGCTGCGACGGCGGCTCCCAGCACCAGAACTGCCGATAGGCCCAGGAAGTTTCGGCGCCCGCCGCGATCCCGCCCTTCGGCCGCCAATAGGCGATGCAATTGCTGTTGGTTTCCGATTCCGCCGGGATTTCGGTCAGCGTCACCATTCCCGCGCCGAATTCGTCCAGGGGCTCGACCCAGAGCGAGGGCCGCGTTTCCCATTTCTGGTCGTCGTCCTCGTAGGCCTCGGGATCGCGATTGCGCGCCAGAAAGCCGAAGCCCTTGGGCTTGTCGTCGACGAAGGAGGAAATCTGCAGCGTCTGCCGGTTGGTGACCGGCC
>DAIRCS010000079.1:4011-14980 GCA_036796555.1 Rhodoblastus sp. | reverse complement strand
CAGCCGGCTTGGCATACTCGGCATTCGACTTGAATGGCACGATGCGCCGCATCCCGCGGCCGAGCCAGAAGGCGTCGAAGATATCGTCGAACTTCTGCCAGTCGGAGCGGCGCGCGCAGGGGACGGCTTTCAGTGCCGCGCGGAACGTCGTCGGGCGTTGTGCCAATGGCGTGGTGGCAATGCGAGCGGCATCTTCGCCTTCCTTGAGGCCGACGGCGAAGGCATTGGCGCGCAGTGTGCGCATGAAGTCGGAGATGCGCGCGGCGATCGCGTCACCAAGGGCGCTATAGTCCGCAGCTTCGGGTGGCACGCAGCACATCACGCGACCTTTCCGAGCAAGCGAGCCGAGACTTCGGGCGTCAAGCGTGCGCGGTCCTCCTTCGCAGCTCCTCCTTGCGCACGCCCTCGACCATGCGCGCGATCTGCAACCCGAGCGACGTCGAGATGCCCGGCACGCGCGCGAGGATGATGCGCGTCTCGCGCTCGACATCGGGAAAGTCGACATAGTGATAGAGACAGCGGCGGCGCAGCGCGTCGGAGAGCTCGCGCGTGCCGTTGGAGGTGAGGATCACGCGCGGAATGCTCTCGGCCTTGATCGTGCCAAGCTCGGGGATCGAGACTTGAAAGTCCGACAGCAACTCCAGCAGAAAAGCCTCGAACTCCTCATCGGCGCGGTCGATCTCGTCGATGAGCAGAACCGGTTTGTCGTTACGGCGGATGGCGGCCAGCAGGGGCCGCTCCAGCAGAAAGCGCTCGGAGAAAATGTCCTGCTCGACGGCGCGTGGATCGGCGTGCTCCGACTCGCGTGCCCGGATGGCGAGGAGCTGGCGCTGATAATTCCATTCATAGAGGGCTGTCGATTGATCGAGGCCTTCGTAGCACTGGAGACGGATCAGGGCGGTGCCGTGCACGGCGGCAAGTGCCTTGGCTACTTCCGTCTTGCCGACGCCGGCCTCGCCTTCGAGCATCAGCGGTCGGCCGAGCATATCCATGAGATGAAGCACCACGGGCAGCTCGCGGTCGGCGATGTAGCCGACCGACGCGAGCCGCTCAGCGATCTGTTCGCGCGTCAGTGCCATCTCTGTCAGCCGTGTAGACCGAGGCCCTTTGCAACCTCCCAGATCCGCCAGTGGTCGTGCGGCATCTGGATGTGGCGGCTGCCGAGGAACGAGAAGGCATCGTTCACGGCGTTGGAGAAGCACGGCACGCCGCCGACGTTCGGACTCTCACCGACGCCCTTGGCACCGATCGGATGATGCGGCGAGGGCGTGACCGTGTAGTCGGTCTCCCACTTCGGCGTCTCGACGGCGGTCGGGATGAAGAAATCCATGAACGAGCCACCGACCACGTTGCCGATTTCGTCGTAGCGGATCTCCTGGCCCATCGCGATGGCGAACGCCTCGGTCAATCCGCCGTGCACCTGACCCTCGATGATCATCGGGTTGATGCGCGTGCCGCAGTCGTCGAGCGCGTAAAAGCGCCGGATCTTGTAGACGCCGGTATCGACGTCGATGTCCATGACGCAGAAGTAAGCGCCGAACGGGTAGGTCATGTTCGGTGGATCGTAGTAGCTCACCGCTTCGAGGCCAGGTTCAAGACCTGGCGGTGGCGAATTGTAGGCTGCCCAGGCGATCTCCTTCATGCCCTTGTATTTCTCGGGCAGACCTTTCACGCGGAAGCCGTCGATGTCCCACTCGAGATCGTCCTCGTGCACCTCGAGCATGTAGGCGGCGATCATCTGCGCCTTGGCCTTGATCTTGCGCGCGGCCATCGCGATCGCCGCGCCGGCGACGGGCGTCGAGCGCGAGCCGTAAGTGCCGAGCCCGTAGGGCGCGGTGTCGGTATTGCCTTCCTCGACCATGATATTGTCGGCGGGAATGCCGATTTCCGTCGCGATGATCTGCGCCCAGGTCGTCTCGTGGCCCTGGCCCTGGCTCTTCGTGCCGACGCGCGCGATGCCCGCGCCCGTCGGATGCAGCCTGATCTCGCAGGAATCGAACATGGCGATTCCCAGAATGTCGCAGTTCTTCGAGGGGCCCGCGCCGACGATCTCGGTGAAGAACGAGACGCCGATCCCCATGATCCCGCGCGTCTCGCCGCGCCGGAAGGCCGCGCGCTTCTCGGCCTGCTCCTTGCGCAGGTCGGCGTAGCTCACCGCTTCCATCGCCTTCTTCATGGCGGTGTGATAGTCGCCTGAATCATATTCCCAGCCGAGCGCCGAGTGATACGGAAACTGCTCGGGCCTGACGAAATTCCTCAGGCGCAGCTCCGCCGGGTCGACGCCGAGCTTCTGCGCCAGAATGTCCATCGCCCGCTCGATGCAATAGGCGGCCTCCGTCACGCGGAACGAGCAGCGATAGGCGACGCCGCCCGGCGCCTTGTTGGTGTAGACGCCGTCGACGGTCAGATGCGCAGCCGGGAAGTCGTAGGAGCCCGTGACGATGTTGAAGAAGCCCGCCGGCCATTTCGACGGATCGGCGCAGGCGTCGAAGGCGCCGTGATCGGCGAGCACGTGGACGCGCAGGCCAGTCACCTTGCCGTCCTTCGTCGCCGCGATTTCCGCAGTCATGTGATAGTCGCGCGCGAAGGACGTCGCGGTCAGGTTCTCGATCCGGTCCTCCACCCATTTCACGGGCTTGCCGGTCACGATCGACGCCACGGCCGCGCAGATATAGCCGGGATAGGCGCCGACCTTGTTGCCGAAGCCGCCGCCGATGTCCGGCGCGATCACGTGTATCTTCTGCTCCGGCAGCTTGGCGATCAGCGCGACAACCGTGCGGATGACGTGCGGCGCCTGGAACGTGCCCCATATCGTCAGCTCGCCCCTGATCTTGTCGAACGAGCAGACGCATTGGCAGGTCTCGAGCGGCGAGGGATGCGTGCGATGGTAGGAGATCATCTCCTTGATCGTCACGTCGGCTTTGCGGAAGGCCGCGTCCGTCAAATCGCGGTCGCCGACCGTCCATTCGAAGATGTGATTGTGATGCTTGCGCGGGCCGTGCGCGCCCGAGGTTTTCCCGGCGAGGTCCTCGCGCAGGACGGGGGCGCCCGCATCCATCGCCTTGAACGGATCGACGAGGGGCGGCAGGGCCTCGTAGTCGACCTCGACCTTGGCGACGCCGTCGTCGGCGGCGTAGCGGTCGGTGGCGACGACGAACGCCACTTCCTGGTTCTGGAAGAGAACCTTGCCGTCGGCGAGGACCATCTGCACGTCGCCGGCCAGCGTCGGCATCCATGCGAGATTGACCGTCTTCAGCGTCTCGGCCGTGAGCACGGCGAGCACGCCCGGAACCTTCAGCGCTTCTTCCGTGCGGATCGCCTTGATGCGGGCGTGCGGATGCGGCGAGCGCACGAAATCGCCGTGCAGCATGCCCGGCAGCTTCACGTCGTCGACGTAATTGCCCTTGCCTTGCGTGAATCTGATGTCCTCGACGCGCTTGCGCTTGCAGCCGAGGCCCTCGAGTTGCGCGACGCGTTGCTCGCGCGTGGGCGTGATCGCATTCATTCCGCCGCCTCCAGAAATTCGACGCCGTTGATCTTCGCCGCAGCGTATCGAATGGCCTTCACGATATTCTGGTAGCCCGTGCACCGGCACAGGTTGCCGGAAATGCCCATGCGTATTTCCTCTTCGCTGGGCGATGGATTCTCCTGCAGGAGGCGATGCGCGCGCATGATCATGCCGGGCGTGCAGAAGCCACATTGCAGGCCGTGCATGGCGCGGAATCCCTCCTGGAGGGCCGACAGGCTTCCGTCGGCCCCGGCCATGCCCTCCACGGTCCTGATGTCGGCGCCCTGCGCCTGGACCGCGAGCAGGGTGCAGCTTTTCACCGACATGCCGTCGAGATCGACCGTGCAGGCCCCGCAATGCGTCGTCTCGCAGCCGATATGCGTGCCGGTCAATTGCAGGGTCTCGCGCAGAAAATGCACCAGCAGCATGCGCGGCTCGGCCAGGCCTTCGACCTCCGCCCCGTTCACCTTCATCGTGACATGCGTCTTCGCCATTCCGGCCTCCTCAACGCGCGCGGCTCGCGGCGCGCTGCAAGGCGCGCGCGACCATGATTCCGCCGACGTGGCGGCGATACTCGACCGGGCCGCGGCCGTCGGCGGCCGGGCTCATGATCGCTTTTGCGGCGTCGGAGGCGCGGCGCAGCGCCGCCTCGTCGAGCGTCGATCCGATCAGGCCGCGCGCGGCCTCGGTCGCCAGCAGCGGCGTTTCGCCGAGGTTCGTCAGCCCGATCGCGCATGTCGCGACCTTGCCGCCGACCATCGTGAGCACGACCGCGGCCGCGGCGGTGGCGTAGTCGCCGATCTTGCGCTTGAGCTTTTCGTAGGCGTAGCCGTGGCCGGCGGGGGGGAGGGGAACGGTTACGGAAGCGAGGATTTCGCCGGGATCGAGCGCCGTGAAATAGGCGCCCTGATAGAAATCGGCGGCCGCGACCTGCCGCGCGCCCGAGGCGCCCTCGAGCCTGTAGCGCGCGCCCAGCGTCATCATGAGCGCCGGCATGTCGTTGCCGGGATCGCCATTGGCGAGGTTGCCGCCGATCGTGCCCATGTAGCGGACCTGCGGATCGGCGATGAGCCGCGCGGCCTCGTGCAGGATCGGCAAGGCGTCGCCGATCTCCCTGGAGGCGAGCAGCTCGTGCTGGGTGGTCATCGCGCCGAGCTCAATCGCCTCGCCCTCGCGGCGGATGTCTTTGAGCGCGGATATGCCGCGCAGGTCGACCAGATGCTCGGGCGTGGCGAGCCTGAGCTTCATCATCGGCAGCAGGCTGTGGCCGCCGGCGAGCGGTCGCGCGTCGTCGCCGAGATCGACGAGCAGCTTGATCGCATCGGCGACGCTCGTCGGCCGATGATAATCGAACGATCCGGGAATCATCCTTGTCCTCCCACCGTCCTTTGCGCCTGTTCGGCGGACGTTGGGCGAAGCGTTCTATCGGCGGCGTCTCGAGGCAATGTCTGCGCGGCGACGGAGGCGCCAAGTCTGAATTTTTGCACCAATTGCGGTCCGCGCGGCGCCAGATGCGGCAGCGACGATGACCTATCTCGCCTCAGTCCTCGTGCGGCGCCCGGCGGGTGAGACCGAGGCGCGCCTTGACTTCCGCGACCTTGGCGCGACTCACGGGAACGCGATGCGGCGTCTCGCCCTGCAACTCGACGATCGCGCCGTCTCCTTCCTTGCGGACGAGCGCCACATGCGCGATCGCCACGATGTAGCTGCGATGGACGCGCATGAAGCGGTCCGGGTCCAGTTGCGCGTCGGCCTCCGAGATCGACCAGGAGCACATGCGCTCGCGCTGGCCGTCGTGAACGCGCGTATAATGCGCATCGGCCCTCACGCTGCGCACGTCGGCGACGGAGATGAAATGCACGCCGTCGGCGCCTTCCAGGGGGATGGGGCTCGCGGGCGCCGCCCGCGGCTGTCCCGCCCCGCCGAGAGGGGCGGCCAGCACGCGCGGCGATGCGGCGCGCGCGGCGGCGGCGTCCGGACCGCCGCCGAATTGGACCGAAAGCTCCGACCCGAGGCCGGCAGCCTGCGGCGCGGCGCGCGTATCCGGCATCAACGAAAGCAGAAAGCCCGCCGCGACGACGAAGCAGAACAGGGAGACGGCGAGCGACAGGATTTGCTGCGATGCGATCATGCCGCCGGAATGCATGTGTCCCGAGACGGCGGGAACGATCGTCATTCCGGCCATGGCGGTATAATGCATTCCCGACACGGCCAGCCCGAAGGCCAGCGCGCTCAGCGCCAGCGGGAGCCCGCCGCGTCTGGCGAGAAACGATCGCAGGCCGCCATAGGCGGCGGCTATGGCGATCGCCACCGACAGCACGACGAATCGCGGGTCGTGCTCGACGCCGAAATGGCCCGACAATCCGTGCATTCCCACGTAATGCATGCTCGATATGCCCGCGCCGAGCAGAACGGCCGAAGAGGCGACCCGCAGCGCGGTCGGTTCTCCCGTGCTTGCGAAAAACAGGGAAACGCCGACCACGAGAACGCAGATCAGGAACGAGACGATCGTCGGCAGAACGAAAAAGCCGGCGTCGGCCGGTAACGGCGCCGCGAGCATGCCGACGAAATGCATGGTCCAGATGCCGACGGCGAGGAATCCCGCCGCGCTTGCAAGCAGCACGCGGGAACTGGCGTCCGGCCGCACGCGGATGCGCGCCGCGAGCCCAAACCCAGTGTAGCCTCCCAGAATCGCGATCACCATCGAGAGCGCGACGAGATAAGGATCGTGTCCTGCGAACATGACCATCCCGGCCCGCTTGTCTCCACAAGCGCGCCCCTTTGCGAATTCTTACCTCCGTTCCAGCCCCTCGGCAATTGACCGGCCGGCTCCATTCCCTGCGCCGGCGAAAGCGCCCGGCGGCTTCCCGGGGTTCGACTCCCGCGGGCCGAAATCCCCGACACGCCGCATGGCGGGCATGTCCTGGTCTTTGTTCAGCCGCGCCCGCGGTTGCGCTTATCATGGGCGCGCCGGATCAGCTTGAACCAGAGGATATGATGCAATTCGACGACGTGATTCTCGGACGCCGCAGCATTCGTGGCTACAGGCCCGATCCCGTGCCGATGGACCTGATCAAGGAAATTCTCACGCTGGCCATGCGCGCGCCGTCGTCGATGAACACGCAGCCCTGGAATTTCTACGTCATCACCGGCGAGCCGCTGGACCGCATCCGGCGGGGCAATACCGAGCGCAATCTGGCCGGTGTGCCGCATTCGCGCGAATTCCGGATCGGCCAGCCCTTCGACGGCGTGCATCGCGAACGCCAGATCGGCGTCGCCAAGCAATTGTTCAGCGCCATGGGCATCGCGCGCGACGACAAGGCGGCGCGGCAGGACTGGGTGCTGCGCGGCTTTCGCCAGTTCGACGCGCCGGTCTGCGTCATCATCACCTATGACAAGGAACTCGCCGCGAGCGACGACACGGCCTTCGATTGCGGCGCCGTGGCCACTGCGCTCGTCAACGCCGCCTGGTCGCGCGGGCTCGGCGCGGTCATCAACAGCCAGGGCATCATGCAATCGCCCGTCGTGCGCGAACATGCCGGCATCGCCGACGATCAGGTGATCATGAAGAGCATCGCGCTCGGATGGCCGGACGACAGTTTCCCAGCCAATGCAGTCGTCTCCGAACGAAAGCCGGTCGAGGAGGCGACGACCTTCGTGGGGTTTTGAAGGGGGCGTAGAAATGTCCGATGCGCGCAAGGAATTGCTTCGGAAACTCGTTGTCGGGGATATTTTTCATGCCGGCACACGAAATGGCGCCAGCCTGATTTGCCTGGTGACCCGCGTCGGCGATGATCAAATCGAAGCGCGGGTCGTTACAACCCAGAGAATTGTGGAGGTTGATAGGGCTACGGGCCTTGGCGTTGTCGTAGGGCCTGAACGTGTCGCGTGCGTCCTAGATTCCGTGGCGCCGCTCCCGGCAGAAATTCACAACGAGATGCTCGCGCTGGATCGTAAGAATCGCTTGGCGCAAACTTTTGATGATGTGAAGCTGACAAATTCCGAGAAGAACGCGCTTTTGTTCATACATGATTTCTATCCGGAAAGGCCGATCCCAGGCGGATACTGATGCGCTCCGGCCTCACCCCACATGCCGCGCCATGTCGGGATCCTTTTTCAGCGCGGCGTCTTCCTTCGCCAGAATCTTGCAGACCCGCTCCGGCGCGAAATTCAGCGCGACCAGCGCCGGGCCGACATTGGCGATCTCGCGATAGCTGGCGATCAGCCCGTCGCGCAGGCCCATGATCGCCACGCCCTCGAAGCAGATGCGCTCCGCCGGTGCATCGGGCAGGGTCGAGCGGTACGAGAACGTGTAGCGCGCATAAAGCGTCGTCCCGTTGGAGACGGGGTCGTGCATGTCCCAGCGAAAGTCGCGCGCCGTGCGGTAGAACCAGTCGTCGATCATGCCGGCGATTTTCGCGCGGCCGACGAAGGCGCCGTAGAAGACGTCGTGATAGACGCCGTCCTCGGCGAACAGCGCGGCGAAGGCCGCGCCGTCGCGGCGTTCGACGGCGCGGCAGAATGTGTCGAGCATGGCGGCGATGGCCATTTGGTCCTCCCTGTGTCGGGGACAATGTAGCGCGTCGGCCGTTAGGCGCCTCCCCTCCCGTAAGGGGAAGGGACAGGCCGGCGATCTGCACGGCGCTTGCATTCCGCCCTATCTCCGCCAACGATCCGGCAAAACTCGAACAGGCAAGGACCCAGGATGAAAACCGTTCCCGACAATCTGCGGCGTCGGCTCGGGCGCAGCGACCTGCGCGTCTCGCCCATCGGGCTCGGCTGCATGTCGCTGTCGGGCGTCTACGGGGCCGCCGACGACGCGCAATCGGAAGCGCTGATCCGCGCCGCCATCGAGCGCGGCGTCGAGCATCTCGACACCGCCGACATGTATGGCTGGGGCCACAACGAGGAAGTCGTCGGCCGGGCCATCAAGGGCTTGCGTGAAAAAGTCGTGCTCGCCACCAAGTTCGGGCAGGTGCGGCGCGAGGGCGGCGTCAACGGCGTCGATGGGCGGCCGGACTATGTGAGGCAGGCCTGCGAGGCGAGCCTCAGGCGGCTCGGCGTCGACGTGATTGATCTCTACTACCAGCATCGCGTCGATCCGCAGACGCCGATCGAGGAGACGGTCGGCGCCATGGCCGATCTCGTGAAGGCCGGCAAGGTCCGCTATCTCGGCCTGTCGGAGGCCCATCCCGACACGGTGCGCCGCGCCCACGCCGTGCATCCGATCACGGCGGTCGAGACCGAATATTCGCTGCTCTATCGCGTCGAGGCCGAGGAGACGCGCAAGGTCACGCGCCAGCTCGGCGTTTCTTTCGTCGCCTATTCGCCGCTCGGCCGCGGCTTTCTCACCGGCGCCCTGCGCAAGCCGGAAGATATCGACGGCCGCCGCGCCGCCCATCCGCGTTTCCAGGGCGAGCATTTTGCGGCCAACCGCCGGCTGGTCGAGCGCGTGGAGGCTCTCGCGGCGCGCAAAGGCTGCCTGCCCTCGCAGATCGCGCTCGCCTGGGTTCTGGCGCAGGGCGAGGATGTCGTGGCCATCCCCGGCACGCGCTACATTGAGCGGCTGGACGAAAATCTGGGCGCGCTGGACGTGGACCTGTCGGCGGAAGAGGTCGCGGAACTCTCCGCCGCCATCCCGCCGGGCGCGGCGTCCGGCGACCGCTATCCGACGGCCGCGATGCCGGCGGTCTATCGCTGAGGCGCAGTCATTTTGCTGAAAGGAAAGGCAGGCTGCGTCGAGCGCGCGTCGAATGCGCTCTGACGGCTCCGCGCCCCGAAACCCCCATTCCGGGACGCGGTGCGCTCGACGCATTGCGCGCAGTATCCGCCGCGCCGGCCCCTCTGGCCATCTGTCGCTTCCGACAGATCGATTGCGACAGGCGCCGCCACGGGTTAGTCTCGAAAGCGTTTTCCGGACAAGGCGAAACGCGCGACCGAGCGAGGCCCATGGCGCGCATTCTCTTCGTCGACGACCATCCGATCTATCGCGACGGCCTGCGCCGCGCGCTGGAGGCGCGGATCGAGGGGCTGGAGGTGATCGTCGCCGCCGGCGCGACCGAAGCGCGCCAGATGCTGGCGGCCGACGCCTCGATCGCGCTCGTCCTCGCCGATTACCGGCTGGTGGACGGCGACGGTTTCGAACTGATCGCCGGGCTGCGCGCCTCCCATGCGGCCGTGGCCGTCGGCCTGCTCTGCGGAGAGCCGACCCAGGCGCTCGCGGCGGAAGTGCGCGCGATCGGCGGCGTCGCCTGCCTGCCGAAGGAGCTCGAGACCGAGGAGCTGGCCGACGCCGTCGAATCAATTCTCGAGGGCGACGAGGCCTTTCCCTCGCCGGTCCCCGGTCGCGGCGGCGCGCTCATGTCCGAGCGGCGGCGCGATATTCTGACATTCGCCAGCAAGGGCTGGCCCGACAAGCTCATCGGCGAGGAACTCGGCATCACCGAAAGCACGGTGAGGAACCATTGGCATCACATTTTTCGGCGGCTGGGGGTGAACAACCGGACGGAAGCCGTCACCAAGGCCCTGCGCCAGAAGATCATCTGACCGCCGCCGCCGCGCGCGAGGCCGCGATCGCGCGCGAGCGCATGCGGCTCTATTTCACCGAATTCTCGCCGAGTTCGGGTCCCGGCGGCGTCCGGCCGCTCCAGTTTCTCGCCATGCTCGGCTCGGGCGCGATCGCGCTGGCGATGACCCTCCTGCTCGGAACGCCGCCGCTGCGCGCATTGGCCTGGTGGCTGGCGATCGTGGCCGGCGAAGGCGCGGTGATCGCCATCAACCGCCTTTACCGCGCCCGTCCGCCCGCCGATTCGCAATTGCGGGCCTGGGCGCTCGCCAAGGCCGCGCTCGCCGCCCTGTCGGGCCTCGCCTGGAGCGCGGGCCAGATCCTGCTTCCCGTCGCGAACGATCCCGTCTCGACGATCATGCCGGCCTGGATGATCCTGACCTTCTGCGCCGGCGCGATCTGGGCCGGAGCCTTCTACACGCCCGCCCTTGTCGCCATGCAGCTCTGCGCCGTCCTGCCGGCGGCGCTCTGGCTGGAGGCGCATGGTGGTTTCGACCGCGCGGTCGGCTTCTGCCTGCTCGCGTCCCTGCCGATGATGCTGGCGATCGGCCGGCAGGCGGCCAGACGTTACCGGTCGGCGGTCAACGACAAGATCGTCATCGGCCTCCTGCTCGACCAGCAGAACGCTTATACGCGGCGCATCGAGCAATTGAGCGCCGAGCGTGGCCGCTTTTTCGGCGCGGCGGCGCACGACCTGCGCCAGCCGCTGCACGCCATGGGCCTCTACCTCTCGCTGCTGCGCGACAATCCCGCGCCGGGCGAGCGCGAAAACCTGGTCGACAATCTCGCGGCCTGCGCGACGAGCCTCGACGCGCAATTCAACGCCATCATGGGCGTGCAGGAGACGAGCGCGCTCATTTCGCGCGCGAAACCGGAACCGACGGCGCTCGACGGGC
>DAIRCS010000079.1:0-4001 GCA_036796555.1 Rhodoblastus sp. | reverse complement strand
GGACTGTTCGCCCGCCTTGCCGTGCAAGGCCGGCCGAGAGCCGCCGAGGCGCATCTCGAGCTGCGCGTCGTCCCGACCAGCCTCGTCGCCGACGTCGCGCCCGACATTCTCGAGCGCGTGCTCGGCAATCTTCTGTCCAACGCGCTGCGGTATACGCAGCGGGGCGGCGTGCTGATCGGCGCGCGGCGCAGGGGCGACCGCGTCGCGATCCTCGTGGCCGACACGGGCGTCGGGATTCCCGAGGACAGGCGCGCCGACGTGTTCGAGGACTTTCTCCAGCTCGGCAATCCCGAGCGCAATCGCGCGCGCGGCTTCGGGCTCGGCCTCGGCATCGTCAAGCGGCTGTGCGAGGGCATGGGCTGGGGCGTCGAATTGCGCTCGCAGGTCGGACGCGGGTCGGTTTTCTCCATTCTGGCGCCGATCGCCCGCGCCGCGCCCGCCGCGGCGCCGGCGGCGCCCGCCGCCACGCCGGCCGCGCCATCCCTTCAGGGCCGCAAGGCGCTGATCGTCGACGACGACGCCGGCGTGCGCGACGCCATGCAAAAGCTGCTCGCGCGCTGGGGCGTCGAGGCGCATGTCTGCGCCGACGGCGACAGCGCGCTGGAAGCGCTCGCCGCCGGCGATTCGCAGGCGCGCTGGCGCGCGCTGATCGACTATCGGCTCGCCGGCGCCGAAACCGGCCTCGATCTGGCCGGGAAAATCCGGGCGCGCTTCGGCGAGCGCGTATCCTGCGCGCTCGTGACCGGCGAGGTCGACGAAGATCTCGACCAGCGCGCGGCGGCGCAGGATCTCGTCATCCTGCGCAAGCCGGTCGAGCCCGTCCGCCTGCGCGCGCTGCTCGCGCGCTGACGGGCAGGTTTCCCATTTGCCAGGCGCGGCCAGCAGGATACAAATCCGTCCGAACAAGCCGGCAACCGGCCGAAAACGCGTCTGGGAGGAAATAAATGTCGTCCGTGGCCACGCATGCGTCCGCTCTTCACCGCAGCACGATCCCGGACGGCCTGCGCCGCGCGGCGATGAAATATCGCGGGCGCACGGCGCTCACCTTCGCCGGCCGCACATGGTCCTTCACCGAGATCGACGCCGCCGCCGGCCGCGTCGCGCATCGCCTCGCCGGTCTCGGCCTGAAGAAGGGCGATCGCGTCGGCGCCTATGCGAAGAATTCCGACGCCTATCTCATGCTCTGGCTCGGCTGCGTGCGCGTCGGCCTCGTGCACGTGCCGATCAATTACGCGCTGACGGCGGGCGAGCTCGCCTACATTCTCGACCAGTCCGGCGCGAAGGCGCTGTTCCACGATCCCGATCTCGGCGAAACGGTCGACGCCGTCCGCAAGACCGCGAAGATCGCCCATTACGGCCTGATCCGCGGCGGCGCCGGCGATATCCTGTCGATGGCGCTCGACGCGAATGCGCCACGCATCGACGAATCCGATTGCGTCGACGGCGATCCCGCGCAGTTCTGCTACACGTCCGGCACGACTGCGGCGCCCAAGGCCGCCGTCATGTCGCATCGCGCCTATGTCGCCGAATATCTCGCCTGCGCGATCGAGATGGAGTTTTCCGGTTCCGATATCGCGCTCGCCGCGCTGCCGCTCTACCACACCGCGCAGATGCACGCCTTCACCATGCCGCAGATGATGGTCGGCGCGGTGACGCACCTGATCGAGAGCCCCGCGCCGGACGTCGTGCTCGAATTGATCGAGCGGCTGAAGATCACCTCCTTCTTCGCGCCGCCGACGGTCTGGATCAGCCTGCTGCGCCATCCCGATTTCGAGAAGCGCGACCTGCGCACGCTGCGCAACATCTACTACGGTGCCTCCATCATGCCGGTGCCGGTCCTGCAGGAGCTGCGCCAGAAGCTGCCCGGCGTGCGCTTCTACAATTGCTACGGCCAGACCGAGATCGCGCCGCTGGCCACCATCCTGAAGCCCGAGGAGCACGACGACCGTCCGGCCTCGGCCGGCCGTCCGATCATCACCGTGCAGACGCGCGTGGTGGACGAGGACATGAAGGATTGCCCGCCCGGCGTGCACGGCGAGATCGTGCATCGCTCGCCGCAGCTTCTGGAGGAATATTACAACAAGCCCGACGAGACGGCCGAAGCCTTCGTCGGCGGCTGGTTCCATTCCGGCGACGTCGGCTATTTCGACGACGAGGGCTATCTCTTCGTCGTCGACCGCGTGAAGGACATCATCAAGTCCGGCGGCGTGGTGGTCGCGGGCCGCGAGGTGGAAGAGGCCTTGTTCAAGCACCCGTCCGTGTCGGAAGTCGCGGTCGTCGGCCTGCCCGATCCGAAATGGATCGAGGCGGTGACCGCCATGGTCGTGCTGAAGCCCGGCCATGAACCGGACGAAGCCGGCCTGATCGCGCACGCCCGCGAGATTCTGGCGCCCTTCAAGGTTCCCAAGAAGGTGATCTACGTGCCGAACCTGCCGCGCAACACCGCCGGCAAGTTGCTGAAGCGTCAGTTGCGGACGGAGTATGCGGGGTAGGGCGCTTTCTACCTCCCCGCGAGCGGGGCGGGAGGAGAGATAGCGCAAATGTCATCCCGGCCGCAGCGAAGCAGAGAGCCGGGATCCAGGGCGGCAGGCGGGAATGCTGGATCCCGGATCGGCCTTCGGCCGTCCGGGATGACATTGCTGTCTTAATGCAGCGTCCGCGGCGCGAGCCCGTCGATCAGCGCGTCCCGCTCCGCGCGACACGCCGCCAGCTCCGCGCGCGCCTGGTCGGCGGTGGCGCCGTTCGAGCCCATGCCGATGAAGCCAGCGAGGGCGCCCGCGATGGCGAGCAGCAGCGCGGATGTCGAGTTCGCCATGCCGAACAGCAGCGCGAGAAACAGCGCGGCGGCGGCCGCCAGCGCGAAACGCGACAGCATGATCCCCTTGCGGCAGGATTCGATCCGGTCGCGCAATTCGTCCATCCGTTCTTCCAGCCGTTCGATCGCGGCTTGCGCGACATCGCGGTTCGCGTCCGGCGCATCGCCGTCATCCGCGAAATCTGCTTGCCTTTCTCGATCCATCGCGCAGTTTGTCGCCGCAACCATTGCAAGAGGAACGACGCGCTGCGCGTCGGACGAGGAAAACCTGAGGAGCCGGACATGATCGCCATCGTCGCCACAATCAAGACCAAGCCCGGCCAGGGCGCCGAATTCGAGGCGGTCGCCCGCGAACTCGCCGCCAAGGTGAACGCCGAAGAGCCGGGCTGCAAGCTCTACCAGCTCTGCAAGGCGGGCGAGCCGGACACCTACGTCTTCATGGAGCGCTACGCCGACCAGGCGGCGGTCGAGGCGCATCGCGGCTCGGCGCATTTCAAGGATCTGGGCAAGAAGATGGGCGCCTTCATGGACGGGCGTCCGGACGTGAAGATCCTGCAGGAAATTTGAACGCGGCCGGGGCCTTCGCGTTTATCTCTGTGGCGAACGGCCCCGACAAATCCTTCGCGGCGCCCTGAAATCGGCGCCGGGAGGACAATCTTCGCCGTGACCTTTCGCTTCCGGCCGCGAAAGCGGCTCCAGGGCGGATTCCATCGGCCGCGAGGTGACGAATGCGAAACAGGGCTAAGCGACTTCTGGCTGGCGTCATGGCGCCGACGCTTCTGATGTCCCAGATGGGATTCGGCGTGGCGGCCGAAGCCGGCGGCGTAAGGATGGCTCAGGCTCAGCCACAGGAGCGGCCGGAACGCCCGCATGGCCAGCCCCCTCAGCCCCCTCGCGCGACGCCGCCCGCCGGCGGCGCGCCGCAGGCGCCGGCGGCTCCGCGCGCGCCGGCCGCCGCTCAGTCCGCTCCGCACGTTGCGCCCTCGGCGCCCCCGGCGCCGCATGCCGCCCCCGCGGCGCCCCAGCCGCCGCGTCCGCCGGCCCAGCAGTCCGATACGCCGCGCGCCCAGCCGCGGTCGGCCGCGCCGCCCGCCGCGAACGCTCCGCAACCT
This sequence comes from Rhodoblastus sp., assembly GCA_036796555.1. Lineage (GTDB taxonomy): Bacteria > Pseudomonadota > Alphaproteobacteria > Rhizobiales > Beijerinckiaceae > JAJXWB01. The sequence continues at coordinate 74 of DAIRCS010000079.1, read as the reverse complement.
GCGCCGCAGACGCCTCCCAGGCCGTCGGCGCAACCGAGGCCGTCGGTTACGCAGCCGGGCATACAGCCGCAGAA
>DAIRCS010000078.1:0-15002 GCA_036796555.1 Rhodoblastus sp. | reverse complement strand
ACCAAGGCCGGCGCCGTCGTCGTCAACACCATGCCGATGCTGCGCGCGGGCGAACTCACGCAGATCATCGACAAGGCGGAAATCTCGCTCGCGCTCTGCGACAGCAGGCTCGCGGAAGAACTCGAGACGGCGGCCGCGACCAGTAAATTCCTCAAGCGCGTCGTGCATTTCGACGGCACGGCCAATCACGAGGCCGAGCTCGATCGCGCCGCTCTCTACAAGTCGCCGCGCTTCGAGGCCGTGAAGACCGGCCGCGACGACGTCGCCCTGCTCGCCTTCACGTCCGGCACGACGGGCAAGCCCAAGGCGACGATGCATTTCCATCGCGACATTCTCATCATGGCCGACGGCTATGCGCGCGAAGTGCTGAAGATCGAGCCCAAGGACGTGGTGGTCGGCTCGCCGCCGCTCGCCTTCACCTTCGGCCTCGGCGGCCTCGCCGTGTTCCCGCTGCGCTTCGGCGCGACCGCGACGCTGATCGAGACGGCGACGCCGCCGAACCTCGTCAAATATATCGACGCCTATCGCGCGACCGTCGTCTTCACGGCGCCCACCGCCTATCGCGTGCTGCTCGGCGCGCTGAAGGACGGCGCGGATTTCTCCTCGCTGCGTCTCGCGGTCTCCGCCGGCGAGACATTGCCCAAGCCCGTCTACGACGACTGGATCGAGAAGACCGGCGTCGAGATCCTCGACTCCATGGGCTCGACGGAAATGATCCACGTCTTCATCACCAGCCGCATCGGCCAATCGCAGGGCGGCGTCACCGGCTGGCCGGTGACGGGCTACGAGGCGCGCATCGTCGACGACGACATGAACGATGTTCCCGTCAACACGCCCGGTCGCCTCGCCGTGCGCGGGCCCACCGGCTGCCGCTATCTCGCCGACATCAGGCAGACGAATTACGTGCGCGACGGCTGGAATCTCACCGGCGACACGTTCACCTGCGACGAGAACGGGCTCTACCGCTTCGTCGCCCGCGCCGACGACATGATCATCTCGTCGGGCTACAACATCGGCGGGCCGGAGGTGGAAACCGCGCTGCTCGCCCATCCCGCCGTCGCGGAATGCGCCGTGGTCGGCGCGCCCGATCCCGAACGCGGCGAGATCGTCGCCGCCTATGTCGTGCTGAAGGACGGAAACGAGCCGACGCCGCAGATGGCCCAGGCGCTGCAGGATCACGTGAAGGCGACGCTCGCGCCCTACAAATATCCGCGCGCCGTCCATTTCGTGGAGACTCTGCCCAAGACGTCGACCGGCAAGATTCAACGCTTCGTGCTACGAGCCGAAGCGCGGAAATAAGGGCGTCGTTGCGCGCGCAGCGAAGCGATCCATCCCCGCGCCCATCGTCAACGGACGGATTGCCCCTTTTGGACCGATCCGAACCAGGAGATTTGAGATGAAGACCATTCTGCCGGAGGGCTGGCCACGCCCGAAGGGATACGCCAACGGCATTCTCGCGGAAGGCAAGGTTCTCTTCATCGCGGGCCAGATCGGCTGGAACGCCGAAGAGCAGTTCGAGAGCGACGATTTCGTCGCGCAGGTCGAGCAGGCCCTGAACAACATCGTCGCGGTTCTACACGCCGCGAACGCGAAGCCCGAACACCTTGCGCGCCTCACCTGGTACGTGACCGACAAGAAGGAATATCTGGCGCGCCTGCCCGAGGTCGGCGCCGCCTATCGCCGCGCGCTCGGCGCCGTCTTTCCGACCATGTCTCTGGTGCAGGTCGCCGACCTCGTCGAGGATCGCGCCAAGGTGGAGATCGAGGCGACCGCCGTCGTTCCCTGATCGCGCGCGATGCGCGAGGATGGCGCATGATCGACGCATCGCCGCCGTCCACCTTCCGGCTCTGGCTCGCCGGCGCGCGGCCGCAGACGCTTGCCCTGTCACTGACGCCGATCGCGGTGGGCGCGGCTTATGCGCAGGCGGTCTTTCATCGCCTCGCGCCCATTCCCGTGATCGCGGCCGTCGTCTCCGCCGTCGCCATCCAGATCGCGACCAATCTCGCCAACGATTCCGCTGACGGCGGACGCGGTGCGGACGACAGCGAACGGCTCGGGCCGCGGCGCCTCGCCGGCGCCGGGCTCATGCCGGTGGAGCGTGTGCGGCGCGGCGCGCTGGTCGCGAGCCTCATCGCCGCTGCCGCCGGCCTCGTCATCGTCGCATGGGGCGGGTTGCCGATCGTTGTTATCGGTCTCGCCGCGCTCGTCTGCGCCTGGGCCTATTCCTACGGCCCCGCGCCGATCGCCGCCTCGCCGCTGAGCGAGATCTTCGTCGTCCTGTTCTTCGGCGTCGCCGCCGTCTCCGGAACCGTCTGGATTGCGGCGGACGCGATCGACGCGACCTGCATATTGCTCGGCGTCGCTATCGGCTTGCCGGCCGCCGCCGTCCTCACCATCAACAATCATCGCGACCGCGCGCAGGATGCGAAGAACGGCCGGCGCACGCTCGCGATCCTGCTCGGCGCGCGCGGCGCGATCCTGCTCTACGGCTGCGAACTCGCGGGCGCGGCGCTGATCACGGGTTACGCGCTTCTCCCGCTCACACAAGGGGCCGTTCTCGTCGCGCTCGTCGGCTGCGGCGCGGCCGTCGCGCGCGCCCTGCGCGTGGCGCGCATTCCGATCTCGCGCGCGCTCAACGCCGAACTCGGCGCGACCGTGCGCTTCCAGATCGGGCTCGCCGCAGCCATCGTCGCATTGCTGCTCAGCCTGTCGCGCTGAAAGGCGCGCGGCGCTTCTCATCGTCGCCACGGATGTCGTCCCGGACGGCCGCAGGCCGATCCGGGATCCAGCGCACGCGCGGCGCGCATAAAAAAGCCCCGCCGCATCGAGCGACGGGGCTCTATTCAGAACGGGGGGACGCCCGCTCAGGCGTCCACCGTCTCCGCCACTTCCACGAACTCCGGAATCTGGTCGAAATTCATGTAGCGGTAGACTTCCGCGCCCTTGCCAGCGAGACCGCCGACCGCGGCCATATATTCGTCCATCGTCGGAATTCTGCCGAGCAGCGCGCCGACGGCGGCGAGTTCGGCCGAAGACAGATAGACGCGCGTGTCGATGCCGAGGCGGTTCGGGAAGTTGCGCGTCGAGGTCGACAGCGCGGTCGAGCCTTTCCTGATCTGCGCCTGGTTGCCCATGCACAGCGAGCAGCCCGGCATTTCCATGCGCGCGCCGGACTTGCCGAGCGTCGCGTAATAGCCCTCTTCGGTGAGGATGTGCGCGTCCATCTTGGTCGGCGGCGCGACCCACAGACGCGTCGGAATGTCCGACTTGCCCGCGAGGATTTTGCCGGCGGCGCGGAAATGGCCGATGTTGGTCATGCATGAGCCGATGAAGACCTCGTCGACCTTGTCGCCGGCGACGTCCGACAGCGTCTTGATGTCGTCGGGATCGTTCGGGCACGCGAGCAGCGGCTCCTTGATCTCGGCCAAGTCTATCTCGAAGACCGCCGCATATTCGGCGTCGGCGTCCGGCGCCATCAGCTTCGGATCGGCGATCCACGCTTCCATCGCCGCGATGCGGCGCTCGAGCGAGCGCTTGTCCTGATAGCCGTTGGCGATCATCCACTTCATGAGCACGATGTTCGAGCGCATGTATTCGATGATCGGCTCCTTATCGAGCCGCACGGTGCAGGCCGCGGCCGAACGCTCGGCGGAGGCGTCGGAGAGTTCGAACGCCTGCTCCACCTTCAGGTTCGGCAGGCCCTCGATTTCGAGGATGCGGCCGTTGAAGACGTTCTTCTTGCCCTTCTTTTCCACCGTGAGATCGCCGGTCTTCAGCGCCGCATGGGGAATGGCGTTGACGAGATCGCGCAGCGTCACGCCCGGCTGCATCTCGCCCTTGAAGCGCACCAGCACCGATTCCGGCATGTCGAGCGGCATCACGCCAGTCGCCGCCGCAAACGCCACCAACCCAGAGCCCGCAGGGAAGGAAATGCCGATCGGGAAACGCGTGTGGCTGTCGCCGCCGGTGCCGACCGTGTCGGGCAGCAGCAGGCGGTTGAGCCAGGAATGGATCACGCCGTCGCCCGGCCGCAGCGAAACGCCGCCGCGATTGGAGATGAAGGTCGGCAGCTCGCGATGCGTCTGCACGTCCACGAGCTTCGGATAGGCCGCGGTGTGGCAGAAGGACTGCATGACGAGATCGGCCGAGAAGCCGAGACAAGCGAGGTCCTTCAACTCGTCGCGCGTCATCGGGCCGGTCGTGTCCTGCGAGCCGACCGTCGTCATCTTCGGTTCGCAATAGGCGCCCGGACGAATGCCCTTGCCCTCGGGCAGGCCGCAGGCGCGTCCCACCATCTTCTGCGCGAGCGTATAGCCCTTGCCCGTGTCCTTCGGCTGCGCGGGCATGCGGAACAGGGTCGAGACCGGCAGGCCCAGCGCCTCGCGGGCGCGCGTGGGGAGGCGGCGGCCGATGATCAGCGGAATGCGGCCGCCGGCGCGCACCTCGTCGAAGATCACGTCCGACTTCACCTTGAATTCGGCGATGACAGCGCCGTTCTTCAGCGCCTTGCCTTCATAGGGGCGCAGCTCGATGACGTCGCCCATCTCCATCTGCGACACGTCGAGCTCGATCGGCAGCGCGCCCGCGTCTTCCATCGTGTTGTAGAAGATCGGCGCGATCTTGGAGCCGAGGCACACGCCGCCGAACCTCTTGTTCGGCACGTAGGGAATGTCGGCGCCCGTGAACCAGAGCACCGAATTGGTCGCGGACTTGCGCGAGGAGCCCGTGCCGACGACGTCGCCGACATAAGCGACGGGATTGCCCTTGGCGATCAGCTTCTCGAGTTGCTTGACCGGACCGCGCACGCCCGGCTCGTCCGGCTCGATGCCCGGACGCGGGTTCTTCAGCATGGCCAGCGCATGCAGCGGGATGTCCGGGCGCGTCGAGGCGTCGGGCGCGGGCGAGAGATCGTCGGTGTTGGTTTCGCCGGACACTTTGAACACGGTCAGCGTCAGCGATTGCGGCACTTCCGGCCGCGACGTGAACCATTCGGCGTCGGCCCAGGACTGCATCACGCCCTTGGCGGTGGCCACGCCCTTGTCGGCCAGTTCCTTCACGTCGTGGAAATAGTCGAACATCAGCAGGGTCTTCTTCAGACCTTCGGCGGCCACGGCGCCGACTTCCGGGTCGGCCAGCAGCTCGATCAGCGGCTTGATGTTGAAGCCGCCGAGCATGGTGGCGAGCAGTTCGGTGGCGAGCTTGCGCGAAACCAGCGCATTCTTCTCCTCGCCCTTGGCCACGGCGTCGAGAAAGCCCGCCTTGATGCGCGCGGCGTCGTCGACGCCGGCCGGCACGCGATGGGTCAGAAGATCGACCAGAAAGGCCTCCTCGCCGGCCGGGGGCCGGCGCAGGAGCGCGATCAGGCCTTCGGTCTGCTTGGGCGACAGGGGGAGCGGGGGAATGCCGAGCGCGGCGCGTTCGGCGACATGGGCGCGATAGGTTTCGAGCAGCGACATGTTTCGATCCTTCTGTTCCCCCGGATCAATCGTTTTTGCGCGGCGCAGCGCAACGACCATCAAAACCGGTTCAAATTCGCTCGCCGCGCCCGAGAGCGCGCCCGAACGGCATGATCAATTCCACAGGCGTTGGGAACCACGACCTTCGTCGCTGTCCGCCGCCCCGCCGAGCGCGTCATACACACATAAGCGTCGCCCATGCAAAACACGCGGACGGCGCAGACGACGGGGCGGCTCGCCAGCCTAGCTGTCCGCAGCAAGGCGCATGCGTGCAAAAAAGCGGCGAGGCGCCCGCAAATTGGGACGGATCGCGACGCATGCGCAGTTCGGTCGCCACGACGACCTGCCGATAGATGTTCGGGATTTCGATGGTGGGCGCACTAGGGCTCGAACCTAGGACCCGCTGATTAAGAGTCAGCTGCTCTACCAACTGAGCTATGCGCCCATCGATCCGGCGTCTCGGCCGGAGGCGGCGAGATAGCAAACGGTTTTCGCGCTGTCCAGCCCGCGCGGCGGAATTTTCCGCCATTGTCGCGCGCGACGTCGCGCGTGCGCCTTTTTCGCGTTAGACTCGCCGGGGTTTCCGGGAGCGGACGATGAGGATTGCAGGCGGTTTGCTGAGCGCGGCGGCTCTGGCGCTTTTCTTCGGCGCTCCGGCGACGGCCGAAGCGCGCCATCGCGGCTGGTCACGCGCGTGCGCCTGCCCGCAAGGCGCGCAGGTCCGGCATGTCGGACGCTTCAGGGCGCGGCGCCTCACCTCCTACCGGCCGGTTCTCGCCGTCGATTCGATCCCGGTCATCGTGCATTCGACCTACGGCGACGTCGTGGTCGGGCAGCGCCGCTCGGTCGGCGTTTTCTTCCCGCATCCACGCTGGGGCTACGATTTTCCCTGGGATGGCTATGGCGGACCCTACTATGGCTACCCGCCGCGTGACGGCTACGGCCGCACGGAATATTGAGCCGAACAAAAAAGGGGCCGCGTAGGCCCCTTCTCTTTGCTGTCGAAGCGCCGGTCAGCCGGCGCCCGCGCCCTGCGCCTTCTCGCGCCCGCGATTGATCACGAGCTTGTTCAGCGCCGCCACATAGGCGCGCGCGGAGGCCACCAGCGTATCCGGGTCCGCGCCCTTGCCCGTCACCTCGCGGCCGTCTTCCGACAGGCGCACCGAGACTTCGGCCTGCGCGTCCGTGCCGCCGGTGACGGCGTGCACCTGATAGAGCTCCAGCGTCGCCTTGTGCGGCACCAGCGCCGTGATGGCGTTGAAGATCGCGTCGACCGGGCCGTTGCCGGTCGCCTGGTGCGTCTGCTTCGCGCCGTCGATCTCCATCGTCAGCGCCGCCGACTGCGGGCCGGCCGTGCCGGCGATCACCGTCAGCGCCGTCACCTTGAAGCGGTCGTTGGCGTTGACGATCTCGTCGTCCACCAGCGCGGCGATGTCTTCGTCGTAGACGATCTTCTTGCGATCGGCGAGATCCTTGAAGCGGCGGAACGCGTCGTTCAGCGCGTTCTCGCCGAGTTCGTAGCCCATCTCCTTCAGCTTCTCGCGGAAGGCGGCGCGGCCCGAATGCTTGCCCATCACCAGCGAGGTCTTGGACACGCCGACGGATTCGGGCGTCATGATCTCGTAGGTCAGCGACGATTTCAGCATGCCGTGCTGATGGATGCCGCTCTCGTGCGCGAACGCGTTCCGGCCGACGATCGCCTTGTTGTATTGCACCGGAAACGACGTCACCGCCGCCACCAGCTTGGAGGCGCGGTTCAGCATGGTCGTCTCGATGCCCGTATCGTAGGGCAGCGCATCCTGGCGCGTGCGGATCGCCATGATGACCTCTTCCAGCGCCGCATTGCCCGCGCGCTCGCCGATGCCGTTGATCGTGCATTCGATCTGCCGCGCGCCGCCCGCTATGCCGGCCAGCGAATTGGCGACCGCCATGCCGAGATCGTTGTGGCAATGCACCGAGAAGATCGCCTTGTCGGAATTCGGGACTCGCGCGCGCACCGTCTCGAACATCGCCTGATATTCCTGCGGCGTGGTGTAGCCGACGGTATCGGGCAGGTTGATCGTCGTGGCGCCCGCCTTGATCGCGGCCTCCACCACCCGACACAGATAGTCGATCTCGGTGCGGGTGGCGTCTTCCGCCGACCATTCGACGTCGTCGGTCCATTTTCGCGCGCGGGTGACCGCGTCGATGGAGGCCTGCAGCACCTGCTCCGGCGTCATGCCGAGCTTGACCGACATGTGCAGCGGCGAGGTCGAGATGAACGTGTGGATGCGGCCGCGCTTGGCCGGCTTGATGGCTGCGCCGCAGCGGTCGATGTCGGCGAGCCCGGTGCGCGACAGGCCGCAGATCACCGCGCGGTCGGCGCGCCGCGCGATTTCCGCCACCGATTCGAAATCGCCGTCGGAGGCGGCCGGAAAGCCCGCCTCGATGATGTCGACGCCCATTTCGTCGAGCAATTCGGCGACCTCCAGCTTTTCGTCGAAGGTCATGGTCGCGCCGGGGCATTGCTCGCCGTCGCGCAGGGTGGTGTCGAATACGATGACGCGGTCCTTGTTGGAGCCGGTCTCGGCGGTCTGAGCGGTCATTTTCGTCTTCCTGGAATCGAATGTGTCGTTCGAAGCCGGCGCGACGCTTGTCAGTGGTTTGGTCCGCCGGCGGTTTGGGTTCTCGTCATCCCCTCAGCGCCCAGGCAAAGCCCAGCCGGCGCTCAGGGGCGGCTAAGAAGAAGCAGGCCGAGGGAAAGCGCGCGCGCGCCGGCGCAGGCGGCGGGCCTGCGGGCGTCGATCGGCGTGCTGGTGGCGAAACGGGCCACGAATTCCTCGCGCAAGACCGTGCGTCGGTCGCGCACGTTCGGATGAGGGATACATGAAGGCCGACCGCCCCGCAAGACTCGAAACTTTCCGTCGCAGCGGATCGCGCGCCGATCAGGATACGGCCCTGAAGGCCATATACGCCGTCATCGCCCCGATCATCGCCAGCATGATCGCCCGCAATTGCGCGGCGCTCAGCCGGTTGGCGAGCCGCGCGCCGAGATCGCCGCCGATGGCGAGGCCCGCGACCACGCCGGCGAGCGCAGGCCACGAGGCCGTCCAGCCCGCCTGATAATAGACCCAGGCCGCCGGCAAATTGACGGGCGCCAGCGACAGCGCGAGCCCGATCATCTGCGCCTGATGCTGCGTGGCGCGCAGGAAGACGGTCAGGCCGACCGTGGTCGCCAGGCCGCCGCCGATGCCGAGAAATCCCGCCGACAGGCCGGCCACCAGTCCGATGGCGAGCAGAACGGCAGCCGAGGCTTCCTCCGGCGAGGTCTCGGGCCGGTCGGCGCCGGCTTCCTTGCGCCGCAGGACCAGCAGCAGGCCAAGCAGTGCGAGATAGCCGACATAGGTCCAGCGCAAGGCGCGATCCGGCACGCCGGCGGCGGCGAACGCGCCGGCGAGGCCGCCCGCCACGAAGCCGAGCGTCATCCAGACCAGCCAGCGCAGCGGCGCGCGCGCGCCGCCCGCGCGATAGCGGGCGATGCCGGCGAGGCTTGTCGGTGGAACCTGCGCGATCAGGGAGACGCCTTGCGCGACGTGCTGATCGACGCCCAGCAGCGCAGAGGAGAGCACGACAAGCGCGCCGCCCGGGCTCGTGCCGGTCAGCCCGGAGGCGATTCCGCCGATGAGACCGATGGCCGCGCCGGCGAGAAGGTCGGCCGCCATGTCAGGTCCCCTTGCCCGCCGCGAGCCCGTCGATCATGCGCTCGACGACGGCGACGCAGGCCGCGGGGTCGAGCGGCTCGCCCCAGCTCGCCTGCAGCACGAAGCCCTGAAAGACCGCGATCAGCGTGCGCGCGACCGCGTCGGCGTCGAGATCGGCGGCCAGCCGCCCGGCGGCCTGGGCGCGCGTCACGAGCCCGGCGACCAGCCGGCGTGGGACGTCGACGCCCTCGACGATGCTCGCCCTCACCCGCTCGCTGCGCAAGGCCTCGGCCCAGCCGTGCACCGACACCCGCCGGCGCGCTTCGGCGCCCGGCTCGACCAGCGCGCGCGCATAGGCCGAAACGAGGGCCCGCAGCGCGGCAAGGGGATCGGCCTGCCGTAGCGCATCGGCGTTCAGCAGCGCTTCGGCCGCATGGCGGTCGTCGGCCAGCGCCTCGATCAACGCGTCCTTGCTCGCGAAATACAGATAGACCGCGCCCCGGCTCAGGCCGCAGGCCGCGACGATTTCGCTCATGCCGACCTGATGGAAGCCGTCGCGGGCGAAGAGCGCCAGCGCGGCGTCCAGAATCTGGCGGCGTCTTTCGTCCTTGCGCGCGGCGCTGATACGGGGCATTTGAGGATCTTATAAAAACCGACCGATCAGTCTTTATAAAAGCAGGCGACGAGGCGGTCAATCGAGTCCAGACGACGGAACCGAACCGTTAATGCGGCGTTCATCTTTGTGAACGGCCGCGCCCCCACGGCGTTTTTGCGCCGCCCCCGCAGGCCGTCTTTCGGAGCATCACGTCATGTTCACCAGGCTGCAGAAACTGGCCCGCAAGGCCCAGTCGGCCATGCTGGCCGGACGGCCGGTGCTCGCGACCGCTGATATCGTCCGGCACGGGCAATATCTTCCGCGCGGCGCGACGGGCCGTATCGTCCGGGTCCGCCCGGACGGAGAATTCGATGTCGCCTTCGACCTCGTCGAGGGCGAATTGCTGCATGTGCGCGCCACGGAGATCGCGCCCGCGCCCGCGCTGGCGGCGCGCGCGCCCTTCGGGTTGCGAATCCTGTCGCACTGACCTTGCCTTCCCCCAACTCGACGCGCCCGCCTCCCGCGGGCGTTTTTTGTTGCTTGTGAGACCGTCGGCGATCGGGCACAAAAGAGGCGACTGTCCGACAAAACGAGCCGACGAAATGACCGAGGAACCCGTTTCCATCTGCAATCCGCCGGCGCCCGACGGCTGGACGCTGTTCGATCTGCGCGGCGGCTACATCGATCACAACGGTCCGCTCTTCTATCGCGACGACGGTCCGCAGGGTTTTCAGCTCGGCATGCGCATCGAGCATCGCCATTGCAATCCGCGCGGCGTCGGCCACGGCGGCTGGCTGATGACCTTCGCCGACATGATGCTGCCGATGGCCGCCCATCGCCATCCCAAGGTCGGCCGCAACTTCCTGCCGACCGTCTCCATGGCCGTGGATTTCCTCGCGCCCGCGCCGATGGGCGCCTGGCTCAACAGCCGCACCGAAATCCTGCGCGTCACCCGCAATCTGGTGTTCGCGCAGGGGCTGATCTACGCCGACGACACGCTGGTGGCGCGCGTCAACGGCGTGTTCAAGATCGGCGAGCCCATCGCAAAGCTGTTGGGCGACGCGGACAAATAGGCGCGACCGCTTGACCCGGCCTCGCGCCGGAGCGAACGTCCCCTGCCTCTCGATGGAGCCCCCGTCGCAATGACCTCTCGCCTGCTGCCGCTCGGCGCCTGCGCCGCCGCCCTTCTCGCGCTCGCCTCCTGCAATTCCTCGCCCGCGCCGCAGGCGGTCGCCGCGCCGCCGCAGCAGCGCGTCGTCTCGCCGCTGACGCCGCCGGGCTTCAAATTGCCGGAAGGCGCGGGCTGCACGGGCGCTATCGCGCGCTACCGCGCCGTCGTCGCCAACGATCACGACACGGGCAATGTCGGCGAAGGCGTCTACAAGCAGATCGAGAGCGAGATTTCCGGCGCCTCCGCCGCCTGCGCCGCCGGCAGGGACGGCGAGGCGATGCGCCTGCTCGCCGCCTCCAGGAGCCGGCACGGCTATCCCGGATAATTCATAGCTCGAACGGCGCCGTGATATCGGCTATGTAGAACCCGACGGAAGGGCTGCAGGGGGCGCCCCGCCGCCGGTTCTGCACGCCTCCGATCGCCGCGAGCGCTGACGATGGATATGGGCGACACAGGCGGGATGCCGAAAGAGACGGCGCCAAGCGCCGAAGCGGCGTCCGCCCGCGACATCCGCAAGACCGCCATAGATCCGGATTTCTGGTATCCCGTCGCCGCCAGCCGCGACGTGAAGCAGAACAGGCCGTTCGCGACCGCCTTCGCCGGCGATCCGATCGTGCTGTTCCGCGGCAAGGGAGGCCAGGTCTTCGCGCTGGAGGATCGCTGCGCGCACCGGCAGGTGCCGCTGTCCAACGGCGTGATCGACGGCGACAATCTGCGCTGCGGCTATCACGGCTGGGCTTTTGACCAGACCGGCCGCTGCGTCTCGCTGCCCTACGACAAGGGCTCGGTCCCGGGTCCGCGCGGTGTGAAAACCTATCCCTGCCGCGAGCGGTACGGATTGATCTTCGTCTTTCCGGGCGACGCGGCGAAGGCGGACAGCACGCCCTTCCCCGAGATTCCCGCGGCCGAAAACCCCGCCTACAAGACGCGCTACCTCAACCGCCGCGCCAATTGCCACTACTCGTTCATGCACGAGAACCTGATGGACATGAACCATCAGTTCCTGCACCGCAAACTCATGGGGTCGATCAAGACCCTGTTCCTCGGCGCCTCGTCGGGCCCGAACTGGGCGGAAGCGATCTACACGTTCCGCCGCGTCGGCGGGCATCAGCACATCGGCGAAAAGCTGATCCTCGGGCGCGGCGGCGCCTTCTGGAAAGGCGACTTCTGGAAAACGCGCGAGGCGCCGGCCGATGCCCCGCCGCCGCCCGATCCCGCGACCTGCGACCGCATGGTCATCCGCACCGACTATCCCCACCAGACGTTGCGCTTCTTCACCGCCGGCGCCACGGAGCCCGCGCTCGACCTGTGGATCTGCTACATCCCGGTCGACCGCGACCAGAAGATCAACCACACGTTCGGCATGATCATGATCCGCCGCCCCGGCAAGCGCCCCTGGCTGATCGACGCCGCCTGGCCCGGCATCATCTGGTTCACCAACGGCATCTTCGCCGAAGACAAATGGATCTGCGAACTGGAACAGGCCGCCTTCGACGCGCAGGGCGAGGACCGGAACCAGGAGGTGTTTCCGGCAATCCGGAATGTGCGGCGGGTGTTGGTGGAGTGTGGGGTGGGGACGCCCGCTTCGCCCAAAGCCTGTGAAGAAGCCGTATGAATCACCGCCTCATAGTCCAATGAGCGTATGCTCGCTCCTATGAGCTTTGGAGAATACATCGTCTATGTGGATGAAAGCGGCGACCACAGCCTGACTTCCATCAACCCACAAAACCCGGTCTTCGTGCTGGCCTTCTGCATTTTCGAGAAGACAGCCTATCGAGAGCAGATTGTGCCTGCCGTGCAGAAGTTAAAGTTCGACTTCTGGGGCCATGATTGCACGGTGTTGCATAGCCACGAAATCCGCAAGGCGTACGGCGACTTCAGGATTTTGCTCAACGCCGGGGTGCGCGCCGCATTCATCGAACGCCTCAATGCGCTCATCGGCGAACTGCCCTTCACAGTAATCGCCGCCGTGATTGAGAAGAATCGGCATGTACTGCGCTACAGCGCCCCTGCAAACCCCTATGAAATCGCCCTGACCTTTTGCATGGAGCGACTGCAAAGATGGCTAAGCGAGAACGGCCAAGCCGAGAAGATAACTCATTTGGTGGTTGAGCGTCGGGGCCGCACCGAAGACGCCACTTTGGAGTTGGAGTTCCGGCGCATCGCAGACGGCCGCAATCAAGTTGGCCGAATGCCAGACCTTGACATCCGCTTCATGGATAAGAAGCACAATTCGACAGGGCTGCAACTTGCGGACTTGATGGCGCACCCGATCGGCCGTCATGTCATCAATCCGGCTCAGCCTAACCGTGCCTACGAACTGATCGAGCCAAAGTTTCGAAGGAGCGCAGGCGGGCAGATCGCAGGCTACGGCCTCAAAATCTTCCCCTGAAAAGCGAAAGGCCCCGAGGTTCCCCGAGGCCCGACGCCGAACGAGCATTCCCGTTCCATTTGCCAGCAAATATAGGTCACCTTCAGCAAATGGGCAAGATATACGTCTTGACCCCGCGCCGCCCACGCGCTACCAAACCCGCCGATCAACGCATCGGCGGAACCATGCGCAAGAGCCTTATTGTATCGCGAGCGCCTCAGACGGAGCGGGACTGACCCCGCAGCTCCGCCGCTGGCGCTCATTCCGAGGTCCCTCATGGGGCCTTTTTTATTGCCCTGATTTCCGCCAGAAGAACCGCATTCGAGGAGATGGCCATGTCGAGACAGATGACCGGCGCCGAAATGATCGTGGAAGCCCTGAAGGACCAGGGCGTCGATACGATTTTCGGCTATCCCGGCGGCGCGGTCCTGCCGATCTACGACGCCCTCTTCCACCAGAACAAGGTGCGCCACGTTCTCGTGCGCCACGAGCAGGGCGCGGGCCATGCGGCCGAGGGCTACGCCCGCTCGACCGGCAAGGTCGGCGTGCTGCTCGTCACCTCCGGCCCCGGCGCGACCAATGCCGTCACGCCGCTGCAGGACGCGCTGATGGATTCCATCCCGCTCGTCTGCCTCACCGGTCAGGTTCCGACCACGCTCATCGGCTCCGACGCCTTCCAGGAATGCGACACGGTCGGCATCACGCGCCCCTGCACCAAGCACAACTACCTGGTCAAGAACGTGAAGGACCTCGCGCGCATCCTGCACGAGGCCTTCTATGTCGCCTGCCACGGCCGACCCGGACCCGTGGTGGTCGACATCCCGAAGGACGTGCAGTTCGCCAAGGGCCCCTATGTGGGACCGAAGAACATCGAGCACCGGACCTACAAGCCCCGGATCGAGGGCGACGAGCGGCGCATCGCGCAGGCCGTCGACCTCCTCGCGCATGCGAAGCGGCCGATCATCTATTCGGGCGGCGGCGTCATCAATTCGGGACCCGAGGCAAGCAGGCTCCTGCGAGAGCTCGTCAAGCTGACAGGCTTCCCCATCACCTCGACGCTCATGGGACTCGGCGCCTATCCGGCCTCCGGCGCGCAGTGGCTCGGCATGCTCGGCATGCACGGCACCTACGAGGCCAACATGGCGATGCACGATTGCGACGTCATGCTGTGCGTCGGCGCGCGCTTCGACGATCGCCTCACGGGCCGCACCGACGCCTTCTCGCCCGGCTCACGCAAGATCCACATCGACATCGACCCTTCCTCGATCAACAAGAACATCCGGGTGGACGTTCCGATCGTCGGCGACTGCGGGCATGTGCTGAAAAGCCTGATCGCGCTCTGGAAGGCGCGCAAGGCCAAGCCCGACGTCAGGGCGCTCGGCGCCTGGCAGAAGCAGATCGACGGCTGGCGCCGGCGCGACTGCCTGCGCTATCGCCCCAACCCGGACGTCATCATGCCGCAATACGCCATCGAGCGGCTCTATGCGCTCACCCGCGGCAAGGACGTCTACATCACGACGGAAGTGGGCCAGCATCAGATGTGGGCGGCGCAGTTCTTCCGCTTCGAGGAGCCCAACCGCTGGATGACCTCGGGCGGGCTCGGCACCATGGGCTACGGGCTCCCGGCGGCGCTCGGCGTGCAGGTGGCGCATCCGAAGTCGCTGGTCATCGACATCGCGGGCGATGCCTCCGTGCTCATGACCATGCAGGAGATGTCGACGGCGGTGCA
>DAIRCS010000077.1:0-15094 GCA_036796555.1 Rhodoblastus sp. | reverse complement strand
ATCGCGCGCATGAACGATCTCGGCATGATCGTCGATTGCGCCCATGTCAGCGACGCCGTCATGCATCAGGCCCTCGACATTTCGCGCGCGCCGATCGTGTTTTCGCACAGCAACGCGCGCCCGCTTTGCGATCACCGGCGCAACGTGCCCGACGACGTGCTCGCGCGCGTCGCGGGCAAAGGCGCGCTGATCATGGCGACCTTCGTGCCGGATTTCATCTGCCAGCGTTCGAAGGACTGGATGGCGGCGATCAAGGACGCTTGGGGCAAGACGCCCGACGGCCTCGACAACGACGTCGTCGTGCCCGCCCGCGAAAAGGAGATCGGCGCCTGGCCGCGCGGCTCGCTCAACCAGTTCTGCGACCATCTCGACTATCTCAAAAGCCGCGTCGGCCCCGATCACATCGGAATCGGCTCGGATTTCTTCGGCGGCCCGCAGGGCGAGGGCTTGAAGGACGTCTCGTGCTTCCCGCACATTTTCGCCGAACTCATCCGGCGCGGCTGGTCGAAAACGCATCTGAAGAAGCTTGCGGGGGAAAATTTCCTGCGCGTGTTCCGCTCTGTCGAAAAGACGGCGCGCACCCGGTGAGGCCTACACTGGTCGAGCGCTGAGGCCGCGCTACATGCTGTTGCGGGCCGGGGCGCAACAGAGGTTTCGTGATGCGTCACGTCTGCGCCGCAGCGGCTCTCGCCGCCTCCCTTGCCGTTTCGATCGCCTCCGTCCCGCCCGCGAGCGCGCGCGAGGCCTATGTCGTCAAGGTTCCCACCATCGGCTGCCTCGATCACACGATGATCGAGCGCATGCGAAATTTGCGCGACGACGGCGGCGCCCCCGCCGCAAGCGTCCTCGCACAATCCGCGCTCGAAACCGGTCAATGCAGGTCGATCCCCGCCGGCCTCAGCGTGATCGAGGAGGACAGCGACATCGTCGCCGGTCTGACGAAGGTGCGCGCGCCGGGCGAGCCGGTGAGCCTGTGGGTCCGCTACGCCACGCTGAGCGAGGACTGACGCCATGCAGGCAGCCGCACAGGAGCCGGCCAGCCGGCGCGACTTTCTCTATCTGACGACCGGCGCGGTCGCGGCCATCGGCGTCGGCGCGACCCTATGGCCCTTCATCGACCAGATGGAGCCCTCCGCCGATACGCTCGCGGCCGGCGCGCCGATCGACGTCGATCTCGGTCCGATCGCGCCCGGCCAGATGATCCGCGTGCGCTGGCGCGGCGCGCCGATCTTCATCGTCAATCGCCCGCAGAAGGAGCTGGATACGCTCAAGGACCCGAAGGTCCTGACGCAATTGCGCGACCCGGATTCGGACGTTTTCCAGCAGGCGGCCTATGCGCAGAACTGGAGCCGGTCGGTCAAGCCGGAATACGGCGTCTATGTCGGGATCTGCACCCATCTCGGCTGCATCCCGCAATTCCTGCCGGAGCCCGACGCCACGACCCCGGTCGCGAACTGGCCGGGCGGGTTCTTCTGCCCGTGCCACGGCTCGAAATACGATCTGGCCGGCCGCGTCTATTCCGGCGTGCCCGCGCCCTACAACCTGCCGGTGCCGCCCTATCGCTTCGTCGCCGACACGAAGCTGCGCATCGGCGAGAACCCGGAAGGCGTCAGTTTCGAGATGAGCTCGGTCGTGCAGATGTGAGGCGCGGCCGCCTCACAGCGGGATGTTGTCGTGCTTCTTCCAGGGGTTCTCGAGCTGCTTGTGGCGCAGCATGGCGAGCGCGCGCGCCACGCGCTTGCGCGTCACGTAGGGCTGGATCACCTCGTCGATATAGCCGCGCTCGGCCGCCACGAAAGGCGACAGGAACCGATCCTCGTATTCCTTCGTGCGCGCGGCGATCTTCTCGGAATCGCCGATGTCCTGCCGGAAGATGATCTCGACCGCGCCCTTCGCGCCCATGACCGCGATCTGCGCCGACGGCCAGGCGTAGTTCACGTCGCCGCGCAGATGCTTGGAGGCCATGACGTCGTAGGCGCCGCCGAAGGCCTTGCGCGTGATGACCGTGACCTTCGGCACGGTGGCCTCGGCATAGGCGAACAGCAGCTTCGCGCCGTGCTTGATGAGGCCGCCGTATTCCTGCGCCGTTCCGGGCAGGAAGCCCGGCACGTCGACGAAAGTGACGATCGGAATGTTGAAACAGTCGCAGAAGCGCACGAAGCGCGCCGCCTTGCGCGAGGCGTCGATGTCGAGCACGCCCGCCAGCACCATCGGCTGGTTGGCGACGATGCCGACCGTATTGCCTTCCATCCGGCCGAAGCCGACGACGATGTTCTTGGCGTGGGCTTCCTGGATCTCGAAGAAATCGCCCTCGTCGACGACCTTCGCGATCAGCTCCTTCACGTCGTAGGGCTTGTTCGGATTGTCGGGCACGAGCGTATCGAGCGAATGGTCGTCGCGCTCGCTGTCGTCGAACGACGGCCATTCCGGAACGGGATCGGTGTTCGATTGCGGCAGGAAGTCGATGAGCCGGCGCATCTGCAGCAGCGCCTCGACGTCGTTGTCGTAGCCGCGGTCGGCGATCGAGCTCTTGGTCGTGTGCACTGACGCGCCGCCGAGCTCTTCCGAGGTCACCGTCTCGTTGGTGACGGTCTTCACGACCTCGGGGCCCGTCACGAACATGTAGCTCGTGTCGCGCACCATGAAGATGAAATCGGTCATGGCCGGCGAATAGACGTCGCCGCCGGCGCACGGTCCCATGATGACGGAAATCTGCGGGATGACGCCAGACGCCAGTACGTTGCGCTGGAACACCTCGCCGTAGCCGCCGAGCGCCGCCACGCCCTCCTGGATGCGCGCGCCGCCGGCGTCGAACAGGCCGATGATCGGCGCGCGGTTGCGCAGCGCCATGTCCTGGATCTTGATGATCTTCTGCGCGTGCGTCTCGGACAGCGAGCCGCCGAACACCGTGAAGTCCTTGGCGAAGACATAGACCGTGCGGCCGTTGACCGTGCCCCAGCCCGTCACCACGCCGTCGCCGGGGATTTTCTCGCCCTTGTCCATGCCGAAATCCGCGCAGCGGTGCTGCACGAACATGTCGAATTCCTCGAACGAGCCGTGGTCGAGCAGCAATTCGATGCGCTCGTGGGCCGTCAGCTTGCCCCGCGCATGCTGGGCGTCGATGCGCTTCTGGCCGCCGCCGAGGCGGGCGGCGGCGCGGCGTTGTTCGAGGGCTTCGACAATGTGCTTCATCTGGCGTCCCGGGAGTTTTCACAAAATCGTCGCGCGCTGATAGCACGCCTGCCGCGCCGCACAAACCGGCCCGGCGCGCCTATTTCGCGGGCGCCGGTCTGCGGTAGACCGCCAGCCCGATCAGGCCGACCGCCGCGGCGAAGGCGATGTAGAAGACCGGCGCCGCCTTGTTGCCCGTCGCCTGCACGAGCCAGGTGTTGATCGCCGGCGCGAGGCCGCCGAACAGCATGACCGCGAAATTATACATGAGCGACGCGCCGGTGGAGCGCACCGCGACGGGAAAGATTTCGGTCATGAAGGCCGGCATCGGCCCGGCGAGCGCGCCGAGCAGCAGCCCGGCCGACTGCAATTGCCAGAGATGGGCGACGCTCGGCTCCGCCACCAGCCGCTGGAACAGCACGTAGGAGAGGACGACATAGAGGATCAGGGCCGGCGCGAGCACCGCGCGGCGGCCGATCCGGTCGGAAAGGGCGCCGAATATCAGGACGAGAACGGCGTTGGCGAGGCTCGCCAGCATCAGCCCGTATTGGGCCGAGACCAGCGGCAGTTTCAGCTCGGTCGCGGCATAGGCCGGCAGGAAGACCGCGCCGATGTAATTGATGGCGGTGCCGGCGGCTATCAGGCAGAAGGAAGCGATCAGTTCGCGCGGATGCTCGCTGAAAAGCCGGCCGAGCGTCGTCTTCTGCGCCGGGGCGGAATCCTTCCGCTTCTCCGCGAGATAGGCCTGAAATTCAGGGGATTCGTCGACCTTGCGGCGCAGGTAATAGCCGATCGGTCCGATCAGGATGCCCAGCAGGAACGGCACGCGCCAGCCCCAGGACGTGAACTGGTCCGGCGTCAGGCTGGTGTTCAGCAGCACCGCCATGGCCGCGCCGATGGCGAAGGCGAGCGATTGCGACACCATCTGGAAGGCGCCGAAAAAGCCGCGCATGCCGGGCGGCGCGAATTCGATCAGGAGCGCGCTGGCGGAGCCGAATTCGCCGCCGGCCGAAAACCCCTGGATCAGCCGGGCCAGCAGCAGCAGCAGCGGCGCCGCGATCCCGATCGCGGCGTAGGTCGGCAGCACGCCGAGCAGGCCCGTGCCGATCGCCATCAGCGTGATCATGACGACCAGCGCCTTCTTGCGCCCGTGCTTGTCCGCATAGAGCCCGAACACCAGCCCGCCGAGCGGCCGGGCGGCGAAGGCGATGCCGAAGGTGGCGAAGGTCAGCAGCAGCGAGGAGGCGGGATTGTCGCTCGGAAAGAACAGCTTGCCGATCACGCCCGCAAACAGGCCGAACACCGTGAAGTCGAACCATTCGAGCGCATTGCCGATGGTCGAGGACACAATCACGCGCCGCCGCATCTGCGCGTCTGAAATCGTCTGCATTCGCCCTGCCCCGATTTTCTGCTGAAACACGGCCAATCTTCGGACCCCGCCGCGAGCTTGGCAAGGCGCGTTATTCCTCGGCGCCGCCCGTTCGCGCGGCAAGCGTTGCGGCGTCCATGTTCTCGCCGGTGGACATGGCGCAGATGCGCGAGAGCTGGGTGAAGCCGAGGCCCGTCTCCTTGCGCCAGCCGGCGAAGGCCGCCTGCGCATTGCGCATGTCCTTTTTCGTCGACGCCTTTTCCGACAGTTCGACGCCCGCCTCGCGCAGCGCCGCAACGACGTCGCGCGACAGGATGAAGGCGTCCCAGCCGACGAAACGCAGGAAATATTGGCCGGTCATGCCGCCGAGCCGCGATCCGCGCTTGGCGAGCAATTCGAGCAGCCCCGCCTCGTCGTCTTCGGGCCATGAAGCGAGCATGCCGCCAAAGCTTTTCTGTTCCTTCGCCACATCCGCGACGAAGACGGCGTTGTCGCGCACGGATTTGATCTTCTGCGGATTGCGCACGATCCGCGCGTCGCGCGCGAGGCTCTCCCAATATTCATCGGGCTGGAACAGGAGGCGCCTCGGCTCGAAGCCGAGAAAGGCCTCTTCAAAACCTTCCCATTTCTGGTCGATCACGCGCCACACGAATCCCGCGCAGAACACGCGCCGCGTCATTTCCGACAGAAAGCGGTCGTCGCCGATCTTCGCCAGCGCCTTGTTGGACTTGGCCTCGGGAATCAGCGCGGCAAGAACCTTCGCGCCTTTGCGTTTCTCCGCGCGCGCCCGAATATGTTTGAACTGCATGATCATGCGACAACGCCCCAAACCCCGAACGCGCGAAGGCTAGCACGATGAATACGGAAGTCATGAGGCCGGGCGTTGCAGGCGCGCCGCGCATCCTGCTGCGGCTCGAAGGGCTGGCCGTTCTGGCCGTCGCGCTGCTCGCCTTCGTCGCGTTCGACGGCGCCGCCGCGCTCGGGCTGAGGTGGTGGGCGCTCATCCCTGTCTTCCTCGCGCCCGACCTCTCGATGCTGGCCTATCTCGCCGGCCCGCGCATCGGCGCAATCGTCTACAACGCCGCACACAGCTACGTCGCGCCGCTCGTCATCGGCGCCCTCGCCTTCCACGCGCTCGGCCGCGCCCCCGTCGCGCTGTGCCTGCTGTGGATCGCCCACATCGGCTTCGACCGCGCGCTCGGCTACGGCCTCAAATATGCCAGCGGCTTCGGCGATACGCATCTGGGAAGCATCGGTCGGAGGAGGACGTAACGCGCCCCGTCATCCCGGCCGAAGCGCAGCGGCGATCCGGGATGACAATCCGCGTCAGGCGATCGCGATCTCGATCAGGCTCGGCCCATCCCGCCGCGTCGCCTCGGCCACGGCCGCCGCGATCGCTTGCGGATCATCCGCCTGAACCGACGGCACGCCCATGCTCCTGGCCAGCGCCTGAAAATCCACGCGCGGCTCGACCAGATCCATGCCGACATATTTGCCGGCCAGCGCGTTCTTCGCGCCGAGGCCCTTCGCCACGTTCATCAGCACGTTGTAGCGCGCGTTGTTGAACACGAAGAAGATGACGCGCGACTTGTAGTGCGCCGCCGACCACAGCGCCTGCGGCGAATACATGGCGCCGCCGTCGCCGCAGAAGCAGGCGACCCAGCCCTCGTGCGCAAGGCCGATGCCCGCCGCAGCCGGCATGGCGCAGCCGAGCACGCCGCCGCGCGAAAAGAAGTAGAGGCCGGGTTCGGTGCGCATGATCGCCTGCACGCGGCCGAAGGTGGCCGCGGAATCGTTGGCGATCAGCGCGCCGTCCGGCAGCGCGTCGAGTACGCTGAGCACGGCGAGATCGGGCGAGATCGGCCGCGCCGCGCTCTCGGCCAGAATGGCGGCCCGCGCCTCGCGCTCGCTCGCCTCCTTGCGCGCGCCGAGCGCGGCGACCCGCCGCGCCGCGGCCTTCGGGTCGATCAATGCGCCGAGTTCCCGCGCCGCCTGCTCCAGCGTCGCGCCGACATTGCCGGTCACCGCATAATCCGCCGGAAACTCCCGCCCGATCGCCTCGGGCGAACCGGCGACGTGGAAGAATTTCGCGGCCTCCGGGATCGGCCGCTCCTCGCGATAGGGATAGGCGACGAAAGCGCGCCCGCCGATCATCAGCACCGCTTCCACATCGGCGAGCTTTTCTCTGATCGCCGCGAAATCCGGCTTCAGCATCCCGCCCCAGCACGGATCGTGCGAGGGAAACGCGGCGCGCGACGTGAGCTGCGCGCCGTAGACGACATAGCCGCCGGCATGCGCCAGCGCGACCGCCCCGTCCGAGGCGTCGGCCGGCACGTCGTCGCCGATCAGCACGGCGACGCGCGCCGGATCGCAGGCGGCGAGCCTTGCCGCGAGATCGCCGGCGCCGGGGCTCGGCGCGCGCGCGGCGAGCCGCGACTTCGCCGGAATGCGCGCCTCGACCTCCTGCTCCAGAATGTCCATCGGCAGCGACAGGAACACCGGCCCCTGCGGCGGCGTGGCGGCGATGGCGAAGGCGCGCCGCAAGGCCATGCCGACATCGGCCCCGCGCCGCACTTCCGTCGCCCATTTGGTGACGGGCTTGGCCAGCGACACGAGATCGCCGGCGAGCCAGGGATCAGAGAACAGGTGCCGCGTATCCTGCTGGCCCGCCGTGACGACCAGCGGCGTCTCGCTCGCCTTCGAGGCCACCAGCACGCCCATGGCGTTGCCGAGCCCGCCCGCCGCATGGAGATTGACGAAGGCCGGCCGCCCCGTCTTCAGCGCATAGCCGTCGGCCATGGCGACCGCCGTCGCCTCCTGCAGGCCGAGCACGTAGCGGAAGTCGGGGGCGTCGACGAGCGCGTCCATCAGCGGCATTTCGGTCGAGCCGGGATTGCCGAAGATCGTGGTCGCGTCCTCGTCGCGGAGAATGTCGAGAAGCACGTCGACGGCGCGGACTTTTCTGGCGGTCTTGCGGGGCATGGCGGCCTCTCCTGTCTGATGTGACAATCATGGGTCGCGGCACGCGCAATTTCAGATTAATCTCGGCGTTTCTGCGCCATCATGCGCAATCCATTGTTCGAGGTCGCGCCAATCATGGAACCGGATTCCACAGAGATCGACGCCATCGACCGGCGCATCCTCGCGCGGCTGCAACGAGACGCGTCGATCCAGAACCAGCAGCTCGCCGGCGAGGTCGGCCTCTCGCCTTCGCCCTGCCACCGCCGCGTGCGCGCGCTGGAGGAGGCGAGAATCATCCGCGGCTATGTCGCCCTGCTCGACGGTCCGTCCATCGGCGCCGGCTTTCTCGCCTATGTCGAGGTGCGGCTGGAGCGGCAGGCGATGGAATTTTCCGAACGCTTCGAAAAGGCGGTGCTCGCCCGCGCCGAAATCCTCGAATGCGTGCGCGTGACCGGCGACTACGACTACCTGCTGAAAGTGGCGACGCGCGACATCGAGGCCTTCCACCGCTTCCTCATCGAGACGCTGACGCGCATCAAGGGCATCGCCAACACACGCACCTCGATCGCCCTCAACCGCGTGAAGGAGACCACGGCGCTGCCGATCGGCTGAGGCGACCGTCCGGGATGACAGGCCTACGCCCCCAGCGCCCGCCACAGATCGAACGCCGCCTTCATGTCGACGAACCGCTGCGCGCGGCGGGCGAGCGCCTCCTCATCGGCGCCCCACAATTGCATCTGCCAGTCTTCGTCGACATGGGCGGCCGCCCACGCCTCGTCGGCCTCGAGCCCGCCATGCGCGATCATCAGCGCGATCAGCGCGGAGCCCGTCAGCGTGGTCAGCGAATGCAGCGCCGCGATCTTCAGCGCGGCGTCCGGCCCTTGCGCGATAGCCTCGACCGCTTGCGCGAAAGCCTCCATCGCATGATCGGGCTGCGCGGCGAACATCACGCCTTCCGCCAGAATGAACCGCGCGCCCAGTTTTTCGCGGGCGAACGCAAGCACCGGGTCCCAGATGCGCGCCTGCATGGCGACGAGCCCGGCCGGTTCGCCCGCGCGATAGCAGACGAGATCGGAGCCCGCATATTTCACGATGTCAGCGGTGACGCCCGGCAAATCGCGCGCCACGCCGTCGAGCGCAGAATTGACGAGCCGCGTGACCGGCATGGTCGAGGGGTTGATGGTTTCGCCCTGCGCCGCCCATTCGGCGGCGACGAGCGCCGCGGCGGCCTGCGTCGGCAGCGCCAGCGTCCCGCCGGCCGGCGTGCGCACCGTGCGGCCGTCGAGCAGCACGGCGAAACCGCCGTCGCGCGGAGCGACCGTCGCCTCCTTGTAGAAGCGTTTTGGCAACGCGCGCTTCATGTCCTTCTGCACGGTGCGCAGCGGATCGCGGTCAGACGCCGGAATGAAGAAGTCGGAAGAGAAATCGTCGGGCATGGGCTCTCGGGAGGTTGCTCCTTCTCCCCGCCTGCGGGGAGAAGGCGGCCGAAGGCCGGATGAGGGACCAGGGCGCAACGAATGAGTTTCGTGAAGCCCGGCGACCCCTCACCCTAGCCCTCTCCCCGCCCTGCGGGGAGAGGGAACGGGCGCGAGCAATTCATCCAGCTCCGCGAAATCCGAAATGATCGCATCCGCGCCCGCCGCCTCGAGCGCGGCCGTCTCGTGATAGCCCCACGAAACGCCGATGGCGCGCACGCCGGCCGCCTTCGCCATCGCCATGTCGAAACTCGTGTCGCCGATCATGAACGCGTCCTGCGCCGCGACGCCGGTCTCGGCGAGCGCGGCGAGGATCATGTCGGGCGCGGGCTTGGAGGGATGGTCGTCGGCGGTCTGCACGGTCGCGAAAAAATCGGTCCACCCTGCCCGCTCGAACAGGTGGCGCACGCCGCGCCGCGACTTGCCGGTGGCGACGCCGAGCATAAAGCCCGCATCCGCGCCATAGCGCGCGACGGTTTCGACAGCGCCGGGAAAGAACGGCTCGGGCCGCCCCGCGCCGGCGCGCAATTCGCCGAACAGGCTCTTGTAGGTTTCCGCCATGCCCTCGACCGGCCCGTCTGCGCCGACCAGAACCGTGAAGGCCTCGCGCAGCGACAGGCCGACGACGGACAGGCTCGCGCGCCGGTCCGGTGGCGTCAGTCCATGCGCCAAAAACGTGCGGCGCTGCGATTCCACGATCATGTCCTGGCTGTCGACCAGCGTGCCGTCGACATCGAAAATCAGCAGGCGCGTCGCGCTCATTCTTCCGGCGCCTCGACGATCGGATCGTATTGCTTCGCGTCGAAGCCGAACGTGTCCCATGTCTTCTGCATGTGCTCGGGCAGAGGCGCCGTCACGTCGATCACGCCGCCGGCCGGATGCGGCAGCACGAGGCGGCGCGCCAGCAGATGCAGCTTGCGCTCGAGGGTCTCGGGCATGGCGTGCATGGCGTCGCGGCGGCGGTGGTCTTCCCTACCGTATTTCGGATCGCCGAAGATCGGATGGCCGATGGCTTCCGCATGCGCGCGCAACTGGTGCGTGCGGCCGGTCAGCGGCTTCATCGACAGCCACGCGCATTTCGGCGCGATCTTGTCGACGGTGGCGTAATAGGTCAGCGAATGCTGCGCGTCGTCCTCGCCGTGTTTGGCCACGCGCATTTTTTCGAGATCGGCCTGCGACCGCTTCGCGGCTTCGCCGCGCCGCGACTGCGGGCCGCGCGCGTCGCCCATGCCCGGCCCCTTGGCGAGATAGAGCGAGATGCGGCCCTGCGACGGCTTCGGCACGCCTTCCACCAGCGCCCAGTAAATCTTCTGCGCCTTTCGCGAGCGAAA
Organism: Rhodoblastus sp.; assembly: GCA_036796555.1. Classification (GTDB taxonomy): domain Bacteria; phylum Pseudomonadota; class Alphaproteobacteria; order Rhizobiales; family Beijerinckiaceae; genus JAJXWB01. Next base: position 4,787 of record DAIRCS010000077.1, on the reverse strand, counting down.
AATTTCGCCGAGTTGCGCGGCGATCTTCCGGTTCTTGGCGATCAGCAGCACGCCCGACGTGTCGCGGTCGAGACGATGCACCAGCACGGGCCGGTTGCCCTTCTCGTCCGCGAGCGACGCCAGCATGCCGTCGATGTGATGCTTCGTGCCGGAGCCGCCCTGCACGGCAAGGCCATAGGGCTTGTTGAGGACGAGCACATGCTTGTCCTCGTAGAGCGTCATGCGGCGGATCGCTTCGGCGTCTTCGGCCGAAGCCGGGACCGCCGGCCTCCGGCCGGCGGAAGGCGCGTCCAGCGTCAGCGGCGGCACGCGCACGCTCTGGCCTTCTTCCAGCCGCGTCGCCGTGTCCACGCGCTTGCCCTCGACGCGCACCTCGCCTTTTCGCGCGATCTTGGCGAGATGCGACAGCGCGAGGCCGGGAAAGCGGCGCTTGAACCAGCGGTCGAGGCGCATGCCGGCCTCCTCCGCCTCGACCGTCAGCGTCTGCACGCCGGTGCGGACGGGCGCGGCCGGCGCCGCCTTGGGCGCGGCCTCCGCATGTTTCTGCGCCGCGCGCTGCTTGCGCTTCTGCGAGCCGTTCGTCACGACGCCATCCGCACGAGCGTGAGCCCGAGAAAGACCGCGACGAGCGACAGCACGACCGAGGCCAGCACATAGACAATCGCCAGCGAATGCGCGCCGCGCTCCCACAGCGTCGCGAAATCGAGCGAGAAGGCGGAAAAGGTCGTGTAGCCGCCGAGCACGCCCGTCGTCAGCAGCAGCCGCACGTCCTGCGGCCAGCCGTGCTGCGTGCGGAAGGCGAGCCAGCCGGCGATCAGTCCCATCGCGAAACAGCCGGTCACGTTGATGAGGAAAATGCCCCAGGGAAATTCCATCCCCAGCGCGCGCGTGGCGGCGGTATTCGCGCCATGCCGCAGCATCCCGCCGAAGCCGGCGCCCAGGAAAACGAGGAGATAGGCTTTCATGCCGGCTTGGTAGCGCAAAGGCGGCGCTCTGTCATGGCCGCCCGGCCATCAGTCCCGGTCGGGAGCGCCCAGCGGAAACAGGCCGCGATACGGCCGCGCCTCGTCCACGGCCCGCGCGACCGACGGCCTCGACAGGAGGCGCTCGCGATATGCCCGGACGTTGGGATAGGCGGCCGCAATCGGCTGCGTCCAGTCGGCGTAGAACAGCGCCGGCGCGGCGGCGCAATCGGCGAGCGTGAAATCCTCGCCCGCGGCCCACGTCCGGCCGGCGAGTTCTCCGTTCAGCCAGCCGTAGGCGCGTTCGAGCCGCTCGCCCGCGAATGCCCGCCCCTCTTCCGCCGGCATCGGCATCCGTTGAAGCTTGCTCGCAACCGCCGTCTGGACGGGGTCCATCACATAGAGATCGAAGAATCGATCCAGGAAGCGGACGTCGAGGGCGCGCATCGGGTCGTCCGGAATCAGGCGAACGGGCCCGGGATATGCGATCTGCAGATATTCGATGATGACGCTCGTCTCGACGAAGCTGCGCCCCGCGTCCACCAGCATCGGAAAGCGCGCGAGCGGCCATTGCCGCAGCCATTCCTCGACATGCGTCGGCGTGTCCGGACCGATGAGCCTGAACTCGAATGCGATGTCGTTCTCGTAAAGCGCGATCAGCGCCTTCTGCGTATAGGAAGAAAACGGATGGCCGTAGAGCGCAAGCGACATTTGACTCCTCCGGGCGCGGGCATACGGAAGCCTGCCTGAAACATTCCAATCGCGCTATCCGCCGCCCCGCTCCTTGCGCAGCTTCGCCCAATATTCCAGCCTTTTGCCGATCTCGCGCTCGAAGCCGCGCTCCACCGGCTCGTAAAGGGTCTGCCGCCCGAGTTTCTCGGGCCAGTAATCCTGTCCCGAAAAGGCGTCAGGCTCGTCGTGGTCGTAGGCGTAGCCCTCGCCATAGCCCTCCACGCGCATCATCTTCGTCGGCGCGTTGAGGATGACCTTCGGCGGCATCAGCGAGCCGTGCGACTTCGCGAGCGCCTGCGCGCGCTTGAACGCGGTGTAGGCGGCGTTCGATTTCGGCGCGGTGGCGCAATAGACCACGGCCTCGGCAATCGCCAGTTCGCCTTCCGGCGAGCCCAGAAAATCGTAGGCGTCCTTCGCCGCATTGGCGACAACCAGCGCCTGCGGATCGGCGAGCCCGATATCCTCGATCGCCATGCGCACGACGCGGCGCGCGATGAACAGCGGATCCTCGCCGCCGTCGAACATGCGCGCGAGATAGTAGAGCGCGGCGTCTGGATCGGAGCCGCGCACCGTCTTGTGCAGCGCGCTGATCAGATTGTAGTGCCCCTCCTGCGCCTTGTCGTAGATCGGCGCGCGCCTTTGCACGATCTCGGAGAGCTTTGCGCGGTCGAACATTTCGCCCTCGCGCGCCGCGCGCCAGATTTCCTCGGCCAGCGTCAGCGCCGCCCGGCCGTCGCCGTCGGCCATGGCGATCAGGGCCGCGCGCGCGTCCGCGTCGAGCGGCAGCGTCTTGTCTTCCGCCTCCTCGGCGCGCGAGAGCAGGCGCTCGATCGCCGCGTCGTCGAGCGCCTTGAAGGTCATGACCCTCGCGCGCGAAAGCAACGCGGCGTTGAGTTCGAACGAAGGGTTTTCGGTCGTCGCGCCGATCAGCGTGATCGTGCCGTCCTCCATCACGGGCAGAAACGAATCCTGCTGCGCGCGGTTGAAGCGATGGATTTCGTCGACGAAGAGCAGCGTGCCCTTGCCCATGCTGCGGCGCGAGCGCGCTTCCTCGAACGTCTTCTTCAAATCCGCGACGCCGGAGAAGATCGCCGATATCTGCACGAAGGCGAGATCGGTCTCGTGCGCGAGCAGGCGCGCGACCGTCGTCTTGCCGGTGCCCGGAGGCCCCCAGAAAACAAGGCTTCCCAGCGATCCCGCGCGGATGAGCCGCGTCAGCGCGCCATCGGGACCGAGCAGATGATCCTGTCCCGCGACCTCGTCGAGCGCCAGCGGACGCAGGCGATCGGCGAGCGGGCGCGGCGCGCTCTTCTCGAATCCCGCATGCGCAAACAGGTCGCCCATCGCCGTCAAACCCTACAATATCCTGCGCTGCAACATGACGCCGACAGTGATTCAATTGCAACAAGAGCGTCAATATTCCGCCAGCCGCGCCCCCAAGCCGTTACGAATCAAAGTTTTTCAGGCATGTTCATTTCGAGTAGCGTCCCCGACAATTTGCAGAACAGGTTTCCGAAAATGCGGACAATCGCCTTCGTCACACAGAAGGGCGGCTCAGGGAAGAGCACCCTCGCATCCTGCGTCGCGGTCGCGGCGCACGAAGCCGGAGAGCGCGTCTTTGTCATCGACATGGACCCGTTGGCTTCTCTCATCAACTGGTCGAAAGCGCGCGGCGAACAGGACGTCGCTGTCGAGGCGGTGCCGCCCGGCAAGCTGAAGACGGTGCTCGGCGCGCTCGAGAAGAAGGGCGTCACGCTCGTCGTGATCGACACGCCCGGCGCCGACGACGCGGCCATGATGGCCGCCGTGAAGGCCGCCGATCTCTGCATCGTGCCCGCCCGCCCCAACGCCTTCGATCTCTGGGCGAGCGAGAAGACGCGCAAGGCGGTCAAGGCGGCCGGCCGCGACTACGCCTTCCTGCTCAACCAGTGCCCGCCCGCGCAGCAGAGCGCGCGCGTCGAGCTCGGCGTGAAGACGCTCGAGACGCTCGGCGGCATGCTTTCGCCGCTCGTGTCCTCCCGCGTCGACTTCCAGGAAGCCGCGCGCCAGGGCTGGGGCGTCACCGAGATCGCGCCTTCCGGCGCCGCGGCGGACGAAATCCGCACGCTCTGGGCTTCGATCAAGCGCCGCCTCAACAAGGCGACCGCGCAGCGCAACGTCGCCGCCGCCGGCAAGGCCAAGAAGGCGGCGTAAAATTGGACCGCGAGCCTTCAGGCTCGCGGTCCTTTTTTATCCTCCGAACACGCTCGTCAGCATCTGGCCGCCGCGGCTGATCGTGACCTTCCAGTAATAATGGCGCTTGCCGACGGTCTTTTCGAGATCGCGCGTCGTCTCGATCTTCGCGTCATTGACCGACAAGATGACGTCGCCGCGCTGGAAGCTGAACTGGGCCGCCTGCGAATCCGGCGCGACCTGCGAGATCACGACGCCCTGGCTCGCGCCTTCGACCGAATATTCTTCCGCGGTCGCCGGCGAGAGATTGACGACGGTGGCGCCGGTGAACGGCGACGGCGTGTCGATAGTCACGGGATCGCGCGCCGGCGTCTCGGGCGCGGGCGCGAGTTTGACCGTCACCTGCGTCTTCTTGCCGGAGCGCAGAACGCTGAACTCGCTCGTTCCGCCGATCGGCTTGGTGCCGAGCCGGTAGCCGAGGCCTTCGGGATCGTCGACCGGCTGCCCGTCGACCGCCATGATGACGTCGCCGCGCTTGAGGCCCGCCTCGGCCGCCGGCCCTTTCGGGTTCATGTCGGCGACGAGCGCGCCGACGGGCCGGTCCAGGCCGATGGAATCGGCGATTTCTTTCGAGACGACCTGCAGCGAGGCGCCGAGCCAGGGCCGGCGCACCTGCTTGCCGCCGCTCTTGGCCGCCGCGATCACGATCTTGACCATGTTGACGGGGATCGCGAAACCGATGCCGACCGAGCCGCCGGACTTGGAGAAGATCGCCGAATTGATGCCGATCAGGCGCGCCTGGGAATCGACCAGCGCGCCGCCGGAATTGCCGGGATTGATCGCCGCGTCCGTCTGGATGAAGAAGCCGTAGTCGGAAATGCCGATCTGCGTGCGCGCGAGCGCCGACACGATGCCCTGCGT
>DAIRCS010000076.1:0-15306 GCA_036796555.1 Rhodoblastus sp. | reverse complement strand
CGCCGCAAGGGCCGCGTCTACATCATCAACAAGACCCAGAAGCGCTACAAGGCGCGTCAGGGCTGATCCCGCGCGTCATGCGCGAGCCTGCGGAGCCCCGGTTCGCCGGGGCTTTTTCTTTGGGCGGATCGCCCGGCGAACGGGCTTTGACGGCAGGGCGGACGCGCCCTAGCTTCTGGCGTATGACGCTTTCGCTCGCCCGCGCCACGCTCGCGGCCCTGCTGGCTCTTGGCTTCGCCCGCCTGGCCGCGGCCGCCGAGATCGACCCGGCCCCGCCCGGCCGCAGGGGCGGAACGCTCGACATCCCCGGCCTTCCCCCGATCCAGCTCCCACCCGGCGCCCGCGCCTTCGGACCCGGCGCCCGCGCCTTCGGACCCGGCGTCGACGACCGGCCCGACCGCCCGCCGCCCGCCGCCGCGCGACCCGATGCGGGGGAGCCGCAAGGCGAGAGGCGGCGGGAGAAAAGCCGGCAGGCCGACCGCATCGCCCCGCACTCGGTTCCGACGCAGGAGGAGAGCCGCGCCAAGGTTCTGGACGCGCTCTATACGCGCCTGAAGGCCGCCGAGGACGAGGAAGACGCCAAGGGCGTCGCCGAGGCGATCGGGCGCGTGTGGATGCGCTCGGGCTCCGACACCGCCGACCTGCTGATGGCCCGCGCCGTCGCCGCCATGGCCGGCCACGACATGAAGACCGCCGAAAACCTCCTCGATTCGGTGATCGCCATCGAGCCGGACTGGGCCGAAGGCTGGAACAAGCGCGCGATGATCCGTTTCGCCGCCGACAATATCGACGGCGCCATGGCCGATCTCGAACATGCGCTGAAGATCGACCCGCGCCATTTCGTGGCCCTGTCCGGCCTCGGCGCGATCCTCTCCAAGGCCGGCCTCGACAAGCGCGCGCTCGACGCCTACCGCCGCGCGCTCGACGTCTACCCGCAGCAGCCCGACGTGAAGAAATCGGTCGAGAAGCTGCAGATCGAGGTCGAGGGACGGGATATTTGAGGCCTGCGCTCTCATTCCCGACGCGCCAAGCGCGATCGGGAACCCGGACATTCCTGCGTCGGCCAAAACTGGATCCCCGCTTGCGCGGGGATGACAATTCGAGACGCGCCTCGCTCCCCTCCCCCTTGCGGGGAGGGGCCGGGGGTGGGGGGCGACTGGGTGAAATCTCGCGAGGTTCGCGCGGCCGCCCCGGGCCTCCCCGCGATCTGATCGAAGTCGCGACAGCCGGCTTCGTCAGACGCCGACAAACCCGTGGAGCGCCCTCGCGCTTCGAGACGCCTGCTGCGCAGGCTCCTCAGCATGAGGGCTAATGCATTGTTTGCAATCCCCAACCTTCATGGTGAGGAGGCGGCGAAAGCCGCCGTCTCGAACCATGGCCGCGGGAACGACGCTTTGTCAGCAATCTGCGAAGTCGGCGAAAGCCGACTTCGTATCGGGGAGGGAGGGCGCGCACGATGACGTCCGCAGTCCTCCTCGCCCTCGCTCTCGCGTTCGTCGCCCTCCTCCTCTTCTCCCACCTCAAGGCGCACGCCTTCGAGCGCGCCTTCCCGCCGCGCGGCCAATTCGTCGGGACGCCCTTCGGCCGCTTGCATTTCACCCGCCGCGATCCCGCCGGCGAACCCGCCGCGACCATCGTCCTGATCCACGGCGCGAGCGGCAATCAGGCGGACATGAGGGCGCCGCTCGGCGACCGGCTGGCGGCGCGCGGCTTCCGCGTCTTCGCCGTCGACCGGCCCGGCCACGGCTACAGCGACAGGCTCGCGCAGGATGCGTCCTCGCCGGCAGCGCAGGCGCGCGCCATCCGCGCCGGGCTGGAGCGGGCGGGCGTGGACCGCGCCATTGTCGTCGGCCATTCCTGGGCCGGCGCGGTCGCGACCGCCTTTGCGCTGGACCATGCCGATTTCACGCAAGGGATCGTCCTGCTCGCGCCGGTCACCCATCCCTGGCCGCGCGGCGTGCGCTGGTATTACCGGCTCGCCGCGAAACCCGTCGCCGGCTGGCTGTTCACGCGCACATTGCTGCTGCCCGCGGGCCTCGCCGCGCTGAAAGGCGCGCTCGCCGGCGTCTTCACGCCGCAGCCGGTTCCGCGGAACTACGCCGGGACGATCGGCGCGGTTCTGGCGCTGCGGCCGTGGGCGTTCCGCGCCAACGCCGAGGATGTCGCCGATCTGCGCGCCCATCTGGAAAAACAAGCGCCGCGCATCCCCGCGATCGCGCTGCCCGTCGCCATCCTGTCCGGCGACCGCGACGCCGTCGTGCTGACCGAGCGCCATTCCTACGGCTGCGCCCGCGAGATCGCGGGCGCGACGCTAAAAATGCTGCCGGGCGTCGGCCATTCGCCGCACTGGGCGGCGCCGGACGCGACGGTGGAGACGATTGTCGCGCTGGCGGCGCGAGTTCAGTCGGCGCGCCAGATGAGCCCGGACGCGGCGTCGAGCGCGCCGGCCGCCAGTTCGCAATATTGCAGCCGGTCGGGATCGACGGGGCCCGGCATTTTCATGCGCCCGTCGGGCACGCGCGCGAACCCCATGCGGCCGTAATAGCCGGGATCGCCGACGAGGATCACGAGCCCGTGGCCGGCGTTTCGCGCAGCGTCCAGCGACTTGACGACCAGCTTCTCGCCGAGCCCGTGCTGGCGGAACGCGGGTTCGACCACCAGCGGCCCGAGCAGCAGCGCGGGCGCGTCGCCGATGCGGATCGGCGTCATGCGGTTGGCGCCGACGAGAATCGTGCCCACGCGCGCGACGAAGGACAGCGCATGATCGGCCGGCCGGCCCTCGCGCAGGCGGTAGGCGGTCTTGGCGAAGCGGCCGGGACCAAAGGCGTGTTCGGTCAGCCGCTCGATGGCGGGCAGGTCGGCGTCGGTCTGGGGCGAGAAGGTAAAGGCGAGTTCGGTCATGGACGGCGTCGGCGGCAGGAGATCGCAGGGGCCCGCACGCGGGCGTTCGCGCGCTCGCGGAGCGCGGGGAAGCGGTCTATCGTCGCTGGCGGAGCCGTCTTTTCATGCGCGGTGTTGGATCACGAAACGCGCGCCCCGGCAAGCCGCGCGCGTTTTCCTCACTCGGCCGGCGCCGCCCGGCGCGACGGCGGAGCCGACGAGGCGACGAGGCGGGTCGCGATCACGATCACGGCCAGCGTCGCGACATAGACGACCACCTGCAGCACGGAGGGCTGGTCGGCGTAGCCGATCAGCGTGTGCAGCACGCGGCCGAACAGGCTGGAGTCGGACAGGACGCCCGACGTGTCCCACGCCGTCTGCGACAGCGCGTTCACGACGCCGGCCTGCTGCAGGAAGGCGACGCATTGCGCGGCCAGGCCCGCGGCGAGCAGCGTGATCAGCGTGGTCGTGACGCCGAACAGATAGCTCGGCGGAATGCGCACGAGCCCGGCGAAGGTGACGGCGCTGAGCGCGACGCCGGCGAGAAGCCCGAGCGCGCCGCCCGTGACGAGCGACGTCGCCGTCTCGCCGCCGGAAATCGCGACGCCGTAGAGGAACAGCACGATTTCGGAGCCCTCGCGCAGCACGGCGACGCCGACCACGACGGCGAGCGCCGCCATGGTCTTGTCGCCTTCGACGACGGCCTTGCCGACGCTCTTCAGTTCGGCGGCGAGCTCGCGCCCGTGGCGCGCCATCCAGATATTGTGCCAGGCGAGCATGACGACGGCGAGCGCGAGCACGCCGGCGTTGAACATCTCCTGTCCGATGCCGGCCATCGCATTGGCGATCCGCTCGGCGAAGATCGCCATCAGCCCCGCTCCCGCGAGGCCGCCCGCGACGCCCGCCGCGATCCAGCGGCCGGCGTGCGGCGCGCCGCGCGTGGCGGCCATCACGATGCCGACGATCAGGCCGGCCTCAATGACCTCGCGAAAGACGATGATGAGCGCGCCAAGCATGGAACCGATCTTACTCCATTATTCCGCGACGAGCTCGCCCTTGGCGGTCTTGTCGTGGAACTCGTCCTCGAACTTGTAGCGGCCGGGCGGCAGGGCGCGAATCTTGAACGACGCCTCGGCCCCGCCGACGATGACCTTCTCGACGCGCAGCGTCTTGCTCTCGAATTCGATCGCCGTCTGGTCGAGATTCTTCACGACGATGGTGAAGGGCTTGTTGGCGACGGCCTTCGGCTGCGTCTGGTCGAACCTGTGATCCTTGACGGTCAGCGTGATCGTCGGCCCGTCCTCGGCGCGCACGGGCGCCGCCGCGATCAATGCGCCGCCGAGCGTCGCCGCCGCGAGGATCGAACAAGGCTTCATCGACGCTTCCCTCTGCCAAATTCGTCTTTCCGCAGCGACATTGATCAAATCCCGATTTCGCGAACAAGGGTCGGGGCGGAAGATTAAACCCGTTCCAAAACCGGAAACGCGCCGGATTTCCTGCCGGATGCGACGAACCGCCGCGCCTATCCCTCGCGCGCAATCGTGCGCTTCAACATCGCTTTCAGGGCCTGCGGGCTGCGATAGCCGACCTCGGCCGCGACCAGCTTCATCGGCACGCCCTCGGCCTCGAGCGCTATGGTCCTGAGGTGGCGCAGCCGGCGGCGCCAGTCGCCGAAGCTCAATCCCGTCTCCTGCCGGATTCGTCGCGTCAACGTGCGCCGGCTAACGCCAATCGTCGCCGCCCACGTGTCGATGTCGACCGATTTTCCGGGATCGCCGATCACGTCTTCGCACATCCTGCGCAGGCGCTTGTCCGACGGCATCGGCAGCGTCAGCGCCGCGGGCTCGGCGTTGCGGACCTCGTCCAGGATCAGTTCCGCCAGATGGCCGCCGCGCCCGGCCGGATCGTAGAGGACCGCCTCCTGCGCGAGCGACTGCAGAGCGGCGTCGAGCAGCCGCGAAACCCGGACGACGCGGCAGGACGAAGGCATGGATACCGCCGCCGTCTCCGGGGAAATGTAGGCGGTGACCATCTCGACGCGGCCATGCATCGCGATGTCGTGCGGCAGCCGCGGCGGAATGAGAAGCGCATGGCCGGTCGGAACCGCCCAGGCGCCAGCGACGGTGCGCGCGATCATCAACCCGGTCGTCGCATAAAGGACCTGTCCGCGGGGATGACGATGGACGCCGGTGGACTCGCCGTTCTCCATCGCCTTCGCCATCACGGCCACCGAACGCGGAACAGCCTGGTAATCGCCGGAATCGGTTGAGCGCACCTGTTGTGACCTTTGGCCCGATCTCTTCGGAAATTGGCCTGACGTATGGGGCGGGACAACCTTATCCCTGCCTTGCCCGACTGTCTGCGACCCGTGGAACCGCAAAATGGAACAGGCCAACCAGCGCGCCGCCGCGCGCCAGATGCAGCTCATCAACGCCGCGCATCTGCTCACCCATTATTCGCTGCTGATCCTGCCGACGGCGGTTCTGGCCATGGCCGCGCCGGACTCGCCCTTCGGCGCCGACTACGGCCCGATCGTGGCGCTGGCGACCGCCATGTTCGCCCTCTACGGCGCGGGCTCCCTGCCGCAGGGCTGGCTCGCCGCGCGGTTCGGCCGGCCCCGCCTGATGCTCGCCTTCTTTCTCGGCACCGGCGCCTCGCTCGTCGCCGCGAGCTTCGCGCAGGGCCGGGTCGGCCTTGCGGTCGCGCTCGGTTTCGCCGGTTTCTTTTCCGCCATTTACCACCCGATCGGCACGGCCATGCTGGTGGAGGCGGCCGGCGACAAGCCCGGCCGCGCGCTCGGCGTCAATGGCGTGTTCGGCAATCTCGGCGTCGCCTCCGCGCCGCTCGTCACCGCCTTCCTGTCGCAGCAGGCCGGCTGGCGCTTCGGCTTCGCCGTTCCCGGCGCCGTGTGCATCGCGCTCGGCCTTTACTGGACGACGCAGAACCATGTCGAGATCGCCCGCCATGTGCAGGGCCGTCCCTTCCCGGACATCCCCAAGACCATCGTGCGCCGCGCGCTCGTCGTCATGCTGTCGATCTCGGCGGCCTCCGGCCTCGTCTTCAACGCCTTCACCGTGCTGCTGCCGAAACTGATGGAGGAGCGGCTGGCCTCCGAGCCCGGCCTGCTGCCGGTGGTCGGCGTGCTCGCCTTTTCCGTCACGTTGTGCGGCGCGCTCACCCAGTTCACGGTCGGCCGCCTCATCGACCACACGACGCTGAAGCGCATCTTCCTGCCGCTCGGGCTGACGCTCGTGCCGGCGATGGGACTGCTCGCCTTCGCCCGCGGCTGGATGGCGCTGCCGCTGGCCGGCCTCGTCGCGGCCGTCATCTTCGGCCAGGTGACAATCAACGAGACGATGACGGCGCGCTACATCTCGCCGCCAATGCGCGCGAAAATCTACTCGCTGCGCTTCTTCATCGGCTTCATCGGCGGCGCGGCGGCCGCGCCCCTCGTCGGCTTCCTGCACGAGCGCACCGGCTCGCTGTCGGCCATCGTGCTGATCCTCGCCGCCGTCGGCCTCGTCACGCTCGTCTGCGCGCTCGCCTTCCCCGACCGGCGCGAGGAACTGGAGCCGGAAATGTGGGCGCGCGCGCCGGAAGCGGCAGGGGCGGTCGCGCCGGCTGAGTGAGGCGCAGCCACCCCGCCTGCGCACGAAGCATCTTGCAAAGGGGTCGCTCCTCGGGGGTCGACTGGGCCAAACCTCGCGAGCTTGTTCCACCGGCCGCCCCCGCCCTCCCCGCGAGCGGGAGCGAGGCCCCGAGCCAAACCGTCGATTTTCGCAGAGCTCTCGCTCGCAGAGAGGGAGAGCCGCCCTCACCACATTGCGCTGACTTCGACGCCCTCCAGGATTTCCGCGAGCCGCGCGCGGGTCGCCCGCGTCGCGCCGTCCGGCAGCGCGTCAGGCGAAAAGAATCCGGCTTCCGCGATCTCGCGGTCGGGCTGTTTCGGTTGGCCTTGCGCGAAGGCGCGCACGACGTAGAAGGCGACGTGATCGCGCCCGCGATTGTGATGCAGGCTGCGCAGCTCCGGCGCGCCCGTCAAAGCAATGCCGCCCTCCTCCATCAGTTCGCGCGCCAGCGCGTCGCCGAACGTCTCGCCGCGCTCGACGCCGCCGCCCGGCAGATACCAGCCCGCGATATAGGTGTGCCGCACCAGAAACACGCGGCCCTCCGCGTCGATCACGGCCGCGCGGACCCCGAGCGTCATCGGCCGCCGCAGCAGGCCGACGCGCTTGATGACGCCCTCCGTCAGCCGCGTGCGGAGCGAGGGACGATGCGTGGTTTCGACCATCGTTCGATGAATCCGGGCGCTGCGGGACGATGCGCCGCCGAGCATAGTCGATCCCGCGCGAAACAGGGTGGAAATGGCCGCCGCTATTTTCTAGAACTATTCTAAAGTCTGGAAAACAGCTCGGAGTTCCCGTTGAAAGCCTTCGCCGATCTCAGCGAGCGCGAGATCCTCGCCATCGCCATCGCCTCCGAGGAAGAGGACGCGCGCATCTATCTCGCCTTCGCCGAGGATCTCGACGAGCGCTACCCCGCCTCCGCGAAGACGTTCCGCGACATGGCCGATGTCGAGCACACGCATCGCGACATGCTGCTCGCGCAATACAAGCGCCGCTTCGGCGACGTGCTGCCGCCGATCCGCCGCGAGGACGTGAAGGGCGCGCTGAAGCGCCGCCCGATCTGGCTGACGAAGAACCTGCCGCTCGAACGCATCCGCGACGAGGCGGAGGTGATGGAGCACCAAGCGGCCCGCTACTATCAGCGCGCGGCCGAACAGGCGGCCGACGTCGACACACGCAGGCTGCTCGGCGACCTCGCGCTGGCCGAGCAGGGCCACGAGAAGCTCGCGGGCGAATTGCAGGCCGGCAATCTCACGCCCGCGGCGCGCGACGACGAGGAGCGCACGCGCCACCGCATGTTCGTGCTGCAATATGTGCAGCCGGGGCTCGCCGGCCTGATGGACGGTTCGGTCTCCACGCTCGCGCCGCTGTTCGCCGCCGCCTTCGCCACGCACCACAATTGGGAGACCTTCCTCGTCGGTCTGGCGGCCTCCATCGGCGCCGGCATTTCCATGGGCTTTGCGGAAGCGCTGTCGGACGACGGCTCGCTCACGGGCCGCGGCTCGCCCTGGCTGCGCGGCGGCGTCTGCGGCCTGATGACCGCGCTCGGCGGCCTCGGCCACACCCTGCCCTATCTCGTGCCGGACGCCTGGCCGAATTCCTTCTGGATCGCCACCGGCGTCGCCGGCGTGGTTGTCTTCGTCGAACTCTGGGCCATCGCCTTCGTCCGCGCGAAATACATGGACACCCCCTTCCTGCAGGCCGTCTTCCAGATCGTGCTCGGCGGCGTCATCGTGCTCGGCGCAGGCATTCTGATCGGCGGGGCCTGAGCGCAGCGCCCGGCGCCGGCCTTTCGCGGCGGCGCAAAAAGGCGGGCGGCGGATCGCGCCCGCGCGGCGTCGGGGCGCTCGGGAGCGAAAAGCCTTTGTGACGACGCGCTCAATATTACTCTCGATGCCAATAACGTCAAGTTTAAGCTACCACTAAACTGACTATTCGATCCATTAGCTGTCGAGATCAACAGATTGCGCAATAATACTCCCCCAACGCAAGATTAAATTCTTGCGGCCGACGGCCCACTGGCTTAGCGTGGCCGCGGACTGCGGCAATCTGTCGCAGTCGAAAAAAGGGGGTAATGACTATGACGACAGGATTCATCTCCTCCCGCGCGGACCGGCGCGCGACGAAACTGACGACCCTGCTGGCGGCCGGGGCCTGCCTGTGCGCGGCGCCCACCGCGACCTTCGCGCAATCGTTCGGCAGCGCGACGCTTTCGGCCTACATTCTGTCGACAGGCGCCATCTCCCGCAGCAGCGGCGTCGCCTCGGTGACGAAGCCTTCGACGGGCGCCTATACGATCACGTTCACGCGAGAGCTGTCCGCCTGCTATTTCGCGGTGTCGGCCGTCGGATCGAACGCGGCCTTCGGCACCGGAAACGTCAGCACCTCCAATCCCAAGATCCTTTTCGTGCGCACATTCAGCGGAGCGGGCGCAGCCATCAATATTCCCTTCAATGTGATCGTCGTGTGCGGGCCCTGAGACGCCTTCGCAATCGCAAATGATGCATCGAAATTGGAGGTTCCAATGACCCAGTTCCGCAAACATGCTCTCCTGACGACGTCGCTTGTCCTCGCCGGCGCCTTGTGCGCGGCGTCGGCTCGGGCGCAAAATCTGAATGTTCCGGCTCCCGGCAGCCCTGTCGCCGCGCCTGCGGCGGCGGACGGCAATCTCGGCATGGCGATCCTGTCGGCCTCGATCAATCCGGACGGCTCGATTCTTCGCGGCGAGGGCGTGAAGGCGACCGGCACGAGCAAGCTTTCGACCGGCGTGTACCAGGTCTCCTTCGTCCGCGACATCACCAATTGCGTCTACACGATTTCGCCCGGCGAAGGCGGCATCGGATCCGGGACCCCCGAGATGGTCGGCATCACGCGCAGGTCCGGCGACGCGAACGGCGTTTTCGTTCAGGTCAAGAACTCGTCGAATACCAGCATCGACAATTCGTTCTTCGTCATCGTTTACTGCGGCCGGTAAGTCGCGATCGACGGGCCGCGCGGCGGAAGCTGCGCGGCTCGCCGCTTCAGGCATGAATCGGAAGGGGCGCCGCATGTCGCGCCCCTTCGGCGTCTGGGCTCCACGGCGCCCGCGATCCGGCCTCGCTCTTGCGCCCGGGCCGGGCTAATTGTCCTTCGTGCCCTTTCGTCTCGCCCATCTCTCCGATCTCCATCTCGGTCCCCTGCCGAGACCTCGCGCGCGAGACCTCGCGGGCAAGCGTCTGACAGGCTGGTTCAACTGGGAGCGGTCGCGCGCGCATGTCCACAACATGGATGTGCTGGCGTCTCTGATCGCCGACATTCACGCGCAGAAGCCGGACCACATCGCGGTGACCGGCGATCTCGCCAATATCGGCCTGCCCGCAGAATTCGAACTCGCCAGAAGCGTGATGCAGACGATCGGCGCGCCGGAGGCCGCGAGCTTCACGCCGGGCAACCACGACGCCTATGTGCGTTCCTCGCTCGACCATCTCGCGCGCGCCTTCGCGCCCTGGGCCACCGGCGACGACGGCTCGTCCGCCTATCCCTATCTGCGCGTGCGCGGCGACGTCGCGCTGATCGGGCTTTCGTCCGGCGTGCCGACGGCGCCCTTCATGGCCTCCGGCCGGCTCGGCGCACGCCAGCGCGACGCACTCGGACGCATTCTCGACGAAACGAAGGCGCGCGGCCTTGCGCGCATCGTCATGCTGCATCATCCGCCGCACAAGACCGGCGCCTCGATCGGCCGCGGCCTGATGGACGCCGGCGCCTTCGAGACGCTGGTCGCGCGCCACGGCGCCGAACTCGTCATCCACGGCCACAACCATCGCCTGTCGGTGACGCATCTGCGCGGGCCCGACCGCAGGCCCGTGCCCGTCGTCGGCGTCGCCTCGGCGTCCGCCGCCGGCGGGTCGCGCACGCATCGCGCCGGCTACAATCTCTTTTCCGTCGCGCGCCGCGGCGACGGTTTCACGATCGAGGCGCAGGCGCGCGGCCTGATGGACGACCGCGTCACCATCGGCGATCTCGGCGCCGTGGCGCTTTAGACGGGTCGTCATAAGGCGGAGACAGTCCGCGCGCGCCTACTGGAGATAGGTCTTCCAGAGCCACCAGCCGCCGGCCGCCAGCAGGCCGAAGAAGACGGCCGAACCGATCGCCTCGATCAGGAAGGCGAAGATCCGCGCAAGCGAGCGCAGGAACGGCGGCCGCGCGCGCGGCGGACGGTCTTGCGCCGCGCGCGCCGGTCGCGGCGGCGTATTGGCGAGGCCGGCCGCGCGCAGCGGCTGCGTCGCCGGATTGGTCGCGGCGGCGAGCGCCTTCTCGCGCTCCACCAGACGCCGCGCGAGATAATCGGCGACCGCCTGCGCGATGGCGTCCGCCTGCTCGCTTTCGGCGATCAGCACGCGGCCGTTGCGCGTGTCCTGCAGGAAGCGGAAGCCGCGATGGTCGCGCGTCAGTTCGACGAAGGCGATCATGTCGACGAACAGCCGCGGCTTGTCGCCCTGGATCAGGCCGAGATCGAAGAGATCGTTGTCTTCCGGCAATTGCGCGAACACCGGCTCGAGCCGCTCGCGCAGCAGGTCCAGGCGGGCGACCTCCGCCCCGCGCAATTCGTCCAGCGCGTCGCCGCGTTCGGCGCTCTCGAGCCGCGCCCGGCGCAGCGCCGCCTTCAGGCTGATCGGCTCGCGGGCGCGCAACGCGGCGACCTCGCGCGGCGCGTCCATCGCGTCGCGCTCCGCCTCGCCGTGGTCGTGTGTCTGATCCATCGCGCCTCTTGCGCGTCCGGGCGTGGCCGTCCGGACGCAACGCTACGCCGCGCTTGGCGAGCTTACGCCGCCTGCTGCATCGCCGAAAGCGTCCAGGCGGAAGAATCCGCCCCGGGCGCGCGCCGGAAGGTCCACAATTCCGTCACTTCCGCCGGGATCGTCGACGCGCCGGGCGCGACGCGGCCCGTCGCCTTCTCCACCATCACGTCCTTCAACGCGAAGCGCATCGCGACGGTGGCGTAATCGGCGTCGGGCTCCCGCCAGCTCTCGGCGAGATCGCCCTGCAGCAGCCGCACGTCGCTCACCTTGTTGACGAGGCCGCGCGCGGCGTTGTCGGCGATCTCCTGCTCCAGGCGGGCGGCGACCTCCGGCGTGCAGAGACGGCGCAGCGCGCCGACGTCCTCGGCCGAAAAGGCCTGCTGCACCTCGGCCAGGCGCCGCTCGAAAGCGTCATAGTCGCCCTTGTCGATAGCCAGCGGCGCAGGCGCGGCGCCATAGCCGCCGAAGCCCTGGCCCTGACCGCCGAAGCCGCCCGGCGCCCCGCCGTTCAGCGGGCCGCGATAGGCCGCGCCCTGCGGTCCCGGCGCAGCGCCCGCGGAAGCGGCCTGCCGGTTGCGGAACCAGTTCATGGCGAAGCGCGCGAGCAGCACGATCAGGCCGATCTGCAGCAGCAGGCCGAGGAACGACGTCAGGCCGCCGAGACCGCCGAACAGGCCGTGGCCGAACAGCATGCCGAACAGGCCCGCGCCCAGCAGGCCGCCGAGCAGCCCGCGGCCGAAGCCGCCCGAGGGGCGGTTGAATCCGGGGGCGGGCGGCGCCCTGCGCGGCGGGATCGAGCGTTCGATCCGGGCCGCCGAAGGCGCGGTGCGCGGGGACGGCGGCGCGCTATAGGTTCTGGCGCCGCGGCTGCCGAAGGACGAGCCGCCGCCCGGACGCGCCCAAGCGTCGACGGCGCCGACCGACAACGCCGCCGCCAGCGCGGCGAACAGAGCCAATTTACGCAAATTCATGTTACCCTCCCCACGCCCGCAGCGTCAGCTTTCCGGGCGCGACGCCGACAATATGGGGAGGCGGGTTGCGGAAGCGCAAGCGGCCCAGGGCCGCCGCGCGAACAATTTCACATTGCGGGGCCTTGCCGGCGCAAAATCACCAGACGGCGATCACCGCGCTGACCACCATGGCGCACGCGGCGCACACGGCGAGAAGATCGAGGGTCGTGCGGGTCATGACCATCACCAGCCTCCATAGCTTCCATGGCGTCGGGCGAATCCCGACCATGCCCATGGTCTGTCATCAATTTGTTAACAATATGCCTGGTTCATGCTGCAGCGAAGCAAGACTTATTCGCATATGCGAAGAAGATTGCGTCAGGGCGCCCATTTTTCGCGCGTCGCGCCTGCCGCGCTCGCAAAATCGGCTGCGCGGTGTTATTGCTTTTAACATGACCGACCGGAACAATTTCTGCGGGCCCCGGCGCGGCTACCATCACGGCCGGCTGAAGGACGCCCTGCTGGAAGCCGCGCGCGGGCTGGTCGCGGAACGCGGACCGGCCGGCTTCACCCTGACCGAGGCCGCCAAGCGCGTCGGCGTGACCGCGGCCGCCCCCTACCGCCATTTCGCCGACCGCAACGAACTGATGAGCGAGCTCGCCCGCCGCGGCTTCGAGACCTTCGGCCAGCAGCTCGAGCAGGCCTGGGACAACGGCCGGCCGGACGCCACGACCGCGATGCGGCGCATGGGCGAGGCCTATCTCGCCTTCGCCCGCCAGGAGCCCGGCCTCTACAGCGCCATGTTCGGCAACGTCCAGACGCTGAACACGCCGACCTCGGGCGCGGCGGCCGACAAGGCGCTGGCCATGATCCACCACGCCTGCGCCGCCGTGCTGCGCCAGTATGGCGCGTCCGACGCCGGCGCGCGCGATCTGGCCCTCCAGGTCTGGGCCTACAGCCACGGCGTCGCCCAGCTCGTGCTGTCAGGCCATTTCGCCAATGCGGAGACGGATGCGCAGGGTCTGATGCGCAACGGCGCCGCGAATATCGTGGAAATGGCGGTGCGCAAGGCGGTCGCGGGATAGATCGTCCCTGGTCTCGGCTTGTCGCCTGCTCCCTTGATCCGGAGGAGCCAGCGTCTTGTCATTGTCATACTTATCCATTAATCTGGATATATGGATGAACAAACATTGCTGCTGGCCCTGGGCGCGCTCGCGCAGCCGACCCGGCTTCAGACCTTCCGCCTGCTGGTGACGCGCGAGCCGGAGGGCGTTCCTGCGGGCGAGCTCGCGCGCCTTGTCGGCGTGCCGCAGAACACGATGTCGGCGCATCTGGCGACGCTGGCCCAGGCCGGCCTCGTCGCGGGCGAACGTCAAAGCCGCTCGATCATCTACCGCGCCGATCTCGCGCGCTTTCGCGAGTCGATCCAATTCCTGCTGAAGGATTGCTGCGGCGGCCGGCCCGAAATCTGCGCGCCGCTCATCGCCGAGATCGCGCCATGCTGTCCTGCAGAAGAAAACGCCGATGACTGATCGCATCTTCAACGTCTTGTTTCTGTGCACCGGCAATACGGCGCGATCCGTTCTGGCCGAGGGAATTCTGCGCAAGGACGGCGCGGGCCGCTTCCATGCCTTCTCGGCCGGCAGCCAGCCCAAGGGCGTCGTCAATCCATACGCGCTCGCGACGCTGGCGGCTTTCGGCTATCCGCAAGACGGATACCGCTCGAAAAGCTGGGACGAGTTTGCGCTTCCCGGCGCGCCGCAAATGGATTTCGTCTTCACCGTCTGCGATGGCGCAGCCGGCGAAGCATGCCCGATCTGGCCGGGCCAGCCGATAACCGCGCATTGGGGCATTGAGGATCCCGCGGCCGTCAAAGGAACCGATCTCGAGAAGCAGCGCGCCTTCAACGACGCCTTTCGCTACTTGCGCAACCGTATATCCGCTTTCGTCGCGCTGCCGATGAGGAGCCTCGACACGATGGGGTTGCAAAGCCGCTTGAGGGAAATCGGGCGGCTCGAAGGCTCTACCGACGCCCCGCAGAAGGCCGGTTGATGCACGACTTCGATTTGCCTCGCCGCCTCGCGGCCGAGGCGCTCGGGACGGCGCTTCTGGTCGCGACCGTCGTCGGTTCGGGACTCATGGCGCAGGCGTTGACGCGAGACGCGGCCTTGCAATTGCTCTGCAACACATTGCCGACGGGAAGCGCGCTCGTCGTGCTGATCACGATCCTCGGCCCGATTTCTGGAGCGCATTTCAACCCCGCCGTCTCGCTCGTCTTCGCCGTCCGCCGGGAACTCGCATCCGCCGAGTTCGCCGCCTACGCCCTCGCGCAGATCGCAGGCGGGATCGCGGGAACGATGATCGCGCACGCCATGTTCGGCCTGCCGCTGATCGAATTCTCCGCCCGGGTCCGCAGCGGCGGCGCGCAATGGTTCGCGGAGGGCGTTGCGACCTTCGGGCTGCTGCTCGCCATTCTCGGCGGTCTGCGCTTCCAGAAAGCGTCCGTGCCGTGGCTCGTCGGCCTCTACATCACGGCCGCCTACTGGTTCACAGCCTCGACGTCCTTCGCCAATCCCGCGGTCGCCATCGCGCGGTCGCTGACCGACAGCTTTTCCGGCATTCGCCCGATCGATCTGCCGGGCTTCGCCGCAGCGGAATGCGTCGGCGCGCTGGTCGCGGCGACATTGGCCGGCTGGCTGCTGTGCGACGCAAGGACGATCGCCGCCGGCCGCGTGCGATCGACTGTTTGAAGGCCGGCCGGACGCGGCCGCAACCGCTCGGCCCTGGCCGCGGCAAACCTCACGCTGCGCACGGCGCCGCAAACTGGATCGCTTCGTCGCGACGCCCCTCGCAGTGACGGCGGCATGATTTTGTTTCGTCACGAAACGCGCCGAGCGGGCCGCATGGAAAACAGAAAGGCGTCGTTTGGGCGCGTGAACCGCGTTCGTTGCGAGCGGTCCCGTTCAAATTCGCGAAACTTGACTATTTTCCTATTTTCTGCATACTGCCCTCATCCCCTTCGCCGAGGATGCATCCGGAGCGGTCTTGATGTGTGGAGGGGGAGCGGCGCCT
>DAIRCS010000075.1:0-15440 GCA_036796555.1 Rhodoblastus sp. | reverse complement strand
GGTAGTAGCCCGTCTGCTGGGAGGTGTTGAAGCCGGTCGTATTGCTCATGGACGCCATCTCCGCGGGCCGAATGGCCCGGCGGACAAAATGTGGTAGAGCCGGACGGCGTTAACAAGACCGAACGGCCGGCTGGCGGAGGAAATGACGAGCAATTCGCCTAAAGGGCTGTTCTGGCTGGCGGTTACGATCCTGATCTGGGGCGCCTACATGCCGGTCGGCAAGGTGGTGTCGCAGGCGATCGACCCCTACTGGATCACCGGCATCCGATATCTCTTTTCCGGGCTGTTCCTCGCGATCGTCGTCGTGGCGATCGAGGGGCCGGACGCGCTGGTTCCGCCGCGCAGGGACTTCTTCACGCTCCTTCTGCTCGGCGCGCTGGGGTCGGCGGGCTTCGGGCTGTTCTCCTATCTCGGCGTGCGGCTGACGCGGCCCGAACACGCCGCCGCCATCACCGTGCTGACGCCGATCAACGTCGCGATCTGGCGCGCCTTCGAAGCCCGCGCCCTTCCGCCGCGCAACGTGGTCGTGGCGGCGATCGCGGTGGTCGGCGGCGCGCTGCTGGTGGTGACGCGCGGCGACCTATCGACGCTGGCGGCGGGCGGCAGCATGCTCGGCAATCTGCTCGTGTTCGTTTCGTCGCTGTGCTGGACCTTCTACACGATCAAGGCGCAGTCCATGCTCGGCTATTCCGCGCTGCGGCTGACGACGCTGACCTGCCTGATGGGCGCGCCGGTCGGGCTCGCGCTCGCCGTCGTCATGACGACGCTCGGCTACGCCACGGCGCCGCATCTGGCCGATTTCCTGCCGATCTGGCCGCAGCTCGTCTATCTCTTCATCTTCGTCTCGGCCGTCTCGATCATCACCTGGAACCTCGCCGTGCGGATGGTGGGCGCGCAGACGGCGACGCTCGGCTCCACGTTCACGCCGGTCATCCCCTTCGCCTGGGCGGCCTGGGGCGGGCGCATCTTCACGCTGTGGGAAATCGTCGGCGTCGTGGTCATCATGGCGGCCATTCTCGCGCATAATCTCAACGAGCAGCGGAAGGCGCGGACCCTGAAGGCCGCGTAGGAGGCGACGGGATGGGCGGGACTTTCCGGAACGTTCGGCTCGAGGTCGTCAATCACGTCGCCTGGCTCGAATTCGCGCGGCCGCCCGTCAACGCCTTTTCGCGCGAGATGGTGGAAGAGACCCGCGCCGCCATGATCGAAGCGCTCGCCGCTCCGCAGGTTCGCGTGCTGGCGATCGCCAGCGCGGTCGAGAAATATTTCAGCGCCGGCGCGGACCTGACCGCCTTCGCGGCGATGAGCGCGGCGGACATGCGCGCCTGGGTCGAGCTCTGCCACGACATCGCGCGGCTGTTGCGCGATGCGCCGAAGCCGCTGCTGGCGGCGATCAACGGGACGGCGGTCGGCGGCGGACTCGAGATGACGCTGCACTGCGACCTGCGCTTCGCCGCCGCCGATGCGAAATTCGGCCAGCCGGAAATCGCCATCGGCTTCATCCCACCGATCGCGACGACGCAGGCGCTGGCGCGGCTGATCGGAAGGCCGCGCGCGATCCGCTATCTCTACGAGGGCCGCATGATAGGCGCGGCGGAAGCGCTGGACTGGGGGCTGGTCGACGAACTCGTCCCGCCGCAGGATTTGCGCGCACGCGTGCAGGCCTATGGGGAGGAGCTTGCGGCCAGGCCCGCGCAGGCGCTCGCCGCCATCCGGCGCACGGTCACGCTCGGCGGCGGCATGAGCTTCGAGGAAGGCATGGCGCTGGAGCTGGAGCAGGCGAGCGCGCTTGCCGCTACGGAAGATTTCCGCGAGGGCGTCAGCGCCTTTCTCGAAAAGCGCGCGCCGCGGTGGGCGCGATGAGCGGGGCGGTGGCGGCGATGGGCTTTGGGAGCAGCGGAATGAAATTCTGTCGACTGGGCGCTCTCGTCCTCGCTCTGACCGCCGCGATCCCGGCGGCGGCCGAAAAAAAGACGCGCGGCGCGAAACCGGAGGAGAAGAAGCCCAACCCCTGCGCCGCCTACGGGCCGGGCTTCACCATGCTGCCGGGCACGACCACCTGCGTGCGCATCGGCGGCGCAGTGGAGGGCGATCTGAGCGTCGGGCGGGGAGCGGCGCCGAATCTGGGGGTGAAATAACGGCGATCGCATCGCCGTGTCGGCGGCGGCGCCATGGGGGCGCCGCCGCCGGGATGGAAGGGCTGAACCTCAACCTTTCACGTTCAGCACCTGTCGCAAGCGATGGGCGACCTCGATGAGGTCGCCCTGCGCCGCAATGACCGCCGAAATGTCCTTGTAGGCGGCGGGGCTCTCGTCGATCACCTCCGCATCCACACGGCATTCGACGCCGGCGACCGCGCGGGCGTGGTCCTCGAGCGTGATGCGACGCTTCGCTTCGGCGCGGCTCATCGTGCGGCCCGCGCCGTGCGAGCATGAGCAGAAGCTCTGCGCCTCGCCCTTGCCGCGCACGATGAAGCTGCCCGTGCCCATCGAGCCGGGGATGATGCCCAGATCGTCGCAGCGCGCGCGCACCGCGCCCTTGCGCGTCACCCATACATTGGCGCCGAAGTGGTTCTCGCGCGCGATGTAGTTGTGGTGACAATTGATCGCCTTCTCCGTTACCTCGAAAGGCGGCAGATGCGGGCGCAGGGCGCCGAGCACGGCTTCCATCATCGACAGGCGGTTCTGCCAGGCGAATTCCTGCGCCCAGTGCACGGCCTCGACATAATCGTCGAACAGCTCGCTGTGTTCGACGAGATAGGCGAGGTCCTGATCGGGCAGGAAGGTATCGATATAGTATCGGCGCATTTCCTCCTTCGCACGTTCGATGAAATAGGTTCCGATGCGGTTGCCCGCGCCGCGCGATCCCGAATGCAGCATCACCCAGAGACGGTCGGCTTCGTCGACGCACAATTCGATGAAGTGATTGCCGGTGCCGAGCGAACCCAGATGGTTGGCGTTGTTGCCGCTGCGCGCCTTCGGATGCTTCTCGCAAATCCGCGCGTAGCCGGCCTCGAGCGCCGCCCAGCGGCCGGCGTTGGACGCCGTCACCTCGTGAAAGGCGCCGCGATCGTTCCGGCCGCCATTGTCCGTGCGGCCGTGCGGCACAGCCTGCTCGATCTCGCTGCGGATGGCGTGCAGATTGTCGGGCAGGGCGTCCGCGCCGAGCGACAATTGCCACGCGCACATGCCGCAGCCGATATCGACGCCGACCGCAGCCGGCACGATCGCGCCCTTTGTGGCGAACACGGAGCCGATGGTCGCGCCCTTGCCGAGATGAACGTCGGGCATGGCCGCGACGTGCCTGAAGGCGAACGGCAGGTTGGAGAGGTTGCGCAACTGCTGCAGGGCGGCCGGCTCGACGGCGACGCCCTCGCGCCAGATCTTCACCGGGACGCCCTTGTCGGGCGCGTGATATTCGAACGACGTCTTCATGATGCAATTCTCCCGTGGGTCGGGACGTTTTGGACAGGATTTTGGAAAATCAGGCGCCTCGGGCGCCGGCGGTCGAAAACTTACGCTGATGGCGTGCGCATGCTCTCGCCGCGACGGGTTAGTCGCAGGGCAGGAGCAATTTTCAGGGTCGTTTCGATGAACATGTCGTTCAACGTAAACCTGAGGCGTTTCGACAGATCGGCCGGTTGGCCGAGGGCGCGCTTTCTACGCTTGGCGCGGTTCCGCGTCAACAGGTCTCCGGCCGGCGAGAGTCTGCGGGCGGATCGGTGCGGTGGAGGGGGACTTGAGTCTGGCGTGCGGATCGGCGCCGAATTCGGGCGTGACGTAGCATCGCTGTCATCCCGGCCGTAGTGTAGCGGAGAGTCAGGCCCCAGCGTGCGCAGTCCCGGGGGCTTGGGTCCCGGATCGGCCTGTGGCCGTCCGGGATGACAGCGGGGTTTACGCCACGCCTTCCTTCCTGATCTTCTCCGCCACGCGCACCGCGAAATAGGTCAGCACGCCGTCGCAGCCGGCGCGCTTGAAGGCGAGGAGGCTTTCCATCATGGCCTTCTCGCCGTCGATCCAGCCGTTGTTGGCGGCGGCCATGATCATCGCGTATTCGCCGCTGACCTGGTAGGCGAAGGTCGGACGGCCAAAAGTGTCCTTCACGCGGCGGATGATGTCGAGATAGGGCATGCCGGGCTTGACCATCACCATGTCGGCGCCTTCGGCGAGATCGAGCTCGACCTCGTGCAGCGCTTCGTCCGAATTGGCGGGGTCCATCTGGTAGGTGCGCTTGTCGCCGATCAGCGTCTTGTTGGTGCCGACGGCGTCGCGGAACGGGCCGTAGAAGGCCGAGGCGTATTTGGCGGCGTAAGACATGATCTGCACATGGCCGAAGCCGGCGGCGTCCAGCCCCTCGCGCAGCGCGCCGACGCGGCCGTCCATCATGTCGGAGGGGGCGATGACGTCGGCGCCCGCGCGCGCCTGGTTCAGCGCCTGCTCGACCAGAATGTGCACGGTCTCGTCGTTGAGGATGTGCTCGCCCTCCATCACGCCATCGTGGCCGTGGGACGTGTAGGGGTCGAGCGCGACGTCGGTGACGATGCCGAGGTCGGGGGCGACCTCGCGGATCGCGCGGCAGGCGCGGCAGACGAGGTTCTGGTCGTTGAGCGCCTCCGTGCCCGTGGGATCGCGCAGGTCCGGATCGGTGTAGGGGAAGAGCGCGATCGCTGGAATGCCGAGAGACGCGGCATGGGCGGCGGCCTTGGCCGCCTCGTCCACGGAATAGCGGAAGACGCCGGGCATGGAGGCGACGGGGACTTGAGTCTTCTCGCCGTCCACCACGAAAATCGGCCAGATCAGGTCGTTGATCGTCACGACGTTCTCGCGCACCAGCCGGCGCGACCAGTCGGTGCGGCGGTTGCGGCGCGGGCGATGGGTGAGGTCGAGTTTTCGCGCGAGCGTATTCTTGGCGTCCATTGTCTTGTCCCGAGATTTTGGGGGCAGATTAGGCTCGACGGCGGGCGCTGTCATCCCGGACGGCCGGAGGCCGATCCGGCGACTGTCTTTGGTGTCAAGCCGGGATGACATTCCCGCCCCAAATGCTCTATGCCTCCTGCCATGACCAACGCCACTGACGAAGCGATCTGCCGGCGCCGCGGCGCTATCGGCCATATCACCCTCAACCGTCCGCAGGCGCTGAACGCGCTGACGCTGGGCATGGTGCGCGCGATCGCCGCAGCGCTGGACGAATGGGAGCATGACGGCGCGATCAAGGCCGTGGTCGTCGAGGGCGCCGGCGACCGCGCCTTCTGCGCCGGCGGCGACATTCGTCTGCTGTGGGAGCAGGGGACGGCCGGCGATCACAAGAGCCAGCTCGATTTCTGGCGCGAGGAATATGTCCTCAACGTGCGCATCAAGCGCTACCCGAAGCCCTATGTCGCGGTCATCGACGGCATCGTCATGGGCGGCGGGGTCGGGGTGTCCGTGCACGGCTCGCACCGCATCGCCGGCGACGGCTTCGCCTTCGCCATGCCGGAGGTCGGCATCGGCTTCTTTCCCGACGTCGGCGCGACATGGTTCCTGCCGCGTCTGGCGGGCAAGACCGGGACCTATCTCGCCCTGACCGGCGCGCGCGCGAAGGCGGGCGACGCGGTCGCCCTGGGCCTCTCCGAAGCGCATGTTTCGCGCGCGAAAATTCCGGACCTCGTCGCGGCGCTGGAGGCGGGCGAGGATGTCGAGGCGGCGATCGCGCGCTTCAGGAGCGAGGCCGCGCCTGGACCGATCGTGCAGAACCGCGCCGTGATCGACGCGGCGTTTTCGGCGGACAGCGTGGGCGACATTCTGGCGCGCCTCGCCGCTGACGGCTCGGATTTCGCGCAGGAGGCGGTCAAGACGATGGGCCAGAAGGCGCCGCTGTCGCTCGCTGTCGCGCTGCGCCAGATGCAGGTCGGCGCGAACCTGTCCTTCGAGGAGGCGATGCGCACCGAATTCCGCATCGTCTCGCGCATCTGCCAGGGCGAGAATTTCTACGAGGGCGTGCGCGCCACCATCATCGACAAGGACCAGAAGCCCGCGTGGCGCCCGGCGCGGATCGAGGAGGTGACGAAGGCCGATGTCGACGCGATCTTCGCGCCGCTCGGCCCCGACGAACTCGATCTTCGCGCGGTCGCGGAGACGGCTGCGTGAACAAGCCGCAGGACATCGATTCCGGCGCGGCGATCCGGCTCGGCGACAAGGCGCTCGATCCGAACGCCACGCGCTGGGGCATGCTGCTGGTGCTGTTCATGCGCGTGGTCGCGGGCCTGTGGATTCTGCAGGGCCTCGTGCAATGGCAGATCGTGCTGACCGCGCCGTCGGACCTGTTTTCGACCATTCCGACGCCCACCGCCGTCGCCATCGTCTATTTCGCCGTCCTCGATCTGCTCGCCGCTGTCGGGCTGTGGCTCGCCACCGCGTGGGGCGGCGTGCTGTGGCTGCTCGTCGCGCTGTCGCAGATCCTCGTCGCCTTCATCATGCCGGATTTCTTCGGCGGCGGATTGCTGGTCGTGGCGCTCGACGTGATCCTGATCGGCCTCTACCTGCTTTTGACTTACGAGGCCGGCCGCGAGCCCGACCGGCGCAGCGCGCCGCGCCGCGCGGCCACGCGGCTGTGGAATCGCTCCTGGAAGGTCTGGGAGAATTTCCGGCGGTAGCGGCGGCCGGGACCGCCGGCTTCCAGCCGGCATGTCGTCCGGCCGCGAAACGAGCCGGCCGGAGGCCGGCGGTCCCGGCTGGCGATGACAGGCTCCAGCCGCGGCCGGTAACCTCAACTTCATCGTAAACTATTGTTTTGATTCACTCACCGTTCACTCAGAATCGCAGCCTTGGGGTAAACGCCGGATTCAGCCTGTTACTTAAACTGGTTTTCATTCGCGCCGCCTAAATTGCTCGTAACGAAGCCGGACAAACGCCGGCCCGGGGAAGCACAGAACAGGGGTCAGCCATGAACCAGGTCGCGAAAGCCGAAAATCACAACGCCCGCGCGGAACGCATGAGCGAGGTCCGCCCGGTCTATCTCGAGGCCCTGACGCTGGTCGAGCGTCTCCATCGCCGCCTTCTGGACGTTATCAAGGATGAATTCGACCGCCGCGGCCGCTCGGACATCAATTCCGTGCAGGCGCTGCTGCTCTACAACATCGGCGACAAGGAATTGACCGCCGGCGAATTGCGCACCCGCGGCTATTATCTCGGCTCGAACGTCTCCTACAACGTCAAGAAGCTGGTCGAAATGGGCTATCTCCATCACGCCCGCTCGCGCGTCGACCGCCGCGCGGTGCGCATCAGCCTCACCGACACCGGCCGCGAGGTCCATCGCATCGTCGCCAGCCTCTACGACAAGCATGTCATGACGGTCGAGCAGATCGGCGGCATCACCTGCGACGAATTCAAGCAGGTCAACCAGGCGCTGGTGCGTCTGGAGCGCTTCTGGACCGACCAGATCCGCTATCGCCTCTGATCCTTTCGACCAGTCAGGCTTCCCGAAAGCCCGTCGGACGCAAGTCCGGCGGGCTTTGGGTTTTCCATCCGGGACCGCCGGCCTCCGGCCGGCTCAGATTGATGACAAAGCGTCGTTCTCGCGGCCATGGTTCGAGACGGCGGCTTTCGCCGCCTCCTCACCATGAAGGTTCGTGATTATAAGCAATGCATTAGCCCTCGCGCTTGAGGAGCCTGCGCAGCAGGCGTCTCGAAGCGCGCGGGCGGTCCACGGGTTTTTCAGCAGTCTGCGCGGGCCTCCGGCCGGCTCGCCCCGATATGCCGGCCGGAGGCCGGCGGTCCCGGCTGGTGTCCCCCATTTGCAACACTGTCGCCATCGCGCACATCGGCGGGCCGAAGTCACAAATTCGCCAGCTTGTTGGGGCCTTTTTAACCGTGACGATGACAGGTTCGGCCGTGCGTTCGGTCGCCCCTGGGTTCCCATAGAACGTCCTGAACTTATCCGTCGCGCGACCGCCGCGGCGGGGCAGGGCGTTCAAACCTGATCTGGATTTCGCCGCCAATGACTTCCAAGCTGTCCGCCTCCGGAATTTCGCTGTCCGCCGCGCCTTCGCCAGCGGCGTCTCCGCCTTCGGCCTCGCCGCCGCGCTCGGCGCGACGTCGGCTCTCGCCGCCCCGGGCGACGGTTTCGGACAGGCCGAATGGGCGCAGCGCTTCGATTCGGACGCCCGCCTCGTCGTGCCGCGCTCGACCACGCCGCTGCTCTCGCCGCAGACGCTCGCCGCCACCGAGGCCGCGATCCAGCGCTACCAGCAGATTGTGCAGCAGGGCGGCTGGCAGCAGGTCAACGGGCCGACGCTCAAGACCGGCGTCCGCTCGCAGGCGGTCATCGCGCTGCGCGAGCGCCTGATGCGTTCCGGCGATCTCGATTCCACCGCGGGCATGTCGCCGGTGTTCGATTCCTACGTCTCGGCCGGCGTCAAGCGCTTCCAGGCGCGCCACGGCCTCGGTCAGACCGGCGTCGTCGGCAAGGAAACCTACGCGGCGATGAACATTCCCGCCGACGTGCGCCTGCGCCAGCTCGAGACGAACATCATCCGCCTGCGCTCCTTCGCGCAGAACCTCGGCCGCCGCTTCGTCACCGCCAACATTCCGGCGGCGATGGTCGAGACGGTCGAGAACGGCGAGGTGATGACCCATCACGCCGCCGGCGTCGGCAAGATCGATCGCCAGTCGCCCGTCATGCAGGCGCGCGTGCTCGACATCAATTTCAATCCCTACTGGACCGTGCCGGCCTCGATCATCCGCAAGGACCTGATCCCCAAGATGCAGGCCGACCCGAACTACCTGTCCGACAACAAGATCCGCATCTTCAACAAGGACAATCAGGAGGTCCAGGCGAGCCAGATCAACTGGAACTCGATGGAGGCGGTTAACTACCGCTTCCGTCAGGACCCCGGCGGCGACTTTAACTCGCTCGGCGTCGTGCGCATCAACATCGCCAATCCCTATGGCGTCTACATGCACGACACGCCGGCCAAGGGCATTTTCGGCGACGATTACCGCTTCGTCTCGTCCGGCTGCATGCGCATCCAGAACGTGCGCGACTACGTGGCGTGGCTGCTCAAGGAGACGCCCGGCTGGGACCGCGAGCACATCGACCAGGCGATCGCCTCGGGCGAGCGAATCGACGCCAAGCTGAACGAGCCGGTGCCGGTCTACTGGGTCTACATCACCGGCTGGGCGACGCCTGAAGGCATCGTGCAGTTCCGCGACGACATCTACCAGCGCGACGGCCTCGGCGCGATCGCCGCCTATCAGGCCGCGCCCGCCGGCGCGGGCGACGGCCACGGCGGTTCGGCGCCGCAGCCGCAGGTCCAGCCCGTGCGCGCGACGAACAACGGCGGCGGCGAGCGCCTGCAGCCGATGAACGACGACGAGGAGTGATCGAGGCGTCGGCTTCTCAGCTTCCTAAATCGAAGGCCCGCGGCGCAAGCGCGGGCCTTTTTCGTTGCGCCTGTCCTGCGCGCTGCGTCACGCGACCTTTCGCGCGGGTTTTGCGTCGATCTTCGCGGGCAGGTGGGGCGCGTAGAGCTTCGCCATCCGTTTGGCGGTCGCGCCGTCGGGATGAAGTTCGTCGTACCAGTTGGACTTGCCGATCACCGGACGGAAATCGACATATTCGACATTGCTCGAATTGGCGAAGCTCTTCAGGAAGGAATTGAAGCGGTCGATCATGATCCTGATGATCGCCTGCGCCAGCGCGTTCTGGCGCGCGTTGAGAAGATCGAAGCCGCGCTGCTCGAATTTGTCGCCGATGAAGACGCCATGCGCCTGCGCCTGCGCATAGGCGTAGCCGTGCACGACGAGAATGGTGTCGGGCGAGGCGGAGCGGATCTGCGTCAGCAGGAGCTGGTAATAGCTCTTCACCACGGCGAGATCCTCGTCGAATTGCGGCCGGATATACCAGAGCGCGTCCGAGGGATCGGGATGCGCGATGTCGTAGAGTTCGATGACCTCTTCGAGATTGCCGAGAATGTCGTTGCCGCCGCCCGAGAAGAGAAAGGTCTTCACGGTCTTGCGCGCGAGGTCGCCGAGATAGGTCGGACGCCCCACCATGTTCTCGATCGTGTCGCCGGCCTTGGCGATGTTGACGATGTCGTAGCCCTGCTGTTGCAGGACGTCGATCACGGTCGTGTTCCGCGGATGCGAGAACCACGAATCGCCTTCCGCGATGATCGGGTAGGCGTGAAACTGCGGCGCGCCGAGCGCATGCTGGTTCTTCTGCACGGCGCTCTGCGCCTCGACGGCCAGCGTATGGCCGGCGGCGTACGCGGTCTTCTCGAGACCGCCGACATCGACATTGCGGTAGTTGATCTTGAAGACCGGCGAGAAGGCCTTCGACGTCTGGGGATCGATCTCGAACCAGTCCTTCATCTGGTCCTTGGTGATCGTGCGATTCAGCACCGCCGAGGCCACGTCGGCGAGCGAGGCCTTGCGGCGCGAAACGATTTTCGGCTTCTTCATCGTGCGATCCCCCCGAGCCGGCGCAATGCCGGCTCGACATGATCCACCTGCGCTCCGGTTTCCGGTAAGTGGGTAAGCTCACAAAGCGAGATCACCGCCGCTTCTTCATGAAGTCCAGCGCCGCCTTCGGGATCGTTTGCTTCGTCGCGAAAAAATCGTCCCAGGGGTCTTCGCGTTTCGGCGCCGTCCTGATGTTGTAGGCGGCGGCCGATTTCACGCGGCCCAGCGTCTCCCATGTCAGCGGCGTGGCGACCGTCGCGCCTTTTCGCGCGCGCAGCGACCATGGCAGGATGGCGGTCGCGGTCTTCTTGTTGCGCAGCCAGTCGACGAAAATCTTTCCCTTGCGCCCCGCCTTGCTCATGGTCGCGACGAAGCGCGCCGGCTCCTGCTCCGCGAGCCCCCGGGCGAATCCTTCCGCGAAGATTTCCGTCTGCTCGAAGGCGAGCGAGCGGTCGAGCGGGATGACGACATGGATACCCTTGCCGCCCGAAACCAGCGGCCATGATTTCAGGCCGATGTCGTCGAGATGCCGCGCGATGTCGCGGGCGGCCTGCTTCACCTCGGCGAAGGGCGTGGCCTCGTCCGGATCGAGATCGAAGACCATGCGGTCGGGATTGTCGATCCTGTCGAGGCGGCTCATCCAGCCGTGCAGCTCGATCGCGCCGAATTGCGCCGCCGTGCGCAGGCCGAGCGCGCCGTCGAGCGCCATGTAGGATTCCTCGCCCTGTTGCGGAATCTGGATAATTCCGCGCGACATGCCCTTCAGCGGATGACGCTGGAAGAACGTCTCGGCGATCGAGTCCGGCGCGCGCACGATGCTCACCGGACGATCCTGCAAATGGCGGAGAAGGCGGTCGCCGACGGCGGCGTAATAATCGGCGATCTCGCCCTTCGTGACGCCGTTGTCCGGATAGACCACGCGGTCGGGGTGGGTGATCGCGAGCGGCTTTGTGTTCTGTTCGCTCGCCGGCTGCGCCGGATCGGCGCCGGCGGATTTTGGCCTGGTCTTCGGCACGGGCAAGTCCTCCCGGAGCGCGAGAAAGCGGGCTTGTCGCAGACGGCCCGATCCCGTCCAGCCGCCGAAGCGTATCTCGGCGCGCAGCGGCGGGGCGAGAAATTTCAGGCCGTGCGGAACGTCGCCGCGCAGGTTTTCCGGCGGCCCGCTGGCGGCGTTCGCCTTCAGCTTCGCGAAAATCGTCTTGCGCGCCGCATCGCTGAAACCCGTGCCGATCCCACCGATATAGCGAAGCTCGTCGCCTTCCTCGAGCGCGGCGTGCAGCGAGGCGAAGAGCTGATGCCTAGTGGAGGGCTTGTAGGCGACGATGAGCGCGTCGGTGCGCGGATAGCCCTTGATCTTGAGCCACGTCTGCGTCCGGCCGGAGCGATAGGGCGCGCTGCGGCTCTTGGCGATGACGCCTTCCGCGCCCGCGGCCACGGCGGAATCGAACACCGCCTTGCCGCCGTTTTCCAGATGCGCAGCAAAGCGGATGTTGTGCGCAGGCGCTTTCGCCAGGAGCGCGGCGAGCCTCTTCTTGCGCGCGTGCAAGGGCGCGGCGCGCAGGTCCTTTCCGTCGAGGAAAAGCAGATCGAAGGCCATGAGCATGATGTCGGCGGATCGCTGCTCTTCCAGCGCGGCGACGAGGCCGGGAAAATCGGAGAGCCCCCTGCCGTTCAGGACGACAGCCTCGCCGTCGATGAGCGCGCTCCTGCACGGAAGGCGCGCCGCATCGGCCGCGACCGCGCCGAATTTGGGTGTCCAGTCGAGGCCCGAGCGCGTGAACAGCCGCGCGTCGCCGCCCGCGACGGCGAGTTGCAGGCGGTAGCCGTCGTATTTCATCCCGTAGAGCCAGTCGCCGCCCGCGGGCGGCGACTCGACCTGGCTGCAGAGCTGCGGGGGGACGAAGGCGGGGAGGGTTGTTGCTCCCCTCCCCCTTGTGGGGAGGGGTTGGGGGAGGGGTTGGGGGAGGGGGTCGCGCGCGCTCGCGAGATTTCCCGACCCCCCACCCCTTCCCTCCCCCACAAGGGGGGAGGGGGATGACAAGCGCGCCGCCTTTCCTTCCTCGATCTCCCTCCGCGACCGCGCGCTCGAAACCGAATCCGGAAAGCGCGTCGTCAATCCGTCGTCGTCTTCGGCGAATTCGTCGCGCTCCTTGATCAGCAGCCAGTTCTCGCGCTTTTCGCCGGGCCGCGGCTTCATGCGCACGAGAACCCAGCGGCCGCGCATGCGCGCGCCATGCGCCTGGAACTTGATCTCGCCCTTGTCGATCGCCGCGCCGGGATCGCCGTTGAGCGGCGTATAGGTCGTGTATTCCCACAGGATGACCGTGCCGCCGCCATACTGACCCTTCGGGATCAGGCCCTCGAAGGTCGCGTAATCGAGCGGATGATCCTCGGTGCGCACGGCGAGACGCCTGTCGTGCGGGTTCGCGGACGGCCCCCGTGTGACGGCCCAGCTCTTCAGCACGCCGTCCGCCTCCAGCCGCAGGTCGTAGTGATCGCGCGTCGCGAAATGATGCTGGATGATGAGGCGGCGGCCGGCGGGGAGCGCGCCGCCCGACGGCTCCGGCGTCCGGGCGAAATCGCGCTTTGCGCGATAGGTCGCGAGCGATCCCCTGGACGAAGCGCGCCGCGCCATGTCAGGCGCGCTTCTTTTTCGGCGCGGGTTTGGCTTTCGCCTTCGTCGCCGCTTTCGCCGCCGCCGTTCCGCGCTTCGGCGCGCGGGCAGGGGCCGTCTTCGGCGCTTCGCCGTCGCCCTTCAGCGACCGCTTCAGCGCCTCCATGAAGTCGATGACCTTGCCCCCGCCGGGTTCGCGCTCGTCCTCGACCGGGATCGAGCCGCCGGAGGAGAGCTTCTGCTTGACGAGATCGCGCAGGGCCTCGGCGTAATGGTTCTTGTATTGCGCGGGATCGAAAGGCGCGGCGCGGCTCCTGATCAGCTCTTCCGCCATCTTCAGCATGTCGGCGCGCGGCTTGATCCGGCCGAGGTCGCTGAAGACGCTGTCCGCGTCCTTCACCTCCTCCTCGTAGCGCAGCGTGTCGAGCACGAGCCCCTTGCCACCGGGGTAGAGGGCCACGAGATTTTCGCGGCCGCGCAGGGTGAGCTGGCCGATGGCCGCCTTCCTCGAGGCCTTCAGCGCGTCGCGGATGACGACATAGCCTTCCTCGGCCACGTCGCCGTCGGGCAGGATGTAGTAGGGGCGCTCGAAATAGAGCGGGTCGATCTCGCACATTTCGACGAATTGCGTCAGCTCGATCGTGTGGCGGGTCTCGAGCTTCACGGCGTCGAGCTCGTCGGGCTCCATGAGGACGAAATTGCCCGGCTCGATCTCGTAGCCCATCACGATGTCTTCCTTGGGCACGGCCTTCGGCGCCGCGCCCTTGGCGACCACGGACTTGATGTAGCGGATGCGCTGCTTCGACTTGCGGTCGATCTGGTGAAAGCGCGGCGTGGCGGCGGCTTTCTCGGCGGAGACGAGGCGCACGGGAATGGCGACGAGAGCGAGGCGGAGGTAGCCCCTCCAGAAAGTTCTGACGGATTCTGCCATTCTCTGCTCCCCACGCGCGCACGCCTGCCCGACGCACAACGGCGCCGTGGCGGCCGAGTTCCATCGCCAGTCTATCCGGGCTTCCGCAAGTCTCGAGCGCCATCGACGACGCGGACGATTTCGATTGCTTTCGCGACGACGCGATACAGAATGAGCCAACGCTCAACGAGAAGAGAGCGCGCGCCGTCGGCAATGTCCGGCCGCGCCGGGCCAAGCAGTGGATAGTCGACGAGAGAGGCGGCGCGGCGTTCGATCCGGTCGATGACCCGCTCGGCGACCGTCTCGCCGTTCGTCGCCGCGACCTGCGCCCAGATAAGTTCGATATCCGCGCGTGCGGCCTCGGAATAGAGGACGGCGGGCAAGCCTCAGCCTTTGGAGGCGAGCCGGCGGCGACCTGCCTCCCTGACGCCTGCGCGATCAAGGGGCGCGAACTTGTCGCTCTCGACTCCTTCGCTCCACGCCTGCTGGAGCCATTTCAGCCTTTCGGCCTCCTCGGCGTCCTGCTTTTCGAGGAGGCGCAACGCTTCACGAACGACCTCGCTGGAAGAGGCGTAGCGACCGGTCTCCACTTTTTCGCGGACGAATTGCGCGAGTTCGTCGGTCAGGGACACGTTCATGTTCATGGATCGCCTCCGTCCCGCCAATATGGGTCGGAGCACAAAAATTAGCAAATTTTGCTATTTTCGGTGAAACGCCGCGATTGCCGCGACAGCCGGCGCGCGCCTTCCCCCGGCGCGCCGACCATGCTAAACGCCGCCCTTCGCTTCAGCCGGCAGCCGATTCCGCCGTCCCTCCCGGGGCGGGGAAAGGGGTTTTCCGGTTTCCGGGTCGGTCAGACCCCAGCGTCAGGAAGGGTCGCCCATGAGCAACAACGCCGCCGAAATGCACGCGCCCAAGTCCAATTCCTTCTTCTCCGCGTCGCTGGCCGACGTCGATCCGGAGATCGCCAGGGCGATCGACCTCGAACTGGGTCGCCAGCGTGAAGAAATCGAGTTGATCGCCTCCGAAAACATCGTGTCCCGCGCCGTCCTCGAGGCGCAGGGCTCGATCATGACCAACAAATACGCGGAAGGCTATCCGGGCAAGCGCTATTACGGCGGCTGCCAGTATGTCGACATCGCCGAAAAGCTCGCGATCGAGCGCGCCTGCCGCCTGTTCGACTGCAAGTTCGCCAATGTGCAGCCGAATTCCGGCAGCCAGATGAACCAGGCCGTGTTCCTGGCCCTGCTGCAGCCCGGCGACACGTTCATGGGCCTCGACCTCAATTCCGGCGGCCATCTCACCCACGGTTCGCCCGTCAACATGTCCGGCAAGTGGTTCAAGGTCGCTTCCTACGGGGTGCGCAAGGACAACCAGCAGCTCGACATGGACGAGATCGCCGAGACGGCGCGGCGCGTCCGCCCGAAGCTGATCATCGCCGGCGGCACGGCCTATTCGCGCGTGTGGGACTGGGCGC
>DAIRCS010000074.1:0-15451 GCA_036796555.1 Rhodoblastus sp. | reverse complement strand
ACCGCATCCTCAACCGTCGCGCGCCGCCGACGCACGAGCGCGGCTATGTCTGGCATGTCGCTCGCGCGCTCGACGCCCGCGCCATGCGCGACGCCGCGCAGGAACTGGTCGGGCGGCGTGATTTCACCACCTTTCGCGCGGCCGAATGTCAGGCCAATTCGCCGCTGCGCACGCTCGATCGGCTCGACGTGACCCGCGTCGGCGACATGATCGAGATCCGCGCCTCGGCCCTCTCCTTCCTGCACCGGCAGGTGCGCTCGATGGTGGGCTCTCTCGAGCATGTCGGCTCCGGCAAGTGGACGGCCGCCGATCTGAGAAGCGCGCTCGATGCGCGCGACCGGTCGCGCTGCGGCGCGGTTGCGCCGCCCGACGGCCTGTTCCTGACGCAGGTCGACTATTAGCGGGCGCGATTTGTCATCGCTGGCGCGCGCTTGCTAGATTGCGGCATGACTGAGACTCTCACCGACTCCGAGCGCCGCCTCTTCCTCGACCCCGGCGATTACATCGACAGCGAACATCCATCGGTCGTCGCTTTCGCCAGACGGCATGCGCCTGTGGGCGCGAGCGATCGCGAAATTGCGGGCGCGCTCTACAAGGCCGTGCGCGACGAAATCCGCTACAACCCCTACGTCAAGATGACCACGCCCGAGACCTTCCGCGCCTCCAGCGTGGTGGCGGCGGGCAACGGCTATTGCGTCGGCAAGGCCTCGCTCTACGCCGCCATCTGCCGGGTCAACGGCATTCCGGCGCGCGTCGGCTTCGCCGATGTGCGCAACCATCTGACGACCGACAAGCTGCGCGAGAGCATGGGCACCGACCTCTTCTCCTGGCACGGCTATACGCATGTCTGGATCGACGGCGCCTGGCGCAAGGCGACGCCCACCTTCAACGCCTCGCTCTGCGAGAAGCTGGGCGTGAAGCCGCTCGATTTCGACGGCCGCGACGATGCGTTGCTGCATCCCTTCGACGGCGCGGGCCGCGCCTTCATGCAATATGTCGTCGACCACGGCGCCTTCCACGACGTGCCCGCGCAATTCCTGATGCGCGAGATGGCGCGCCTCTACGGCAGGATGACGACGGAAGACATGTCGGCGCGCGACATGGAAAAGGAAGCCTTGGGAGCCTAGAAGACTTGGGAGCTTAGTCCGCGTGCGGCCGGCCGACATCGATCACGTGCAGACCCTGCCGCTGTTCCGCGGCATGGATCTGGCGCGTTTCGACGAGCTGGTCGCCGGCGCCATGCTCCAGCGCTTTCCCGCTCATGTCGAATTGATCCGCGAGGGCGACCGGCCGGACTTCCTGCATGTCGTCGTCGAGGGCTTGGTCGAGCTCTATTCCGAGCGCGGCAGCGACGAGCTCGGCTTTTCGCTGCTGCGGCCCTATTCGACCTTCATCCTCGCCGCGGTGGCGCGCGACGCGCCATACCTGAATTCGGCGCGCACGCTCGCCGCCTCGCGCGTGCTCATGATCCCGGCCGAGACGGTGCGCGCCGCGATCGAGGCCGATTCGGCTTTCGCGCGCGCCATCGTGCTGGAGCTTTCGACGGCCTACCGGCGCGTTTTGAAGGAGCTGAAGGACCGCAAGTTCCGTCCGACCATCGAGCGCCTCGCCAACTGGCTGTTGCGCGAGATGGAGCCTGCGGGCGCCGGCGGCCGGCTGCGTCTGCCGTTCGACAAGCGCAAGCTCGCCTCCCACATCGGCACGACGCCCGAGAATCTCTCGCGCACCTTCGCCGCGCTCGGCGCGCATGGCGTCGAGGCGCACGGGCGCGAGATCATGATATCGGACACGGCGCGGCTGACGGAGATCGCCAAGCCCGACCCGTTGATCGACGATCCTTTCTCCTGACGATTTGCCGCATTGCGATGCGCTGTCCGGTTGCGCGCCAGACTTGCGCGCGGCGCCGCGGCCTGTATGTTTCCCGCGCCGCCAGCGCGGCCATTTTCAGCGCAGCCCCCGAGGCGGCGCCTAGACCGGGGAGCGAAGAATGAACGCCAAGACGGGATGGATCGACCGCCGCAGCCTGCTGGCCGGCGCGAGCGCGGCAATTGCGGCCCCGGCCGTCGTGCGCGCCCAGGCCAAGTCGCTGAAGATCGCTCTCATGCTGCCGCGCTCGGGCTTCTTCGCGCAGGCCGGCCAGAGCTGCTATCGCGGCGCGCTGGCGACGCCGAAAGTGCTCTCCGACCTCGGCTACAATATCGAGATCGTCCACATCGACACGGAATCCTCGAACGACGTTTCGCGCACCCAGGCCGAGAAGGCGATCAACGACGGCGCGCAATGCGTGATCGGCGCTTTCGAATCCGGCAACACGATCGCGATCGCCCAGGTGTGCGAGCAGCGCAAGGTTCCGTTGATCTGCAACATCGCCTCCGCGCCGCAGCTCACGGGCCAGGGTTATCAATATCTGGTGCGCAACTTCATGACCGGCCCGGGTCTCGTGACGAACGGCTTGAAGCTCATCGGCGAGGTCTCGAAGGCCGCCAATCTCGAGCTGAAGACCGCCGTCTTCATGCACTCGAACGACACGTTCGGCACAGCGCAGGGACAGGCGATGGAGAAGATCTTCCCCACGCTGAACATGCCGTTCAAGATCGTCGAGAGCATCGCCTACGACCCGAAGGCGCAGGACCTTTCGGTCGAGGTGACCAAGGTGCGCGGCGTCAATCCCGACCTGCTGATGATCGTCACGCGCGCCGGCGACGCCATCAAGCTGACGCGCGACATGGTGCGCCAGAAATTCCAGCCCAAGGCGATCATGTCGCCCGGTTCGCCCGGCCTTTATGATCAGGAGTTCTTCGACGCGGTCGGCGCCTATGCGGACGGTTACATTTACAATTTGCCCTGGTTCAACGTGAAGTCGCAGATGACGCAGGCGCTCGAGGCCTCGTTCAAGACGGCCAATCCGAAGAACCGCTTCGACCTCGACGGCTTCAACGCCGGCTTCACCTTCGAGGCGCTTCTCGTCGCCGCCGACGCCTTCAAGCGCGCCGGCACGGGCGACGGCGAGACGCTGATGAAGGCGATCAAGGCCACCAACATCAAGGATCACGTGATGATCGGCGGCCCGATCGTGTTCAACGAGAAGGGCGACAATCCCAACATCGGCTCGGCCTCCATCCAGAACATCGGCCAGAAGCCGACGGTGGTCTTCCCGGCGGATGTCGCGGTGGCGAAGCCGATCCTGCCCTTCCCGGCCTGGCAGGGCCGCAAGTAGGTCGAGCCGACGAACCGCCGCCTCGCGCGACCCGCGAGGCGGCGCCGGTTCACGCGCGCAGCGAGCCGCATGTCCTTTTCCCTCTATCTCGAAGTCCTCTCGCAGGGCGTGCTCACCGGCCTCGTCTACGGCCTGATGGCGCTCGGCCTGTCCGTGATCTTCGGCGTCGTGCGCGTCGTCAATTTCGCGCACGGCGAATTCGCCGTGCTCGCCATGTATTGCGCCTTCGTGCTGTTCGGCCTCGCGCATGTCGATCCGATCATCGCGAGCATCCCGCTGGCGATCGCCTTCTTCATCCTGGGCTACGCGATGCAGCGCGGCCTGGTGCAGCCCTTCGTCACGCGGCCGCAGCACGAGCAGTTCATCCTGCTGGTCGGCGTCGCGCTCGTCATCACCAATGGCCTGCTGCTGGTCTTCGGGCCTGAATCGAAACACGTCGATCTGCCCTATTCCTTCGATTCCTACGAGATCGCGGGCGCGCTGATCGACAAGGTGCGCGTCTATGGCGCGGCCGCCGCGCTCGCCGTCACCGCCGCGCTCTTCGCCTTCTTCCGCTTCACCGCGACGGGCACCGCGATCCGCGCGGCCGCCGACAACCTGACCGGCGCCGCCGTCGTCGGCCTCGACGTCAAGCGGCTCTACGCCATCTCCTTCGGCCTCGGGCTCGCCTGCGTCGGCGCGGCCGGCTCGATCATGATGGCTTTGACCGACATGACGCCGATGCTCGCGCCGTCGCTGACGCTGCTCGCCTTCACCATCGTCATCGTCGGCGGCCTCGGCTCCATGACCGGCGCGCTCGCGGGCGGCCTGCTGATCGGCGTGGCCGAGGCGGTGGCGAGCCTCGTCGTCTCGCCGGCGATCAAGAGCATGGTCTCCTTCGGCCTGCTCGTGCTCGTGCTGGCGCTGCGCCCGCAGGGCCTGTTCGGAAAGGCCGAATCGTGAGCGGCGCGCTGTCCTTCCTCACGCCGCGCAGCACGGTCGCGCTCCTCGCCTGCGGCGTCGCGCTGCTCGTCGCGCCTTTCGTCGTCGACCGCTACACGCTTTCCATCATCCTGCTTGCGCTGCTTGCGACCTATCTCGGGCAGGCGTGGAACATATTGATGGGCTATTGCGGCCTGCTGTCGCTCGGCCACGCGCTCTATCTCGGCCTCGGCGCCTATGCGTCGGCCGTTCTCTTCGTGAATTACGGCGTCGGCCCGTGGCTGAGCGTCTTCGTCGCCATGGCGCTCGGCGTCGTCGCCGCCTTTCTGCTCGGCTGGCTCGGCTTCCGCTTCCGCATCGAGGGCGTCTATTTCTCGCTGCTGACCATCGCCTTTGCGGAGATCGTGCGCATCGGCTTCGACAACTGGTCCTTCGTCGGCGGCGCGGCGGGTTTCTTCCTGCCGGTCAACGCCGCGCTGTCGGACGAATGGTGGAACCTGCGCGGCGGCCCGCTCTTCTTCTACTATCTCGCGCTCGCCATGGCGGCCGCCTCGCTCGTGATCGCCGCCGTGCTGCGCTCGTCGAAACTCGGGTACGCCTTCCTCGCCATCCGCGAGGACCCGCAGGCCGCGCGCGCGCTCGGCGTGAACATCAACCGCACGCGCTTTCTCGCGCTGTTCATCTCCGCCGCCATGACGGCGGTCGGCGGCGTCTATCTAGCCTTCTGGACCAACAATCTCTTTCCCGCGCAGATCCTCGAAACCTCGAAGTCGATCGAGATCATTCTGGCGCCGATCATCGGCGGCCTCGGCACGTTGATGGGCCCCTTCGTCGGCGCCTTCCTGCTGGTGCCGCTCGGCTCCGCGCTGACGGACGGATTGCGCGCCGTCGGCCTCGGCGCGCCGGGCGTCAAGGCGCTGGTCTACGGTCTCATCCTCATGGCGATCATCGCCGCCGCGCCCAACGGCATCTGGCCCTGGCTCGCGCGCAAGCTGGGCCTTGAGGCGCGCGAGCCATGAGCGCGCTCCTCGAGATCGCCGGCGTCGTGAAGCGGTTTCGCGGCCTCACCGCGGTCGATTCCGTTTCGCTCGCCGTGGAGGAGGGCGAGATTTTCGCGATCATCGGCCCCAACGGCGCCGGCAAGACGACCCTCTTCAATCTCGTCGCCGGCGTCTTCGCCCCGGACGAAGGCGAGATCAGATACGCCGGCGCGCGCATCGACGGGCAGGACCCGGAGGCGATATGCGGGGCCGGCATTGCGCGGACGTTCCAGATCGTAAAGCCTTTCCCCGACTTGACCGTGCGCGACAATGTCGCGATCGGCGCCATGCTGCGCGCGCCCGACATGGCGACGGCCCGCAAGGAGGGCGACGAAATCCTGCGCAAGCTCGATCTCTTCGACAAGAGCGCGCAGAAGGCCGGCAGCCTGACGCTGCCCGACCGCAAGCGGCTGGAGGTCGCCCGCGCGCTCGCGACAAGGCCGCGCATCATCCTGCTCGACGAGGTGATGGCGGGCCTCAGGCCGACCGAGACCGACCGCATGGTCGGCGTGCTGCGCGACATCAACCGCCACGACAGGCTCACCATCGTCATGATCGAGCACGTCATGCGCGCGGTGATGGCGCTGGCCGACCGCGTACACGTGCTGCATCACGGCGCGAGCATCGCCGAGGGCGCGCCGCAGGAAGTCACGCGGGACCCGCGCGTGATCGAATCCTATCTCGGCATGAAGGCGGCGCACTGATGCTGAGCGTCGAAGGCCTCGATCTCTTCTACGGCGACGCGCAGGCGCTCTCCGGCGTCAGCCTCGAGGTGCCGGAAGGCGAGATCGTCGCCATCGTCGGCGCGAACGGCGCCGGCAAGACGTCGCTGATCCGCGCCATCGCCGGCATGCTGAAGCCGGCGGCGGGACGCGTGACCTGGCGAGGCGCCGACATCGCCGGCCTCGACAGCCATCGCGTCTGCAACCTCGGCGTCGGCCAGGTGGCGGAGGGCAGGCAGGTCTTCCCGACGCTGACGGTGCGCGAGAATCTCCTGGTGGGCGGCCTGCTGCCGCGCTCCCGCGCGCGAAAGGCCGAGAACATGGAGCGGATGC
This sequence comes from Rhodoblastus sp., assembly GCA_036796555.1. GTDB lineage: Bacteria > Pseudomonadota > Alphaproteobacteria > Rhizobiales > Beijerinckiaceae > JAJXWB01. The sequence continues at coordinate 9,218 of DAIRCS010000074.1, read as the reverse complement.
TCGCTCTCTTCCCGCGCCTGCGCGAGCGTCTCGGGCAGGCGGCCGGCACCTTGTCCGGCGGCGAGCAGCAGATGCTCGCCATCGCCCGCTGCCTGATGGGCGAGCCCGATCTCGTGATGTTCGACGAGCCCTCGCTTGGCCTCAGTCCGGCGCTCGCCAACGACGTGCTGGATACGATTGTCGACCTCAACGGCAAGGGCCTGTCCTGCCTGCTGGTGGAGCAGAACGTCGCCGCCTCGCTCGAAATCGCGAAGCACGCCTACGTGCTCGAAAACGGATCGATCACGCTTTCGGGCGCCGGCGCCGATTTATTGGCGGACGATCGCGTGCGGCAGGCCTATCTGGGGATGTGATTTCCTCTCCTTCTCCCCGCGCGCGAGGCTTCTGCGAAAGTTGAGGGACGTCTCGGGCGCCCTCCCTCCCCCTTGCGGGGAGGGCGGGGTGGGGGTAGCCACGGAACGAATCTCGCGAGATTGGACCCAGTCGACCCCCACCCCCAGCCCCTCCCCGCAAGGGGGAGGGGAGCCCAATTCGCAGAAGTTTCGCACAGGGGGAGAGGGAAACGGAAAAGCGCTGAAGGCGACCAGGAACATGATGCCGTCCATCTTCACCCGCCGCGATCTCCTCGCCGCAAGCCTCGCCACCGCGCTCGCTCCCGCCGCTGCCCGCGCCGAGGCCCGCAAGCTGCGCGTCGGCGTGCTGCGCCTCTCCTCCTCCGGCGCGGTTTTCCTCGCGCAGAACCTCGGCTTCTTCAAGGACGCCGGCCTCGACGTCGAACTGGTCTTCTTCGCCGCCGCGCAACCGATCGCGGTCGCGGCCGCCTCGGGCGATATCGACATCGGCGTCACCGCCTTTACCGCCGGCCTGTTCAATCTCGCCGGCAAGGGCGCGCTCACCATCATCGCCGGCCAGTCGCGCGAAGTTCCGGGCTTCCCGCTCGACGCCTTTCTGGCGACGACCAAGCCCAATGGCGATGCGCTGAAAAAGCCGCAGGACATCCGCGGCAAGCGCATCGGCATCACGCAGGTCGGCTCCAGCTTCCATTTCGTCAGCGGGCTGGTGGCCGAGAAATACAAGTTCCCGCTGTCGAGCGTGACCTTCGTGCCCCTGCAATCCATGGGCAATATCGTCTCGGCGCTGCAGGGCGGCGCGGTTGACGGCGCCGTCCTGCCGGCGACGGTGGCGAGCGGCGCGATCGCGTCCGGCGCCGCCCGCCTGCTCGGCTGGGGCTCGGACGAAGCGCCGTGGCAGATCGGCGCGGCTTTCGCGTCGGCGAAGATCAGGGCCGACGAGAAGGCGATCGGCGATTTCCTCGCCGCCTATCGTCGCGGCTGCAAGCTGTTCCACGACAAGCTCGACGAGAAGGCGCCCGAGACGGAGCGCGCGCCGCTGCTCGAAATCATCTCGAAATACACGCAGCAGAAGCCGGAGGACGTCGCCAAAACGCTCGCCTACGTCGAGCCGGATGCAAAGCTCGACCTGCGGAATGTCGCGCATCAGATCGAATGGTATCAGGCGCAGGGCTTCGTCGACAAAGGCTTCGGGCTCGAGCAGGTGATCGACCGTCGCTTCGTGAAGGACTGACGTGGACAGATGGCGCGTCTCGTCGTCGACAATGTCTCGCACCGCTTCGGCGATCTCGATGTTCTCTCGAACGTCTCGTTCGAACTCGGCGCCAACGAGATCCTCGCCATTGTCGGCCCCTCCGGCTGCGGCAAGTCCACGTTGCTCTCCATCGCCGGCGGCCTGCTCGCGCCGAGGCAGGGCGCTGTGCGCATCGGCGACGTGCCTGCGTCGAGCCTCAATCCGCTGACCTTCGTCTTTCAGGATTTCGCGCTCCTGCCCTGGCGCAGCGTCGCGGACAACGTCGCCTTGGCGCTGGAGCACAAGCGCCTGGAAGCGCGCGAAATGCGCGCCATCGTCGCCGACGTTCTCGCGCGCACGGGCCTCGGCGATTTCGCTGCGGCGCTGCCGAAGCAGCTTTCCGGCGGCATGCGCCAGCGCGTCGGCCTCGCCCGCGCGCTCGCCGTGCGTCCCTCGATCCTGCTGATGGACGAGCCCTTGAGCGCGCTCGACAGCCAGACGCGCGACCTTCTGATGGAGGACCTCGAGCGTCTGCTGGAGCAGGGCGAAATGAGCGTCCTCTACGTCACGCACAATCTCGACGAGGCCGCGCGCCTCGCGGACCGCGCACTCGTCTTCTCGCGCCGGCCCGGCCGCATCCGCGCGATCTCATCCGCGCCGGTCGCGCGCGAAAAACGCGGCGATCCCGCGCAAGCCGAGGCGGTCGCCCGCTGGCGCGCCGATCTCTGGTCGATGATCCGTGACGAGGCGGCGGCCGCCGATCGCGAGACGATCGATGGCTGAGCGCGATCGCAATCTTGCGCCCGTGCGGTTTCGCGGCGCGGGCTTCGCGCCGGGCGACAGCCGCTTCGGCGGCGCCGTCGCGCTCGTCTGTCTGATCGCGCTTTGGCAGGCCGCCTCGAGTTTCCTCGGCGTCAGCCCGCTGTTCCTGCCCAGTCCCGCCGCGATCGTTTCGGCGCTCTGGCGGCTCGTCACGCAGGGCGATCTCCTGTCGCAGATCGGTATTTCGGCGCTGCGCATCCTCGCCGGCTGGTCGCTCGGCGCGGTTGCGGGCCTCGCGGTTGGCCTCGCCATGGGACTGTTCACCTTCGCGCGTGCGGCGGGTTTCGCAATCGTCTCCGCGCTCTTCCCCATTCCGAAGATCGCGCTCTTGCCGTTGATGATCCTGTGGCTCGGCATCGGCGAATCTTCCAAGATCGCCACCATCGCGCTCGGCGTCTTTTTCCCCACGGCGATCTCGGCGGCGAGCGGCGTGGACGCCGTGCCGCGCAATCTCATCCGCATGGCGCAGAGTTTCGGCCTGCCGTTCGGCGATATCGTGCGCAAGGTCGTGCTGCCCGGGGCGCTGCCGTCGATCCTCGCGGGCTTCCGCATCTCGACCTCGATCGCGCTGCTTCTCGTCGTCTCCGCGGAAATGGTCGGCGCCGAGAAGGGAATCGGCGCCTTCGTGCTGCAGGCCGGCAATCTCATGCAGACCGATCAATTGCTGGCGGGCGTCGTTGTTCTCTCGTTGCTCGGGCTCGTCGTCGCCCGCGCCATCGGCGCGCTGGAACGCCGCTTCGTCGGCTGGCGCTGACGGACACGCCGTTTGGCGACGCCATGCGTTGTCTTCGCCCAGCCGAACGGATTGCGCCAGAGATCGTAGACCGCGCGCCAGGCGGCGACGCTCAGCATCACGTGCCAGAACGGCAACAGGAAGAGCAACGGCCAGCGTGGCGTCAGTCCCTGCCGTTTCATGCCGAGCGCGACGGGCCAGACGATGGCGACGGGGCCCGCCACGGCCAGCCAGAGCGCACAAGTGTCGACGACGTGATCGAGGAGCGTAGCCGGCGCAAACAATGCGCCGGTCGCAAGATCGCGCGCGAGCGCGAGCGTGAACCACGGCCATAACAGCGGGCTCAGCACGCCCGAGACGAAAAGCGAGAGCGTGACGAAAAACGCGAGCGGGCCGAGATTGATCCACAGGGCGACGGGATCGCGCAGATGCACGAAGGCCGTCTGCATCCAGCCCTTCATCCAGCGCACGCGTTGATTGACGAGGGCGGCGAGCGTGACCGGCGCTTCCTCGCAGGTGCGCGAGTCCAGCGTTTCCACGCGCAGGCCGCAGCGCGCCAGGCGAATGCCGAGATCGGCGTCCTCGGTCACGTTCCAGGCGTCCCAGCCGCAGAGATCGCGCAGCGTCTGGACGCGGAAGTGGTTCGAAGTGCCGCCGAGCATCATCGGCAGTCCGAGCGCGGCTATGCCGGGATTGGCGACCTCGAACAGCGCGGCGTAGTCGAGCGCGAACAGGCCGGCGATGACGTTTTCGTCGGCATTGTCCGCGCAGAGCCGCGCTTGCAGGCAGCCGAGCCGGGAATCCGCGCGCGCGAAACGCGCGGCCGCGCGCCGCAACTGATCCGGTTCGGGCCGGTCTTCCGCGTCGAACACGCACAGGAGTTCGCCGCGCGCGAAGGGCAGGGCGACATTCAGCGCGCGCGGCTTGGTGCGTGGCGCGCCGTGCGGGGCCACGATGATCTCGTATTCGATGCCCGGCAGCGACGCCGCGAGCGCGGCGAATGTCGCGGAATCGTCGGCCTCCACCACGAACTTGATGTCGAGTTTCGCGCGCGGATAGTCGATCGCCTCGAGCGCCGCGATCAGAGCGGCGGCGACCCCGGCCTCGCGGTAGAGCGCGATCACGATCGTGTAGAGCGGCAGGCTGCGATCGGCGAGCGGCGGGCTGTCCGGCTCCGGCCCGAACGTCGCCGCAGCCGTGAATATCCGCGTCGCCGTCGCCATGGAGAAGGCGATGGTCAGGAGCGTCCAGAGCAGAAGCGTCGCCGCGTGCGGCCACAGCGCCGCCAGTCCGCCGAAGGCGGCGAGCAGCGCGGCGCTCGCAAACTGCGTCCGGCGCGACGGCCCGGCGCGGGCCGAGAGCCGGGGCTCGATGCGATGCAGGCGCAGTGCGGCGTCGTCGGCGATCTGCGCGCCGGCGGATGCGCGCAGCCATGCGCCGAAGCGGCGGGGCGTCGTGATCGCCAGCCCCGACGCGTCGGGAAGCGCGAGCATTGCGGCGATCGCGCGGCCGCGCGGCGCGGCGAGCCAGCGGACGTCGCGTGCGGGCGTGGCGAGCGCCGCCGCGCCCGCCGTCGCCGCCGCGCCATAATCCGTGCGGATGTCGAGACGGGTGGGCTGGACGATGAAGGGAACGTCGAGACGGCGGGCCAGCGCACGGTAGAAGACGTCCTCGTCCACCCGGCGGCTCGCGAGCAGCGTCGCGTCCAGCGGCGCGGCGGTCCAGCGGGCTTGCGCGGCGGCTTCGAGGAGGAGCGGCGCCGGAACGCCGATGCTGCGCAGCGCAGTCGCTTCGAGCGCCAGCGAGCGGGGCGTGGCGCGATCGCGCACGCTCCCGGTCCGGTCGAACGCCCGGGCGACTCGCGAAACGCTTTCCGCAATACGATCGACGCGATAAATCATAAAAAATTCCGTCGGGGACCCGACCCCCAGAGACTAGATCGAGGAAACCGGATTGCCCATAGGCAAAAAGATCGCCGTTGCGCTGCTTCTCGCGCTGGCCGGCATGGCCGCGCCGGCGCGCAGCGAAGACGGCGGGTTCGTTCCCTCCTTCTGGGATCCCAACCGACGGCTCGCCAGGCCCGACGCGAACGCGCTGCATCTGATCCGCTTCCTGACGGCCGACGACTATCCGCCCTTCGACTTCGCATTGCCGGATGGCTCGCTGACCGGCTTCAGCGTCGATCTGGCCCGCGCGCTGTGCGAGGAATTGCAGGTGGCCTGCACCGTGCAGGCGCGCCGCTGGGATACGCTCGCCGCCGCGCTCGCCGAGAACAAGGGCGACGCGCTGATCGCGGGCCTCGCCATCACCGATCGCACGCGCGAGCAGTTCGCCTTCACCCGGCCCTACATGCTGCTGCCGGGCCGCTTCGTCGTGCGCGCCGGGCAGGCGCCGGCCAAGGCGGCCACGCCCGAGCAGATGGGAACGGCCAAAACAGGCGTCGTCGCCGGCAGCGCGCATGCGGCCTGGCTCGAGGTCTATTTTCCCAAGCTCGCGCTCGAGCGCTACGACAGCGCCGATGCGCAGCGCGCCGCGCTCGTGAAGGGCGATGTCGCCGCGATCTTCGGCGACGGCGTTTCGCTGGCCACATGGCTTGGCGGCTCCGCGTCCAGCGGCTGCTGCGCGTTCTTCGGCGGTCCTTTCGTCGATCGCGCCTATTTCGGCGAGGGCCTGACCATCGCCGTGCGGAAAAACAGCCCGGCCCTGCGCGCGGCGCTCGACTACGGCCTCGCGCGCCTGGCGGAGCGCGGCGTCTATGCGGAGCTCTATCTCAAGTATTTTCCCGTCGGCGCCTTCTGAAGACTCAGAAGCAGGAGCGCCAGGCGAACAGCGCGGCGTCGAGAAAGACCTGCGCGCCGAAGCGCATCCACAGGTAGCCGCAGCCCGCGGCGAGGACGATCGCCAGCGCGCCGAGCGCGATGCGCAGCCCGCGCGAATTGCGGTCCCCGCCCTGTTCGCGGTCGATGTCCGTCAGTTCGTTCGCCATTGCCGGCATTATATCGCGCTTGCTCACAAAAGCGCCACGCTGCATCCTGACGATTGCTTGCGAGGGGAACGGCATGAGCGACGTCGATTTCGGGACCTGGAGACGAATGACGGAGGCCCCGCGCGACGGTACGCGGCTCATTGTCGCGCTGCGCGGCACGGAACAGGGGCCGCCCGAGGTGGACGTCGCGCGATGGGCCAGGCCGCCGCGCGCGGACTATCACTGCTGGATATCGACCGATTCCGACCGCGACTGCACCATCGCCTACGACGACAGCGAATTGCAGTGCTGGATGCCCTTGCCGACGTCGCTCGACGGCGCGCGCGATTCCCTGCGATCCGCGGGCCTTCCGGAAGTGCCGCCCGACATGGAAAGCGGCGGCTCCGGCATCTGACCCCTGCCGGCACGATTTTCGCAATGCGAAGCGCAGGACGATCTCCTTGTAAGGACGCCTGCTTACCGATTAGGCTGGCCCTCACAAGAACGACCGGGAGGGGTTTATGCGATTCAGGAAATTCGCGCTGTCGGCGGCGCTGGCGGCTGTCGTGGGGGCAGGGCCGGTTGCGACCGCGCCCGCATCCGCGGAGACCGTGCTCAAGGCGGTGATGCATTCCGACGTGAAGATCATCGACCCGATCTGGACGACGGCCTATATCTCCCGAAACGTCGGCTACATGATCTACGACACGTTGTTCGCGCTCGATGCGAACAACGACGTCAAGCCGCAGATGGTCGACAAGGTCGATATCTCCGCCGATAAGCTCACCTACACCATGACGCTCCGCGACGGCCTGCTGTGGCACGACGGCCAGCCGGTGACCGCGGAGGACTGCATCCAGTCGCTCAAACGCTGGTCGGCCAAGGACTCGCTCGGCCAGAAGGTCTTCACCGGCTTCGTGTCGGAAATCTCTTCGCCCGATCCGAAGACCATCGTCATCAAGCTGAAGGAGCCGACGGGCCTCCTGTTGTTCGCGCTCGCCAAGCCGTCGTCGAACGTCCCCTTCATGATGCCGAAGCGCATTGCGGAGACCGATCCCGGCAAGCAGATTTCCGACTTCATCGGCTCCGGCCCCTTCGTGCTGAAGAAGGACGAATGGAAGCCCGGCGACAAGATCGTCTTCACCAAGTTCGACAAGTACAAGCCGCGTTCGGAGCCGGCCTCGGGCTTCGCCGGCGGCAAGGTCGTCAAGGTCGACCGCGTCGAATGGCTCGCCATCGCCGACGCGCAGCAGGCGATCAACGCCCTGTCCGCGGGCGAGATCGACTATATCGAGCAGCCGCCGCACGATCTGCTGCCGCTCATCAAGAGCGACGGCAACCTCAAGCTCGTGGTCAACCACGTGACGGGCCAGTTCACCATACGGCCGAACTCGCTGGTGCCGCCCCTCAACAATCCGAAGATCAAGCAGGCCCTCTGGTACGCCCTGAACCAGGAGGACTTCCTGAAGGCGGCCGTCGGCGACCCCGAATATTACAAGGTCTGCAAGAGCTATTATCCCTGCGGAACGCCGCTCTACACCACCGCCGGAATGGACGGGCTTCTCGCGGGCAATGCGAAGAAAGCGCAGGAACTGCTCAAGGAGGCGGGCTATGACGGCACGCCGGTCGTTCTCATGGCTTCGACCGACCTGCCGATCCTGTCGAACATCGGCCCTGTCGCCAAGCAATTGATGGAGCGCGCCGGCTTCAAGGTCGACATGCAGTCGATGGACTGGCAGACGCTGGTCGCCCGCCGCAACAAGAAGGATCCGTCCAACGCCGGCGGCTGGAACGCTTTCGGCACGGTGTGGGTCGGCGCGGACATTCTCAATCCCGTCCTCACGGCCTACATGAACGCGGGCTGCGACAAGGCCTTGTTCGGCTGGCCGTGCGACGAGAAGCTCGAGAAGCTGCGCAACGACTTCATGCGCGCGCCCGATCTCGACGCGCAGAAGAAGATCGCGGCCGAGGCGCAGGAAGAGGCGATCGCCTATACGACGCATATTCCGCTCGGCGAATACACGGCGCCGCTCGCCGTGCGCAAGAACATAGACGGCATCATCGACGCCGCTGCGCCGGTGTTCTGGAACATCACGAAGAAGTAAGGCAACGCGCCGCGCGGTCCAGGCCGCGCGGCGCTGATCGGCGGCCCCATGTTCGGCTATATTCTGAGGCGTCTCGTCTCCACGATCCCGGTGATGTTCATCGTCGCCCTGATCGTCTTCCTGATGCTGCGCCTCACGCCGTCGGATCCCGCCGCCATCATCGCCGGCGACAACGCCGACGCTTCGCAGGTGGCGATGATCCGCCAGCAGCTCGGCCTCGACAAGCCGCTCGTCGTCCAATTGTTCGTCTGGCTCTCTTCGCTCGCGCACGGCGATCTCGGCGAGAGCTTCTTCTTCAAGAAGACCGTCGCGAGCCTGATCGCCGACCGCATCGAGCCGACGCTGGCGCTTGCGGTCTTCACGCTGATCATCGCCGTCGCCGTCGCCGTGCCGCTCGGCATTCTCGCGGCCATGCGGCGCGGCAGCCTGCTCGACCGCATCGTCATGGGCTTTTCGGTGCTGGGCTTTTCCGTGCCCGCCTTCGTCATCGGCTACGCGCTGATCTATGTCTTCGCGATCAAGCTGCAATGGCTGCCGGTGCAGGGCTACAGCCGCATCGCCGACGGGATCGAGCCCTGGGCGCGCTCGCTCGTCCTGCCGTCGCTGACCCTCGCCGTCATCTATGTCGCGCTGATCGCGCGCATGACGCGCACCAGCCTGCTCGAAGTGCTCGGCGAGGATTACATCCGCACCGCCTATTCGCGCGGCCTGACGCCGCTGCAGGTTCTGGTGCGCCACGCGCTGCCGAATGCGGCGGTGCCGATCGTCACGGTGATCGGCCTCGGCGTCGCGCTGCTGATCGGCGGCGTGGTCGTCACCGAATCCGTTTTCGCCATTCCCGGCATCGGCCGCCTCACCGTCGACGCCGTGCTCGCGCGCGACTATCCGACCATCCAGGCGATCATCCTGCTCTTCTCCTTCGTCTACGTGATGATCAATCTGATCATCGACGTGTCCTACACGCTGCTCGACCCGAGGATCCGCTATTGAGCGATCGCGCGCAGACCCA
>DAIRCS010000073.1:0-15684 GCA_036796555.1 Rhodoblastus sp. | reverse complement strand
GGAAGAGGTCGAACATGTCGTCGGCCTCCTTGCGGATCTTCGCCGTGGACTCGCGGCGGTTGGAAGCGCCGAGCATGATGTTCTCGCGCACGCTCAGGCCCGGGAAGACGCGGCGGCCTTCCGGCACATGGGCGATGCCCTTGCGCACGATCTCTTCGGGGCCGAGGCCGGCGATGGAATGGCCGTCGAAGACGATCTCGCCGGAGGCCGGCGCCGTGAGCCCGGAAATCGCGCGCAGCGTCGTCGACTTGCCGGCGCCGTTGGAGCCGAGCAGGGTGACGACCCTGCCTTCGTCGACGGAGAAGGAAATGCCGCGCAGGGCCTCGATTTCGCCGTAGCGGACGGAAAGATCTGATATCTCGATGAGCGCCATCATTCCGCTCCGAGATAGGCGGTGACGACGTCGGGGTGGCGCAGCACGGCCATGGATTCGCCGTCGGCGATGCGCCGCCCGAAGTTGAGCACGGTGATGTGGCTCGCGGCGTTGCTCACGAGCGTCATGTCGTGATCGATGATGAGGATGGTGAGGCCGAAGGCCGCGATGCGCTCGAGCAGATTGTGCAGGCTCTGCTTCTCCGTGGAATTGAGACCGGCGGCGGGCTCGTCGAGCAGCAGCAGCGTCGGATTGGCGGCGAGCGCGCGGGCGATCTCGATGAGACGTTGGTGGCCGTAGCTGAAGGAGGCGACGAACTCGTTGGCGCGGGACGCCAGGCCGACGAAATCGAGCGCCGCCATCGCGCGGTCTTCCAGCGCGGCGCGGCTCGAGCCGTCGAGCAGCTTGTTGCCCGGGCGCTCCGCGCCGATCACGACATTTTCGAGCGCCGTCATCGAGCGGAACAGGCGGATGTTCTGGAAGGTGCGGCCGAGGCCGGCCTCCGTGCGCTTGTGTGCGGGAAGTCGCGTGATGTCGCGGCCGTCGAGCATGACTCCGCCGGAGGTCGCGGCATAGAGGCCCGACAGAACGTTCAGCGTCGTCGTCTTACCGGAACCGTTCGGGCCGATCAGCGCATGGACCTTGCCGCGCGCGACCGCGATGTCGACGCCGTCGACCGCTTTCAGGCCGCCGAAATGTTTCGACAGCTTGTCGGTCACCAGCACGTTGGCGCCGCCGGAATCGTCGGGCGCGAGCCGGAGCGGCGCGCCGGGCGCGGGCGCCGGCCTCGCGCGATCGAAGAATTTCGAGATGAAGCCCCAGATGCCGTCGGGCATGAAGGCGACGATGAGAATGACGGCGAGACCGTAGATCGCGAGATAGAGGCCCGGCACGCTCTTGAGGAAGCGCAGCCATTCCGGGATCAGGATCAACAGGCCCGTGCCGATGGCGGAGCCGACCGGCGAGGCGACGCCGCCGACCAGCGACATGGGGAGGAAGACGACCGATTCAGCGAAGGAGAACTGGTCGGGGCTCACGTAGGCGAAGCCGCCGGCGAACAGCCCGCCGCCGAGGCCGCCGAGCAGCGCGCAGAGCGCGAAGGCCGTGACCTTGGTGCGATAGACGTCGATGCCGGCGACGCCCGCCGCCAGTTCGTTGTCGCGCACGGCGCGCATGGCGCGGCCGAGCCGCGTGTCGGCGAGCCGCCAGACGAGATAGCCGACGACCGCCAGCACGGCGACGCAGAAGGCGAGATAGGCCTGCTGGCTCGCAAACAATTGCGGGCGTGGAATGTCGCGCACGCCGTCCGGCCCGTGCGTGAAGGAAATCGCGTTGATCATCACCAGCGTGAGAATCTGCTGGAAGGAGATCGTCACCATGGCGAGATAATGCCCGCCGAGCCTGAGCGTCGAGGCGCCGAGCAACGCGCCGGCGACGAGCGACACGACCATGCCGAGGCCGAGGCATATCCAGAAGGGCAGGTGCGCATCCGTCGCGCCGAGGCCGACCGCATAGGCGCCGATGCCGAAGAAGGCCGCCTGCGCCAGGTTGATCTGGCCGCACAGGCCGAGCACGACGGAGAGGCCGAAGACGGCGAGCGTGTAGGTCGCCGCCTGCATGAGGATGTTGAGGACGTAGCCGTCGAATTTCAGCGTCGCGGCGAGAAAGACGGCGACGAGCGACAGCGCGACATAGGCGGCGAGCGCGAGCTTATCGCCGCCGGCGGGGCTTCGGGTCTGCACGCTCATGCCTTCTCCGCCACGCGTTCGCCGAAAATGCCCTGCGGCCGGAAGACGAGGAAGGCGATCAGCACGAGGAAGGCGAAGCCGTCCTTGTACGGGACGGAGACGTAGGCCGCGCCGAAGGTCTCGATGATGCCGAGCGCCAGCCCGCCGATGATCGCGCCGGCGACGTCGCCGAAGCCGCCGATGATGGTGGCGGCAAAGGCCTTGAGCGCGATCGTGCCGCCCATCTGGATCGACACGAACAGGATCGGCGCGACGAGAATGCCGGCGAGGCCGCCGAGCAGCGCCGAATAGACGAAGGTGATCATGATCATGCTGGAGACGGAGATGCCGAGCAGCGAGGCCATTTCCTTGTCCTGGCTTGTCGCCTGCAATTTCTTGCCGAGCAGCGTGTGCTCGAAGAACCAGTAGTTGAAGATTACCAGCGCGATCGTCACGCCGATGATGAGCAGATACTGGCTGTCGAGAAAGACGCCGCCGAGCTGGATCCCGGGCGTGTCGAACCAGCCTTGCAGCACCTGCGGCTGCGGGCCGTAGAGCGCGAGCGTGGAATTGGCGAGCAGGATGGAGGCGCCGATGGTCGAGATGATGACCGGCAGAAAGGTGCGGTGGCGCAGCGGATAATAGACGCCGAGATTGAAGACGGCGCCGAGGATCGCCATGCCGCCGAGCGCGATCAGGAAGGACAGCCAGTAGGGCCAGCCGAGATCGACCGCGAAGACGACCATGAGATAGGCCGCCACCATGGAGAATTCGCCCTGCGCGAAGTTCACCACGTTGGTCGCGCGAAAAATGAGGACGAAGCCGAGCGCGACGAGCGCATAGACCGCGCCTATGCCGACGCCCTGGAAGAGAAGCTGGAGAACGAAATCCATGAAGGGCCTATCTGACCGCTGCCGGCCGCGCCTTCCGCCGGCGTCATGCCCGCGCTCGTCGCGGGCATCCACGCCATGCAGAGCAGCGATTGCGAACAAGTGCTGCCGTAAACGCCGGGCCAGGCTGGAGCGGCCCGGCGTGGATGGCCGGGACAAGCCCGGCCATGACGGCGTCGAGGCGAACAGCCGCGCCGCCGTCGCGCCGTCCACGTCAGTCCTTGAACTCGATGTGCTTGTCGAAGACGATATTGCCCTTCTCGTTCTTCACGATGTTGTAGCCGTGCAGGCCGTCGCCGTTGGCGTCGAAATTGTATTCGCCTTCCGCGCCGGCGAAGCCCCTGATGGCGAGGATCGCCTCGCGCACCGCCTTCGGATCGGTCGATTTGGCCGTGTTGATCGCCTTGGCCAGTATGTTGATCGCGTCGAAGGTCCAGGACGCCTGATTGTCCGGCGCGACCTTGGCCGCCTCGCGATAGGCCTTGCCGAAGGCCTTCGAGCCCTCGCTCGAATCCTCCGCATAATCGGCGACGCCGTAGGTGCCGTAGAGCGCGGGGCCTGCAAGCTTCAGCGCGGTGACGTTGACGATGGAGGGCGAGCCGACCCACGGAATCGTCACGCCGAGCTGGCGCAACTGGCGCGCGAAAATGCCGAGGTCCGCCTCGAAGGTGAAGTAGGAGCCGAGAATGTCGGCGCCGGACTGCTTGATGGCGAGCACGACGGCGGAGAAATCCTGGCTCTGGTTGGCGTAGCCCTGGTCGAGCGCGACCGTGGCGCCGCCCGGCCCGAGCGCCGCGGCCAGCGCCTTGCCGCCGGCCGTGCCGAAAGCGTCCGTCGAATGGACGATCGCCCATTTCTTCTTGTCGAGCGTCTTGATGCCGAACTCCGCGATCACGCGGCCGGAATAATTGTCGTTGGGCCGGCAGCGGAAGAACCAGGGATTACCCATGTGGGTGAGCGCCGGATCGGTGCCGCCGAACATGACCGGCTTGGCGGTCTTGAGAATGTCCTGCGCCATTGCATGGTTTTGCGTGGAGCGGATCGAGCCGAGGAAGGCGACGATGTCGGGCTGCGAGGCGAGTTTCGAGAAGGCGAGCACGGCGCCGGGGTTGGTGGTCTGGTCGTCCTCGGTGACGATCTCGAGCTGCTTGCCGAGAATGCCGCCGGCCTTGTTGACCTGTTCGGCGGCGATCTTCGCGCCGGTGAGCGCATAGCGGCCGGCCTCCGCCGCAGGCCCCGTCACCGGCAGGACCATGCCGACCTTGATCGTCGCGCCCTGCGCATGCGCGGGACGAAGAACAGCCGGCATGGCGACGCCGGCGGCGAGCGCGGCGGAAATCTGGCGCCGTGTGAAATTCATGTGCGTTCTCCCGGATGGCCTCTGCGGGCCGTGGCGGGATTAGACGATGCGGATCGGCGGCTGTCTAGCTGAAATTCTAGCGGGTCAGCCCGGTTGCGCGGCGGCCGGCGGCGCGCGAAATCACCCCTTGCGGGCCGGGGCGCAGGCTCAATACATTCGAGGGTTCAAGACGAAAGAGCGCCGGCGGGCGCCGCGTGGAAACGAACATGAGGAGGTCGCGATGGGCGATCAGGCCGGCCGCGAGGCTGCGGCATTCGGCGGCATTTTCGGGCAGGATGCGATGGAGGCCGCGCATCAGGCGCTCGGGCGCATGATGGCCGACCTCGCCGGGCCCGTGCTCGGCGAAGACACGGTGGCCGCGCAATCGGGCCTCGTGCGCGAAGTCTCGCGGCTGATGGCCGGCCAGTCCGATCTCAAGCCCGAGCCCGGCGACAAGCGCTTCACCGATCCGACGTGGAAGGACAATCCGCTGTTCCAGACCTGGATGCAGGGCTACCTCATCTGGTCGAAGTCGGTCGACGCGCTCGCCGGCGCGATGGGCATGGACGAGCTGGCGGTCAAGCGTAACCGCTTCTTCGCGAATCTGGTGACGGACGCGCTCTCGCCCACCAACACGATGCTCGGCAATCCCGCCGCGATGAAGAAATTCGTCGAGACCGGCGGCAAGAGCACGCTCGACGGGCTGCAGAATTTTCTCAAGGACATGGTCGACAACGGCGGCATGCCCGCGCAGGTCGACAAGAGCGCCTTCGACGTCGGCCGCAATCTCGCGATGAGCAAGGGCGCCGTCGTGTTCCGCAACGAGATGTTCGAACTCATCCAGTATGCGCCCGTCACGGAAGAGGTCTACGAGACGCCCGTGCTGTTCGTGCCCTCGATGATCAACAAATATTACGTGCTCGACCTCGCGCCCGGCCGCAGCATGTTCGAATATGCGCTGGCGCAGGGCATCCAGGTCTTCACGATCAGCTGGAAGAATCCATCCGCCGCCGAGAGCGAGTGGAGCATCGACAATTATCTCGAGCAGATCCTCAACGCCTGCGCGGCGACGCGCGAGATCACGGGGTCGCGCCAGGTGCATCTGGCCGCCGTCTGCGCGGCGGGCATGATGACATCGAGCGTCGTCGGCTTTCTCGCCGCGCGCGGCGACGACCAGGTCCGTTCATCCACCACGATCGTCACCGGCCTCGACAATTCCGTCGAGGACACGAAACTGTCGATCTTCACGGCGCCCGACATGGTGGACATGATCGCCGGCATTTCGCAGGCGCAGGGCGTTCTCGACGGACGCAATCTGTCGAGCGCGTTCACGTGGATGCGGCCGAACGATCTCGTGTGGAACTATTGGGTCAACAATTACCTGATGGGCAATCCGCCGCCGGCCTTCGACATTCTCTACTGGAACAGCGACGCCACGCGCATGCCGGCGAAGACGCATCGCGAATTTCTCGATCAGGGGTTGACCAACGCCTTCACGAAACCGGGCGAAGTGAAAGTGTTCGGAACGCCGGTCGACATGGGGCAGGTCAAATGCGACATGTTCGTGATGGGCGGCCTGACCGATCACATCTGCCCGTGGAAGAATTCCTACGGCGGCGCGAAACTCTACGGCGGCAAGGTGGAATTCGTTCTCGTCGGCTCCGGCCACGTGCAGAGCATGGTCAATCCGCCCGGCAATCCGAAGTCGAATTATTACGTGAATTCGTCGTTGCCGGCGTCCGCCGACGAATGGCTGAAGACGGCGACGAAGAAGCAGGGCAGCTATTGGGAGCATTGGGCGCCGTGGATCATCGCGCGCTCCGGGGCGAAGCGCCCCGCCCGCGCGCCCGGCAGCGCGCTGTTCCCGCCGATCGCCGAGGCGCCGGGGCAATATGTAATGGAGCCGTGAGTTTTACCCCGATCGGCATCGCGGCTCCTCGCGATGACGGCTAGAATTCACGCTCCTCCGCCAGCTTCGCCTCGACCATCTCGCGCAGATTGCGCCGCAGGATCTTGCCTGCCGGCGAGATCGGGAAGTCCGGCAGGATTTCCAGCCGCTCGGGCAGTTTGAACTTCGCGATCTTCTGATCGAGCAGAAAGGCCTTCATCTCCTCGAAGGACAGCGAGGCGCCGTCCTTCAGCGTCACGAAGGCGCAGGCCTTCTCGCCGAAGACGGGATCTGGCATGGCGACCAGCGCCACGCCGTGCACGGCGGGATGCCTGAGCAGGAGGTTTTCGATTTCGTCCGTGCTGATCTTCTCGCCGCCGCGATTGATGAGATCGTTCTTGCGGCCTTCCGTCACCACATAGCGGCCGTGTTTCCGCACGATGTCGCCCATGCGGTAGAAGCCGTCCGGCGTGAACGCCTTCGCATTGGTTTCCGGCGCATTGTAATAGCCGCGGATGGTGTAGGGGCCGCGCACGATCAATTCGCCGGCCTCGCCGTCGGGCAATTCATTGCCCTCGGCGTCGATCACCTTGATCTCGTCGTCCGCGCACATCGGCGCGCCGGAGGAATGCAGGATTTTCTCGTCGGGATCGTCGAGGCGCGTGAAATTCAGCAGGCCCTCGGCCGTGCCGTAGACCTCCTGGAACTGGCAATCGAAGGTCCTGCGCAGGCGGTCGCGCAGTTCCGGCGACAGGCGCGCGCCGCCGTTCTGCACGAGCTTCAGCGACGACGTGTCGTAACGCGCGATATCCGGATCGTTGAGCCAGTTGACGATCAGCGGCACGGCGGCGGGAATGGCGGTGACCTTCTCGCGCGTGACGAGCGCGAAGACGGTCGCCGTATCCGTCTTCGGCGCGACGACGAGGCGTCCGCCGGCCGACAGCGCGCCGAGCGCGCCGGGCGAGCCCAGATTGTAGTTGTGCGCGAGCGGCAGGCTGACGAGCAGCACGGCCGTCTCGTCGAAGCCGGCGATCGCCGCGCTCTGCGTGAAATTGCAGACGTAATCGTTGTGCGTGCGCGGAATGAGTTTCGGCAGCGCCGTCGTGCCGCCCGAGAGCAGCATGAGCGCGACGTCGGACGGATCGAGCGCCATGCGCGCGACGGCGTCGCGGTCCGCGGGCGCGGAGTGTTGCGCGCGCAACGCCGGCAGGGAGATCTGGCCGTCCAGGGCCGCGCCTTCCACGAAGACATGTTCGATCGACGGCGCGGCCGCGCGCACCGCTTCCGCCATCGGCCGGAAATCGAAGGCGCCGGCCTGCTGCGGCGTGAACAGCGCTTTTGCGCCGCCGAAGCGGGCGAAATGCGTGAGTTCCGTCTCGCGATGCGGCGGCAGGGCCATGATCGGGATCACGCCGATGCGCAGCAGCGCGAGAAAGACTTCGAAGAAGGCGGCGCCGTTCGGCATCTGGAAGACGACGCGATCGCCGGCGCGCAGGCCGAGACGATGAAAATGCGCGGCGAGATTTTCGCTGCCGGCCTTCAGCGCCTGGAGCGTCATGCGCGTTTCGCCGTCGACGATGACGATGCGGTCGGGCGCGGCGGCGGCGCGCGCATCGATGACCTGCGGGATCGTGCGATCCTGCCAATAGCCTTTCTCGCGATAGCGCCGCGCGAAATCCTCCGGCCAGGGAACGCATCCCTCCAGCATGGCGATCCTTCCTGAAACGCCCCGCTTTCGCGCGAAGCTTGAAGGTAGAATATATGCAAAATCATTGAAATCAAGCCAGGCGTCCGGCCGGGCCGCCGGCGTCGCCGCGATCCGCGCCGGCGTAGCGCTCGCCTGGAACACTCTATCGCAGTGCACATTTCATGCGATTTCAGAAATCGCGCCGCGTTGTCGGAGCGGCGCATTGCGCTCGGGGCCGTTCGATGTATGATAATGCATAAAATAAGCGCGACCGGACCAGCGCGTCGCGGCACGGAGGAAGCGATGCGGATCAAGATCGTCGGCGCGGGTCCCGCGGGCCTGCAATTCGCCGCGCTGATGAAGCGGCATGATCCCTCGCACGACATCACGATCTACGAACGCTCGCCGCGCAACGCCACATGGGGGTTCGGGGTGGTGTTCTCCGATCGGGCGCTCGAATTCCTGAGCGCCGACGACCCCGACCTCGTCGCCTCTCTCGATCCGCATTTCGAGCGCTGGCCCGAGATCACCATCGTCCATAACGACACGCGCATTCCGATCGCCGGCAACGGCTTCACCTCGATCGGACGTCTCGAATTGCTGACGCTGCTCTACGCCTATGTCGAGAAGCTCGGCGTGAGGATCGAATTCGAGACGGAGATGAATTCCCTCGCCGCGCTCGGCGAGGCCGATCTCATCGTCGCCGCCAACGGCGCCTTCTCGTGGATCCGCCAGGAGAACGAAGAGAAATTCGGAACGCGCGTCGACTGGCGGCCGAACCGCTTCATCTGGTACGGCGCGACCAAGCCGTTCAATTCGCTCACGCTCACGTTCCGCGAGACCGATCTCGGCGTTTTCTGCGCGCATCACTATCGCTACAGCCCCGACCGCAGCACCTTCCTCGTCGAGCTCGAGGACGAGACGTGGCGCCGCGCGGGCTTCGAGACGATGAGCCCGGAAGATACGATCGCCCATTGCGAGCGCGTTTTCGCGAAAGACCTCGAGGGCCATCGCATCATCTCCAACAATTCGCACTGGCGGCAGTTTCCGGCCGTGTGGAACGAGCGCTGGAGTTTCGGCAATGTCGTGCTGATCGGCGATGCGCTGCGCACCGCGCATTTTTCGATCGGCTCCGGCACGCGGCTGGCGATGGAAGATTCGATCGCGCTGTTCCAGGCGCTGAAGCAGACGGGCGACGACGTCGCCAGAGCATTGCCGCTCTATCGCGACATCCGCATCAAGCCGATGAAGGCGATCTGGGACGCGGCCAATGCGAGCCTGCGCTGGTACGAGCGGATGGACGAACTGATCAGGCTCGACCCGATCGACTTCGCCTATTCCTACATGACGCGCACCGGCCGCGTGGACCATGCGGAGGTGAAGCGTCGCGATCCGGCGCTGGCGGCGGCCTGGGAAAAGCTGCACGCGGGCGAGGGGGCCGCCTGAGCGTTCGGCTCCCAATTCCGCAACGCTTGTCCCGAGAGTCGGACCGCAAATCCGACGCAGAACGATCGGTTCCGTCATTGCGAGGAGCGTAGCCGACGAAGCAATCCATCCCCCAACTTTCCCGGATTGATGGATGGATTGCTTCGCTTCGCTCGCAATGACGGCCTGCTTGAGGAGTTCGCGTGAACTACGGGCCACGCACTCAGGATGGACCTCGGCATAAAGGCCCGATGAAAGCGTGTTCTCGCAGCGACGGCGCGGCCTACAATTTCAGGTCCGCCGCATTTTCATAGATGCGTGAAAGCATCTTCAGGAGCTGGTCGACTTCTTCCTCGCTGAAGCCGCGCAGCGCGATGCGCTCGTTGCGCAGGGCGTAGGGGATCAGGTCCTTCGTCAGTTTGCGGCCTTCCGCCGTCAGCGCGACCACCACGGTGCGCGCGTCGCTCTCGCTGCGGCGCCGCGTCAGCAGGCCGCGCTTTTCCATCGCGGTCACGAGGCGCGAGAGCGTCGATTGCTCGATGGAGGTCGCGACCATGAGGTCGCCGGCCTTCTGCTCGCCGCCGTGCCAAAGCGCGGCCAGCACGCGCCACATGGGCACAGTGAGGTCGGAACGCGCGAGCTCGTCGCCGAAGGCCGCGGCCAGGCGCGCGCCGGTGCGGTTGATGTGAAAAGGCAGGAAGCGTGCGAGATCGAACATGGGCGCCGTGTGTCCGTTCTCTCTATCGGATCGACGCCTTGCGCGCGAGCGCGCGCGTTCAGCGGCGCCCGCCGCCGCCGAATCCGCCGGGCCCGCCGCCGAAGCCTCCCGGGCCGCCCCCAAAGCCGCCGGGGCCGCCGCCGAATCCGCCGGGTCCACCGACGCCGCCGGGTCCGCCCGGCCAGCCCGGCAAATTGGGTCCGCCGGACGCGCCCGGCGCAGATGGCGCCGCGGGCGCGCCGGGGGCCGGAGGCGCCCCGGGTCCGCCGGGACCGCCCGCGCCGCCGGGCGGTGCGCCGGGGCCGGGCGGCCCGAAGCCTCCCGGGCCTCCAGGCGCGCCGGGCAGGGGGCCGGCGTCGAGCACGCGCGTCGATTGCACGGTCCAGCCGCCGTCGGCGCTCCGCTCCGCGCTGAGAACGACGCGCGCAGCGCCGTTCAGCAGTTCGGCGCCGCGCGCGATCACGGCGGCGAAGCCTTCGGGGGTCGTCACCTCGGCGCCCGCCGCGCTCGCATATGTTTCGAGAAGCAGACGCTTCGCCCCTTGCGGCGCGACGGCCACGGCGTCGGCAGCCGCCACGACGAAGACGCGGTCCTGCAGGACGCCGCTCAGCCGCATGCGCCGCCCGACCGCATCCGCGCCGACGCCCTCGATCGCGAGACCGCCGATCGTCAGGCCGCCGTCCGCGCCGCGTTCCACCAGGCCGGTCACGAGCGAACGGCCGGCGGGCGCGCGTTCGATCAGGCTCGCCGCGATCGTCCGGTCGGGCGTGCGCAGGCCGCTGACGGCGAGCGTCTGGCCCCGCTTCGCTTTCGCGCCCTTCGGCAGGATCACGTCCTGTCCGAGAATCTTTGCGCGGCGCCCGGACAGGGATTCGACCGGGCCGATCACTTCATGCGCCACCGCGATGGCGTGCGTCGCCAGCGCGTCGCGCGGCCCTTCGGCGATCAGCGTCACGACATGGCCGATGCGCAGGTCGCCGGCGCGGGCGGGGCGGCCGTCGATGGTCACGCGCGCATTGCGCGGATAGGCGATGCGGGCCTCGTTGACGTAGATGGAGCCGAAGCGCCGGATCGTGCCGACGACGCCGGTGCCGCCCAGTCCGTTGTCGCGCTCGCTCACCGGCGGCGCATAGCCGGTGCCGCCGATGCCGTTGTCGCCGCCGCGCTGCGCGGCCGCGCGAAGGGGACGGACGACGACCGCGAATGTGGACGCCAGCAGCAGGAAGGCGCGGCGGGCGGGATTGCGCGGATCGCTCACGTGTTCTGTCCCTCTTCGTCCCCCGGCGTCGCGGCGCCCGACTCGCGTGTGCGAAAAACGTAGACGCCGAAATTCCAGCGCCAGTCGCCGTGCGCGCCCGTTCCGGCTTCATCGTGCGCCTGCGCGTTGGCCTTGCGCAGCGCGTCCATGCCGAGGTCGCGCGACAGCGCCTCGAGCTTCTTCGCCTGTTCTTCGGTCAGGCCCTCGTAATGCACCGCGCGCTCCATGAAGGGCGGCGCGCTGGACTGCACGTTGGCGCTGGCGGCGGCGATATGGTCGTGCAGATTGCGGCCGAAATAATGGAGCTGGCGCTCGTCCCCGGCGCCGGGCGCGATCGCGGCCTGCGTCAGCACGACCTTGCCGTCGGCGTCGATGACGACGAGCTTGCGGTCGAGCCATTCGTCGAGCACGGCGCGTGGGCGAACGTCGCGCGTCACGCTCTCCACCAGCTCCTCGAAGGTCGGGCCGTGGCCGGGCCCGCCCGCGCGGCGCAGCGGCTTCGGGCCGGTCCTGCGGTCGCAGAAGCGGGGCGAGGCGAGCCAGCGCGCGACGATCTGCGAGGTGCGCGAAACGACGCTCGGCACGTCGCGCACCGGCGCGCCGGCGCCGCGCAGGCGACGCACCTCCTTGCGGTGGATGCCGGTCAGCAGGCTGATGCGGCTGTCGGTCTGCTCCTTGTCGGGCAGGGCGAAATCGTGCTCGGCGACATTGACGTAGAGTTCGCGCAGGAGATCGGCGAGCGCGGGAAAGGTCATGCCGGCGCGGATCGCCAGACGCACGAGCGGCCGCAGGAGCCGCGTGAGCGGTCCATGCAGGCGCGCCGCCTGCGGCGCGATGTCCTCGCTCTCCCCCATTGCGGCATTCATAAGGCGCAGCCGCGTGGGCCGCAATCCCACGGCTATATTTTTCATGGTCAAAACGGCGTCTTTCGTGTTGACGTGGGTAAATTTCCCACTTATTGAAACCTGTATGTGGGAAATAATCACACGTCAATCATTTGCGCCCGGAGCCCGTTGCATGCGTTCTTCCTTCCGCTCCTCCCGCCGCCCGGACGGTAATCTTCTCGCGCTTGCCCAGATCAGCGCGCTGCGCCGCGCCCTCGGCGTCGTCGCCGTGGCGGTCGCCTTCCTCACGCTGCATTTCGTACTGGATCACGGCGCGGCCGTCGCGCGGCAGGCCGAGCGGGTCGCGGCCCAGCCGAAGCCCGCGTCGCACGACACGGCGGCCATCGAGAAGATCGGGCTCTGACATGACGGCCGACGTCATCGAGCGGCATACGATCGCCTGCCTGACCTCCGAACTCGAGGCGCTCGACAATTTCCTGCGCGGGCAGGGCAGCGTGCGCGTCGAATCGGAGGATTCGCGGCCGGTGATCGTCACGTCGTCCGCGGCGGGCCGCGCCTTCGGCTTCGTCGAACAGCGCGCGAAGGAATTCTGGTGGACCGCGACCCGCCTCGTCGGTCTCGGCCATATGCACGACGGCACCGCCGACGCCCATCCGCGGCTCGACGCGCGCGCGGTCTGGAACGGCCCGGCCGCCGCGCCCGGCGGCGCGCCGCGCATCCTGATCGACGCCACGCGCACGCATTCCAGCGGCCTTCACACCGGCGTGCAGCGCGTGACGCGCAAGCTCGCCGAATTCGTCGCCGTCAGCGGCGAGGGGACGGCCCTGGTCCAGGCCGGCAAGCGCATCGTGCGTTTCTTCAAGGGGCCGTGGCCCGACGACGTCGCCTTCGAGCAGGGCGACATTCTGCTGCTGGCGGACCTGCCGGTCATGCCGGCCGCGCTCGACATGATCGACCGCGCGCGCAGGCGCGGCGTCTACGTCATCCTGCTCGTCTACGATCTCATTCCCATTCTTTATCCCGGCCTCTGCGCGCCGCATTTCCGCGGCTATTTCAAGCAGACGATCGACGCGGCGCTCGCGCGGGTCGACGGCGTGATCGCGATTTCCGCCTGTGTCGCGCAGGACGTCGCCCGCTACATCGCGGATGCGCGTATCGCCGTGACGAACGACTTCCGGATCGGCTGGAGCCATCTCGGCGCCGATTTCGCCGCGCAGGACGAACGGAAGCCGCCGGACGACGGCGCCGATGTCGCCGGGGGCCCGTTCTTCCTCGGCGTCGGCACGATCGAGCCGCGCAAGGCCTGGAACGTCGCGCTCGACGCGATGGAACGCCTGTGGGCCGACGGCGTCGACGCCCGGCTCGTGCTCGTCGGTCGCTACGGCTGGAGCGCGCACTGGCTGCGCACCCGGATCGAGAGCCATCCGGAATTCGGCAAGAGGCTGATCTGGCGCGACCGCGCGGACGACGCCGAACTCGCCGCGCTCTACCGGCGCGCGCGGGCGCTGGTCTACCCGTCCGTCTGCGAAGGCTTCGGCCTGCCGCTGATCGAGGCGCGGCACTACGGCGCCCCGGTCATCGCCAGCGACATTCCGGTCTTCCGCGAGATCGCGGGCGACGCCGTGCGCTACTTTCCGCCGCTCGACGATTCCGCGCTCGCCGCGCTGATGCGACAGGCGCTCGAGCGCCGCCAGCCGCCGCCGGATTTTCCGACGCTCGACTGGGCGCGCGCCTGCGCGGGCATGCTGCAGCTCGCGCGCGACATGGCCGCCGGCCGCGACCATGCGCGGCGCGTGGCGTGATCATGCGCGTTTCATCCGACCGATCGGCATCGCCGTGCGAATTTTTCGAAATCGCACGGCGCGGACAGGCTCACGCCTGTGAGCGGCCCCTCAGCCCCCAACGGACGGCCGCTCCGTCGTCTCGCGCCCGGCCCCCCTGGGCGCGGACGACGCCGGGGCCGACCGGCCGCGGGGAATTCCGGAATTCCGGAAATTCGGGAGCGATCGCATGTCCGCGCTGCCCTGGCTGAACGCCGCCGCGCTTTCCGTCCGCGACGCAGGAGATCTCGGCGTCGCCGATCTCGTCGCCATCCTCGCGGCGGTCGTCGCGGTCGCGCTCATTTCGGCGCTGTGCGAACGGCCGGCGCCGCAAGCCGACGCGTTGTCGCGGCTGGGCGGGCGCTCATGAACGGGTTCGAGACATTCGCAAGCGGCCTCGGCGCGTCCTGCCTTTGCGCCGCGCCAGTGCTGGCGCTGGCGGCGTTCGATCTGGACAGTTCCCGCCCGCTGCGCAACGTGCTGAACGGAACCGCCGCCCTGCTGCTGGCGATCGCCGTGGGCGTGGCCTTCCTCTGACGATACATGCAAAAGGGCGCGCTGGCTGCGCGCCCCTCGGCGATTTCAATCGGCGCAAGCCGATGTTCAGCTTTCGGCGTCGCGACCCGCGCTACGCCTTCAGCGTCAATCCAGTTACGCCTTCGGCGTGAGGGCCGTCTTGGCGGCTTCGCCGAGTTCCTTGGCCTGCTCCTGCAGGGCGGCCATCTGGGCCTTCAGATACTCGGCCTGGAGCGAAAGGGCTTCCTGCGGGTCCTTCGCCTTGACCAGCGCTTCGGCGTGATCGAAAGCGGCCTTGGCGTTCGTCTGGGCGATCGTCATCACCTTGGCGTTCAGGTCCTTGATCGCGGCGGGAATGGCGATCGGCGACTTCTCGGCCTGCTCGGCGGCCTTCTGGGCGGCGCCGACGAAGGCGTCGAACGCCTTGCGGGCCTGATCGACGCCCTTGACGGCGAGATCGCGCATTTCGGCGGGGACTTCGAATTTCGGGAACGTGGTCATGTGGCTCTCCTAAGGTCTCCTCGGCGCGGCCCATTTCTGGCGGCGCCGCATCCGGGAACGTTCTGCTTATATCCTGATCATTGCGGCATTGCAACAAAAATTGTGCATTGCACAAAAGCGCAGGTCACTCATGCTAGGGAGACATTCCGGCGCAAACGGGGCGGCGACGCATGCCTTTCGGGCGGTGCCCGGAGTTTGATCGAAATTCGGCTGCGACCTCACGACCCTCATGCCGAGGAGGCGGCGAAGCCGCCGTCTCGAAGCATGATCCAGAGTTACGTGCGCCAGCCACCCTTCGAGACGCGCCTTCCCAAGTCGGGCTTGCCCGACTTGGGCAGATAAGGTCGAGAGATCGCGCAAGCGCGATCTCGATGTCGCTCCTCAGAGTGAGGATTCAAGTTATGGGCCAGACTCTCAAAGAGAGGGTCCGATCTGTCGGCCGACTCTCAGGCTGCGTCGAGCCTGAGCGCGCGAATCGCGTTCTGCTTGAGAATGAGGTCGTGGATCTCCGGCTTGAAGCCGGCGTCCGCGAACTGCTTGATCCAGCGATCGGGCTGGATGAGCGGGAAGTCCGAACCGAACAGGAATTTGTTGCGCAACTGGCCGTTGGCGTATTGCACGATCTGCGGCGGGAAATATTTGGGCATCCAGCCGGAGAGGTCGATGTAGACGTTCTCCTTGTGCAGGGCCATCGACA
>DAIRCS010000072.1:0-15716 GCA_036796555.1 Rhodoblastus sp. | reverse complement strand
GGTGACGATCAAGAGCCACCACAATGTCGGCGGCCTGCCCGAGCGCATGAACATGCGCCTGGTCGAACCGCTGCGCGAACTCTTCAAGGACGAGGTGCGCGCCTTGGGTCGCGAACTCGGCCTGCCCGAAGCCTTCGTCGGCCGTCACCCCTTCCCGGGACCGGGGCTGGCCATCCGCATCCCCGGCGCCATCACGCGTGAGAAACTGGACATCCTGCGCAAGGCCGACGCGATCTACCTCGACGAGATCCGCAAGGCCGGCCTCTACGACAAGATCTGGCAGGCCTTCGCCGTGCTGCTGCCGGTGAGGACGGTCGGCGTGATGGGCGACGGCCGCACCTACGACCACGTCTGCGCGCTGCGCGCCGTGACGAGCGTCGACGGCATGACCGCGGATTTCTTCCCCTACGACATGAACTTTTTGGGCCGCACGGCGACGCGGATCATCAACGAGGTGAAGGGGGTGAACCGGGTGGTGTACGATGTGACGTCGAAGCCGCCGGGGACGATTGAGTGGGAGTGACGCATGCCCGCTTCGCGCGCCGGAATCGCGCCAGCATGCCGTGTAGCGCGTCAAAAGGCCGCCTCTTGTCTGGCGCGTCGAGCCGGTGCAGTTTTCGCGCCGGTTTGCGATCACCGTTCCGCGAAGCGTTGCGCGTTCATGCTCGATCTTCACTGGTCCCCTGCCGAGAAAAAGATCGCGCGCCGCGCTTATGATGCGGCGCTCGAGGTCGCGCTCAACAGGGTCATGGCGGAATTCAAGGCGAAGGCCGCCGCCGTCGCGACGCCGGCCGATGTGTGGGCGCTGGAAGACTATTTGCGCGAGCGTCGCCGCGACATCGACGCGGTGTTCGACTACCGCTATTCGCAATTACCGTTCGTTTTCGCCCGGCTGATCCATGATCGCTATCTGGACGAGGCGCAGCTTGTCGGGCTGGCGGAGGAAAAGCTCGCGCTCATTCGCCGGATGCTGCAGCCTCCCGGATGACGGCCGCCAGTTCCGCCCCAGCGCCGAGGGAGAAACCCCATGGACCGCATGCCGCTCAACCGCGCTTTCACGCTGATCGAGCCGGGGCCGGTCGTCCTCGTCAGCACGCATGACGGCCGCAAGGACAATGTGATGACCATCACCTGGACGACGGTGATGGACTTCTCGCCTCGCTTCGCCATCGTCACCGGGCCGTGGAACCATTCCTTCGCCGCGCTCCGGCGCACGCGCGAATGCGTGCTCGCCATACCCGCGGCCGACATGCTCGATATCGCGGTCGGGATCGGCACGTGCTCGGGCAAGGACACGGACAAGTTCGAACGGTTCGGCCTCACCCGCCTGAAGGGCGAGCGCGTTCGCGCGCCGCTGATCCGCGAATGTCTCGCCAATATCGAATGCCGGGTCGTCGAGATGATCGGCCGGCACGACATAATCGTGCTGGAGGGCCTCGCCGCCTATTACGACAATGCGCGCGCCGAAAAGCGCATGCTGCACGCGGTCGGCGACGGGACCTTCATCGTCGACGGCAGGAAATTCGACAGGCGGGAGATGATGCGCTCCAAGCTGCCCGAGGGCGTGTAGCGCGATAAGCCTCTCCGTGGCGCCGGACACAGGGCCTGTTCGGGCCTTGCCCGCCCCATGCGGACGGAGAGAATGACCTACGCAGGTTGGCGTGCGCTCGGTCGAACAGGCGGGACGATGCGGTTTTCGTTCTCTCACAGCCATGCCTTCCCCGGAGGCCGCGTCGTCGTCGAGGACGATGGGGCGGCGGAAGGGGCTTGCGAGGTGGAATTTGCCGACGGCGTGACCGTCATCGGCTCCTGGCGCAGGGAGGACGACGCCTTCATCCTTGACGCGCCGGCCTACCGGACGGCGCGGGGGACCGAGGTGGCGGGCCGGCGCTGGCGCGTGGCGCGGAACAGGAACGGCGAGTGGCGCTCGCAGCGCATGGCGTAGCGAAAGGCCGGGCTTTCCTTGGTTGCGCCGCATCCTGGCCGTAGCATCCCGGTCGAGCCCGTATTTCAAGGAAGGAAATGGAATTGAAGTTTTATTCGAAACGGCTTGCGACCGGCGCGCTGACGCTGGCGGTCCTGACGGCGACGACTTTCCGGGGCGAGGCGCAGCAGGCGGGCCGCAAGCCTGGCCTCTGCCGGCCTGAAGCGGCCGATTCCCTGGTCGGCCGGGACCGCGTCACCGACGCCGAGGCCATGCGATTGACCGGCGCGACCATCGTTCGCCAGATCAGGCCGGGGCAGGGCGTGACGATGGACTACCGGCGGGAGCGGGTGACGATCGAAACCGACCCGAAGACGAACAGGATCCTGCGCGCCATGTGCGGCTGAGGCCGGCGGCGCGCCGAACCTTGTCGCGCCGGCGCGTCGCCGCTACCAAGCTCGTGCGCGTCGCAGGACCGACGTATCGAGGCCGGAGCCATCCATGCCCAAACCTGTCATCTATGGCATCAAGAACTGCGACACGATGAAGAAGGCCCGCGCCTTTCTCGACCACGCCGGCGTCGCCTACGACTTCCACGACTACAAGACGCAGGGCGTGAGCGAGACGAAGCTCAAGGGCTGGGCGAAGGCGGTCGGCTGGGAAAAGCTGCTCAACCGCGCCGGCACGACCTTCAGGAAGCTGCCCGAGGCCGACAGGGATGGCCTGACCGAGGCGAAGGCCATCGCCCTGATGCGCGCGCAGCCCTCCATGATCAAGCGGCCGGTGCTCGAGACGGCCAGCGGGATTCTCGTCGGCTTCAGGCCGGAGGACTACGAGAAGGTCGCGCGCTCGAACGCCTGATGTTCGCTGGCGTCAGGGTCGATGCTGCGTTTCGGCTATACGAATCCTCATGGTGAGGAGCGCCCGCAGGGCGCGTCTCGAACCATGGCCAGGCGAACAATGCTTTGCCGGCACGGCGAGCCTGCACATCGGGCTCGCGCCTCCACGATCGCCATGAAGCGCGCGAGCGCGCCGCTCGGCGTCTCGTCGCGGCGAGCGAGGTGCAGCGGCGCGGTCAGGCGCGCGGCGCGCGCGATGCCGATATAAGCCACGCCATTGGCCTCCAGCCGCGCCATGGACGCCGGCACGATCGAGACGCCGAAGCCGGCCGCCACCAGGCTCAACGTCGAGAGCAGGCGCGGCGCCTCCTGCGCTATGTCGGGACTGAAGCCGGCGGCGCGGCAGGCGGCGATGATCGCGTCGTAGAGGCCGGGCCCGGTGGGACGGCGATACAGCACGAAGCGCTCCGCCGCGAGCGCGGCGAGGCCGACGCGCCGCTTGACCTTGCGCGCCAGCCGGTGGCTGTCGGGCGCGGCGATCAGCATGTCCTCGTCGAGGATATGCGCGATGCGCAGGTTGCCGACGCGTTCGACCGGCGAGCGCACGAAGGCGGCGTCGAGCCGGCCGGCGCGCAGGGCCTCGATCAGGTCGCCGGTGCTCGCTTCCTCCAGGCTGAGCTCGATCGCCGGCGCGGTTTCGCGCAGGGCGCGCACCGCCGCCGACACCAGCGGATGAAACGCGGCCGAGGTGGTGAAGCCGAGCGCCAGCCGGCCTTCCTCGCCGCGGGCTGCGCGCCGCGCCGCCTCGCCGGCGAGATCGACGTCCTGCAGAATGCGCCGCGCCCGCGCGACGAAGATGCGGCCAGCGTCGGTGAGATCGACGCCCCGTGGATGGCGCAGGAACAGCGGCGCGCCGACCATCGTCTCCAGCGCCTTGATCTGCTGGCTGAGCGGCGGTTGCTGGATGCCGAGTTTTTCCGCCGCGCGCGTGACATGGCCCTCGTCGGCGACCGCGACGGCGTAGCGCAGATGACGCAATTCGATCATGCCATATTCATAACATATGGAAATCGCCTTAGATATATATTGGACAGGAGACGACGACGCGCCTAAATCCCGCTGCGCAACGGCCGGAGGCGGAGATGAAGGACGACGCGCATGCAAGCGAACCGCGACGCGAGACCGCGCCGCCGCCGACCTCCGCCGAATTGTTCTCCGGCTTTCTGTTGCTCGGCCTGACCGGCTTCGGCGGCGTGCTGCCGCTCGCGCGCGCCATGGCGGTCGACCGGCGCCGCTGGCTCAGCGCGGCGGAATTCACCGATCTGCTCGGCCTCTGCCAGTTCCTGCCGGGCGGCAATATCATCAACATGTCCGTCGCCATCGGCCTGCGCTTTCGCGGCCTCGCCGGCGCGCTGGCGGCGCTGGTCGGCCTGATCGCCGCGCCCACCGCGATCGTCGTCGCGCTCGGCGTGATCTACGACCGCTTTCACAACGATCCGACCGTCCGCCACGTCTTCGCCGGACTGGCGGCGGCCGCCGCCGGCCTGCTGATCGCCATGGCCGCCCGGATCGCGCTGCCTCTGCGCGCTCGGCCCGTGGCGATCGTCGTCGCCGCGCTCTGCTTCGTCGCCATCGCGCTTCTGCGCCTGCCGCTGCTGCCGACCATGCTCGTTCTGGCGCCGCTCGGCGTGCTGGCGACCTGGAGGTTCGAGGCGCGGAGGCCCGAGGCATGACGGTCCTGGTCGCGCTGGCGCTGATCTTCGCGCAATTGTCGCTGCTGGCGTTCGGCGGCGGCAACACGATTTTGCCGGAGATGCAGCGGCAGGTGGTGAGCGTGCATCACTGGATGAGCGCCGGGCAGTTCTCGGCGCTGTTCGCGCTGGCGCAGGCCGCGCCGGGGCCCAACATGATGGTCGTGCCGCTGGTCGGCTGGCATGTGGCGGGCTTCAGCGGCCTCATCGTGTCGTCGCTGGCGAAGTTCGGCCCGTCCTCGGTCGTCACGATTTTCGCTTTGCGCCTCTGGGACAGGTTCCGCGACCGGCCGTGGCGGCGCATCGTGCAGACAGGGCTGGTTCCGATGACGGTCGGTCTCGTCGCGGCGAGCGCGGCGCTCATCACGGTGGCCTCCACCGACACCTGGACGCTGCGCGCCGTCGCCGCGGGCGCCGCGCTCGCCGCCTTCGCGACGCGCGTCCACCCGCTGGTCATTCTCGGCGCGGGCGCGCTGATCGGATTGAGCGGACTGGGGCAGGGGTAAGGGCGAGAGGGCGACGGGGTCCTCCTCCCTCACCGCTTGCGGGGTGGCGCGCGAAGCGTGACGGGAGGGGACCGACGCCGGAGAGATGGCCAGGCCCGGGGCAACGCCCAGCGAGCCCCACCCGCAATGCTGCGCATTGCGACCTCCCCGCGAGCGGGGAGGTAGAACGCTTCGATTTGCCACTGCTGTGTGTGGCCCTCGAATATAGGGAGCGACCCGTCCCGGCTTTCAATCACCCTGCCGCCGGCGGCGCGAAGCGCAGGGCGGCGGCGATGCGGTTCCACTGGTTGATCGTGCCGACCGCGATCGTCAGCGCCAGCGCCTCCTCGCGTGAAAATTGCGCCAGCAGGTCGGCGTAGAGGTCGTCCGTGCCGCCGGTTCCCGGGGCCAGCGTCAGCGCCTCCGTCCAGGCGAGCGCGGCCAGTTCGCGCTGGCTGTAGACGCCGGCCTCGCGCCAGGCGGCCACGAGGTCGAGCTTGCGGGCGTCGACCCCGTGCTTGCGCGCCATGTTGAGGTGGAAGGCGATGCAGAAGGCGCAGCCGTTGATCTGCGAGGCCCTGAGCTTGACGATCTCGGTCAGCCCCTTGTCGAGCCCCGTCGCGTCCACCGCCGCGCCGAGCGCGGTCAGCGCCTTGCGCGCGTCCGGCGCCATTTCGGCGAATTCCTGATAGCCGACCCTCGGTCCTGTCATGCGGCTTTCTCCTGCCCGAATAGCTAGCGCGCCCCGCGCGGCGCGCCAATCTCGCTTTCGCCGGCTTCATCTGCTAGACGGGCGGCGAGTTCAAACCGCGCCGGCAGGCGCAAGAGGCGGGCATGGCCGATATTTTCCGCGAGGTCGACGAAGAGGTCCGCCAGGATCAGGCCCTCGCGTTCTGGAAGAAATACCAGAATCTCATCGTCGCCCTGGCCGCCATCGTCGTGCTGGCGGCCGCCGGCTGGAAGTTCTGGCAGGCGCAGCAGCTCAAAAGCGCCTATGCGGCGGACGAAAAGCTCCAGGCGGCCTTCGCCCTGTCGCGCGAGGGCAAGCCGCAGGAGGCGGAGGCCGCCTTCGCCGCGCTCGCCAAGGACGCGCCCAAGGGCTATGCGGCGATCGCGCAGATGCGCGCCGCCGCCGAACTCGCCGTCCGCGACCGCAAGGCGGCCGTCGCCGCTTTCGACAAGCTGGCGAACGATTCCTCGTTCGATCCGCTGTTTCGCGACGTCGCGCGCCTGCGCGCGGGCATGATCCGCGTCGACGACGCCGACATGAAGGAGATCGAGGAGCGCCTTGCGCCGCTGGCGGCGGCCGGCCA
Source organism: Rhodoblastus sp. (assembly GCA_036796555.1). Classification (GTDB taxonomy): domain Bacteria; phylum Pseudomonadota; class Alphaproteobacteria; order Rhizobiales; family Beijerinckiaceae; genus JAJXWB01. The sequence goes on along the minus strand of DAIRCS010000072.1, from coordinate 9,404 downwards.
GCCTTTCCGCTCCACGGCGCGCGAATTGCTCGGCCTCGCCGCCCTCAAGTTCGACGATCTCGACACGGCCGGCCGCATGTTCGACCAGATCGTGACGGATTCCGAGGCGCCCGCCTCCATGAAGCAGCGCGCGGAAGCGTTTCTGGGTCTGGTGCGGTCGGACAGGAAGCCGAAGTAAAATAGCAATCACGCCGTCATTGCGAGCGAAGCGAAGCAATCCATCCCCGAATGTCCCGACGTTTGGGGATGGATTGCCGCGTCGCTTCGCTCCTCGTAATGACGGCGACAGACACGCGTGGACCGAATGTCCTTCACCCTCGCCATCATCGGCCGCCCCAACGTCGGCAAGTCGACCCTGTTCAACAGACTCGTCGGCAAGAAGCTCGCGCTGGTCGACGATCAGCCGGGCGTCACGCGCGACCGCCGCGAGGGCGAGGCGAAGCTCGGCGATTTGCGCTTCACGATCATCGACACGGCGGGGCTGGAGGAGGGCGACGCCGCCACGCTCTCCGGCCGGATGCGCGCGCAGACGGAAGCCGCGATCGAGCAGGCCGACGCCATTCTCTTCCTGATCGACGCGCGCGCCGGCGTGACGCCGGACGATCGCTACTTCGCGAGTCTCGTCCGTCGCGTCGGAAAACCGATCATTTTGGCCGCCAACAAGGCGGAGGGCCGGCTCGGGGAGTCGGGCGCGCTCGACGCCTTTTCGCTCGGCCTCGGCGATCCCGTCGCGCTGTCGGGCGAGCATGGCGACGGCATGGCCGATCTCTACGGCGCGTTGCTGGAAGCCCTGCCGGACCAGACGCTGCCGGCGGAAGAAGACGACGGCGAAGAGCGCAAGATTTTCGCCGACGATGAAGACGGCTCCGAACTCGATGTCAGCAAGCCGCTGCGCATCGCCGTCGTCGGGCGGCCCAACGCCGGCAAGTCGACGCTCATCAACCGCATCATCGGCGAGGACCGCCTGCTGACAGGGCCGGAAGCGGGCATCACGCGTGATTCCATCGGCCTCGACTTCCAGTGGGGCGAGCGCAAGATCAAGCTGTTCGACACGGCGGGCCTGCGCCGCCGCGCGCGCGTGACGGAGAAGCTCGAAAAGCTCGCCGCCGCCGACGCGCTGCGCGCGGTGAAATTCGCCGAAGTCGTGGTCGTGCTGCTCGACGCCACCATCCCTTTCGAGAAGCAGGACCTCACCATCGCCGATCTCGTGGAGCGCGAGGGCAGGGCGCTCGTGATCGGCCTCAACAAATGGGATCTCATCGACGACAAGGGCGGCGCGAAAATCCGCGAGCTGCGCGAGGAGGCCGCGCGCCTGCTGCCGCAATTGCGCGGCGCGCCGGTCATTGCGCTGTCGGGCGCGACAGGCAAGGGCATCGACAGGCTGATGGATGCGGTGATGGCGGTGCAGGAAACCTGGAACCGCCGCATCTCGACCTCACGCCTCAATCGCTGGCTCGAAAGCGCGCTGGAGCAGACGCCGCCGCCCGCCGTCTCCGGCCGTCGCATCAAGATCCGCTACATCACGCAGCCCAAGGCGCGCCCGCCGCATTTCGTGCTGTTCGGCAACCAGCTCGACCAATTGCCGACGAGTTACGAGCGTTATCTGTTGAATTCCCTGCGTGAGAAATTCGACCTGCCCGGCGTGCCGCTGCGCCTGTCGAAGCGCATGGGCGAGAACCCTTACGAGAAGAAGAAGCGGTAGCTTGGTTCTCCGGGCTTTGTCCGCGAAGGCTCGAGCGAGCCGAAGGCGAAAGGGCCCCCGCGTCGTCGTCCGAAATGAACGGGATCGCCTGAACCGCTACGCCGGCTCCCGGAAGCTTAGCAGCTTCCCTTGCGGGAAATCGTAGATCTTGCCCGTCTCGCTCCAATCCGGCGAGCAAAGCGCGACGACGGCCGGCGCCGCGTCCTCCGGAGTCTTCAGCGTCATCGGGTCCTCGCCCGGCATGGCCTTGGCGCGCATCGCGGTGCGCAGCGGGCCGGGCTGGAACAGGTTGACGCGAATGTTCGTGATGTTCTGCGTCTCGGCGGCGTAGAAGCGGGCGAGCGTATCGAGGGCCGCCTTGGTCACGCCGTAGAGGCCCCAATAGGCGCGCAGGTCGGCGCGATGGCCGGCGCCCGACGACATGAAGACCACGCGCCCGGCGTCCGAGCGCTGCAGCAGCGGATCGAGCGAGCGGATGAGGCGCCAGTTCGCCGTCACGTTGACGGACATGACCTTGTCCCACTCCTTGGGATCGATATGGCCGAGCGGCGAGAGCACGCCGAGCAGGCCGGCGTTGCCGACGAGAATGTCGAGCTTGCCCCAGCGCTCGTGGATGGCGGCGCCGAGCCGGTCGATCGCCTCGTGGTCGACAAGGTCGCAGGGGACCAGCGTCGCCTCGCCGCCGAGCTTGCGGATCTCGTCGTCGAGGTCTTCCAGCGCGCCCTGCGTGCGCGCCAGCGCGATCACATGCGCGCCGCGCCGCGCCAGTTCGAGCGCGACCGCCCGGCCGATGCCGCGCGAGGCGCCGGTCACGAGGGCGATGCGGGAGGAAAGGGGGGAGGTCATCTATGCTGCTTCCCAGGGGTTGATGAGGTCGAGGCCGATCGCGTCGAAGTCTCGCACGTTTCGCGTAGCAAGCTTTGCGCTGTGACAGAGAGCGACGCCTGCGATCTGCGCGTCTCGCCATTCGACGCCTTTTCCCGATGCACGGCGCGCCGCCGAAAAGCGCGCCGTCTCTTCCGCAGCTCGCAGATCGAAGGAAAGAATGCGGCCGTCGAACAGGCGGCGCAGCTTCTCGACCTCGCCGGTCAGGAGCGTCCTGCGTTTGCCGGCGGGCAGAAGTTCTACGCCGAATTTCAGCTCGAGCCAGCTTATCGAGCTCAGATACAATTCATCGATGCTCGTCCGGTCCAACCAGACGGCGACGCCGTGGGAAGGCTTGGGACGCATCAGTTCGGACGCGACATTCGTGTCGAGGAGAATCAATCGAATTCGGCCGGCCGGATCGGCTGGCCCCGAAGCTCCAGAGCGTCGGCCTCGTCCTCGGTAAAGGTGGCGCCTCGCTCCGCGATGAAACGCGAGGCCCAGCCGAACTTCGCGCCCGCAGCGTCAGGCTGCGCGAGCGCCGCGTCGAGGATGACCCGCGCTTCCTCCTCCATGCTGCGCCCATGCATGCGCGCGCGATTTCGAAGCTTCTCCTTTGAAGCCTCGCTGATCTTTCGAACGAGAAGCTGAGCCACGGCCGCCTTCCTTGATATCATTGATATCAACACGGGGCTGATCGGTCAATTCCGGGGGCGGCCGCGCAACTCACCCCGCTTCGGCCAGCAGCGAAAGCTGCTGCTTGCCGTTGTCACCGCCGACGTCGGTGAGCACGGTCGGATAGTCGCCGGTAAAGCAATGGTCGGTGAATTGCGGGCGCTGCGGATTGCGGCCGTCCTCGCCCATCGCCTTGTAGATGCCGTCGACCGACAGGAAGGCGAGCGAGTCGCAGCCGATATAGGCGCGCATTTCCTCGAGATTGTGGGTGGCCGCCAGCAGCTTGTCGCGCTGCGGCGTGTCGATCCCGTAATAGTCGGGATGGGTGATCGGCGGCGAGGAAATGCGGAAATGCACTTCCTTGGCGCCGGCGTCGCGCATCATGCGCACGATCTTCACCGAAGTCGTGCCGCGCACGATGGAATCGTCGATCAGCACGATCCGCTTGCCCGCCACCACGCTCCTGTTGGCGTTGTGCTTCATGCGCACGCCGAGCTCGCGCACGTTCTGCGTCGGCTGGATGAAGGTGCGCCCGACGTAATGGTTGCGGATGATGCCGAGCTCGAAGGGAATGCCGGATTCCTGCGCATAGCCGATCGCCGCCGGCACGCCGGAATCGGGCACCGGCACGATCACGTCGGCGTCCACATGGCTCTCGCGCGCGAGCTGCGCCCCCATGGCCTTGCGCACGTCGTAGACCGGCCGCCCGTGCACGATGGAATCAGGCCGGGCGAAATAGATGTATTCGAAGATGCAGGGCCGGGCCGGCTGCGGCGGGAAGGGCTTCAGGCTCTCGATGCCTTCGTCGGAAATGACGACCACTTCGCCGTTCTGGATGTCGCGCACGAAGCGCGCGCCGATGATGTCGAGCGCCACGGTCTCGGACGCGAGAATGTATTTGCCGTCGAGTTCGCCGAGCACGAGCGGGCGGATGCCGAGCGGATCGCGCGCGCCGATCAGCTTCTTGTTGCTGAGCGCCACCAGCGAATAGGCGCCTTCGAGCTGGCGGATCGCCTCGATGAAGCGCTCCACGATGCGCTGCTTGCGGCTGCGCGCCACAAGGTGCAGCACGACTTCCGTGTCGGAGGTCGACTGGTAGATCGCGCCGTCGCGGATGAGCTCGCGGCGCAGCGTCAGGCCGTTCGTGAGATTGCCGTTGTGGGCGACGGCGAAGCCGCCCGACGAGATTTCCGAGAACAGCGGCTGCACGTTCCGCAGGATCGTCTCGCCGGTCGTCGAATAGCGGACATGGCCGATCGCGGCGTCGCCGGCCAGTCCCTGCATCGTGCTGGCGCGGGAAAAGTGATCGCCGACGAGGCCGAGGCGGCGTTCGGAGTGGAAGCGCTGGCCGTCGAAGGAGACGATGCCCGCCGCTTCCTGGCCGCGGTGCTGGAGCGCGTGCAGGCCGAGCGCGGTGATGGTGGCGGCTTCGGGATGCCCGAAAATGCCGAACACCCCGCACTCTTCGCGCAGGGTGTCGCCGTCGATATCGAAATCGTGGTCGCGCTGCGGGCCGGCCACGGGGAATTTGCTGGGATCCTGCGTCATCCTACACGCTCCATGCGAACGTCTGTCCGCCTTCGGCAGTTCCTGTCCCTGTGCGCCCACCGCGCGGGTCTATCTGCGCGGCTGCGAACCGGTCGCCAGCGCGTCGAGTTTCTGGCGATCCGTCGGCTTGATGGCAGGCGTCGCGTCCGACTTCTGCGCAGCGCCCGGCCGCGCGGGCGGCTGGACCGGCTTGGCGTCGTCGCTCTCCGCCGGCGCTTCTTCCGGCGGCGCGCCCGGCTTGTTCTTTTTCAGCTTGGCGAGAATGCTCTCCGGATCGTCCGGCAGCAGCGCCATGATCTGGTCGCCGGTCGCGGTCAGCAGCGGGCGCATCTTGGCGTTCTTCACCCATTCGGGCTGCGACTTCTCCGGCATGAGCCAGTTGAAGAAGATGAAGGCGACGGCGCACAGCAGCAGACCCCTTGCGGCCCCGAACAGGAAGCCCAGCGAACGGTCGAGCGCGCCGACCTTCGAATCGAGGATCATGTCCGAGATGCGGACGGTGATGATCGAGACGACGATGAGCGCGACGAAGAACACGACGCCCGCGGCGGCCGCGAGCGCGATCGTGTCCTTCGATATGTAGGGTTTGAGATACGGAACTACCAGCGGGTGGAAGTAGAGCGCCGCCAGCGCCGCCGCCGCCCAGGAGGCGATGGCCAGAACCTCGCGCGTAAAACCGCGCAGCATCGCAAGCAATGAAGAAACGAGAATGACGCCGATCAGACCGAGATCGAGATAGGAAGGCATGAAAACTTGGCCTCGCGCCGATGGGACCAGCTTCGGATGCGGCCCGAATCCTTTTCTGGCGACCGCCACGCCGCCGCCTGAACAGGATTCGGGACTTCGGCGCGATGCGCGGCTTATAGCGGAGTCCGTTGGCTACGTCACCCTTGCCGACGCCCGAACCTTTGCGTCCAGGCGACCGGATTTACTGAAACCTTATGGGGCCGACGAACCTTCCACATCGATAAATTACGCCGGACCGCCGACATTCAGCCCGCACGGATATCTCGAAAGAGGAGGATTTCATGCTCCGGGCGCAGATGCTTCCCATTCAGGCTTCCCGGCTGACGATCGCGCCGCTCCTGACGCTGCGCGCGTCCATCGACCCCGTCGCATTCGCCTGCGCCGTCATCGCGGCTTGTGGCATGAGCGAATACGTCATCGCCCTGATCACGGCGGCCAGGGCGATCTTGTGAAGGATCGCGGGCCGGCGAATCCGGCTCCCGGCCGCGCAGTCCGGCCTGTAGACCGCCCCGCCGCCGCGCGTTAGCCTCCCGCGCGGGAGGAACGTTCATGAATTCGCGTGGATTTGAAACGCCGCTTGTGATCTCAGGGCCGCTCCGCAGCCCGCGCCAGATGCTGGCCGATCAGGAATACGGCGGGCACGCCTCGATCCACGACGATTCGATGGCCGAGAAGCTGGGTTTCAGGGCCGGCCCCATCGAGGGCCCGACCCATTTCAGCCTGTTCCCGCCGCTGCTCGAGCGCATCTGGGGCCGCGACTGGTATGAGCGGGGCTGTATCTCCTCGCACTACCAGAACATGGTCGTGGAAGGGGAGGAGGTCCGCGCCTTCGCCGACCTGCCGCCGGCGGGAGCGACGCGCACGAAGGTCTGGGCGCAGAAGGCGGACGGGACCCCCGTGCTGGAAGCCTCCGCCTCGATCGGCCCCGACCACGGCGAAACGCTGCTGGAAGCCCGCATGAAGGCGCTGCGTCCGCCCGAAAGGCTCGTCATCCTCGCCGACCTGCATGTCGGGATGAAAGGCGCCGAGGACGAGCGCGTGCGCATGGATCCCGATCAGAACATGGGCGCGCTCTATCCGTTTTCGCTGAACCGGAAGCTCGCCGTCATCACCGAGAATTCGCCGTGGTATTCGAGCGGCGACAATCCCTGGGGCCGGCCGATCGTGCCGCTCGAAATGGTGTCCGTGCTCGCCGAATATTCCAGCACGAAGGCGAAGTTTCCGGTGAAAGGGCCGGCGGTCGGCCTCTTCGCCGATCAGGAAATCCGCATGATCGACGGTCCGCTGTTCATCGGCGAGGACTACGTCATCCGCCGCGAGATCGCGGCCCTGTCGGAGAGCAAGCGCACGGAGAGTTACTGGGTCCGCTCGCGCATCTACGACAGCACGGGGACGCGGCAGGTCGCCGAAATGCTGCTCAATCACGCGACGCTGAAACATTCCTACGCCGGCTACGCCGAGGCGGCGCGGGCGTGACCGTCAACGCGGGATGAGCGCCGCCGCCTTGCGGTAGACGCGTTTGGCGCCGGCGCGCAACTGGCGTTTGGCGGCCTCGATTTCGCCGACCACGGCGAAGCCGGGGCCGGGCTTGCCGATCAGCAGGTCAGCCATGCGGCGCCGGCCTTTCCACATCGCCTCGACGCCGCCCGCGCCGGGCATGGCGCAGGAATCGGCCAGCGTGAAATCGGGATCGGCGAGCTGGAGCCGCGAAAGGTCGGCCATGAGCTGCGCGCCGGGCGAAAAATCGGCGTAGCGCTCGTCGTAGGCCATCTTCCAGTAGAAGCAGGTCCCGCCCGAATAGACGAGAACGGCGCCCGCGATCGCCACGCCGTCCAGCTCCAGCCAGGCGATCGAGCAGCGGTCGTCGCGCGAAAGGCCGCGCAGGAAGCCGCGGGCGAGCGCCAGCGTGCGGATGGAGGAGGCGAGCGCGGTGCGCCGCCGGCCCTTCCAGCCCGACGCCTCCAGCTCGAAGAACACCTCCATTTCCTCTTCGGCCGCGGCGCCGGAAACCACGCGCGTCGCGACGTCGCCCCGTTCCGCGAGGCGACGGCGCAGGCGGCGCAGCATCTTGCGCCGATGCGGCGACATCATCCGGTCGAGGTCCGCTCCGGCGTGAAGCGTCGCGCGCGCGCCGGCGTCGAATTCGCGGCAATCGACCCCGCGCGCCCGCGCCGCCTCCCGGACAGCGTTCGCCGCCGCGCCCGAGCGAAACGTCGTGCTCATCGCCAGACTTTGTCCGAACGCCCGCCGCGCGCCGACCCAGGCGAGAAAGGCGGAAAAGGCCTCGACGGCGTGGTCGCGGTCGAGCAGCGGCGCGCCGAGCGGCGCCAGCGGATCGCGCCAGGCGCGCGCCGGGCCGAGCCCGCCGAAACGACCCGAGGGCGCGAGCGGGAGGGCGCCGATCATGCGCATGCGCCCGTCGATTCGCTTGCGCGCGACGAGCACGGTCGGACGGCGCGAGGCGACGAGCTGCCTGGCGGCGGGCAGAATGAAATCCGGTTCGAAGAAAGGGTTGGGCTCGACCGCGCGCGCCGCCAGCCGCGCCCATTCGGCGCGATGGATGCGAGCGGCCGCCATGTCCAGCGCCTCGACGTGAATGGCGCCCTCCCGCAGCGCGCCGTCGCGCGAATGCGCGCGCCGCTCGCGCGGACCCGTCGTCGTCGCCGCGCGGCGCTCGCGCGGCTCGACCCAAGGCTTACGCCGCCGTTCGGGAATGGACCCGCCCGTTGCGCTGACATCCAGCACGTCCGGCTCCTGACCGATGAAGCGCGCCGCGGACACGCCGGTCGGCGGCCGCGAATTGCGCGCTTTGAACCCTCTGCGGCAAGGATGCGTATAAATTTATTGAATTTCTGTCCTGTCGACGCCCGCCAGCGCGTTAACGCGCCTTCATTCATGCGCGTCAGGCGCGCTCCCGCACCCGCTCGCGCTGCGGATTGCGTTGCGGCGCGGAGGAGGCGATCTCGGCGACCAGCGCCGAAATATGCCCGCACCGCTGCAACGCGACGCCCGCCGGCGCGTCCTCGCCTTTTTCCGACGGCGGCGGCGGCAGGACGGCGCGGCGGAAGCCAAGCTTGGCCGCTTCCTTCAGCCGAAGACCGGTGTGGATCACGGGCCGGATCGCCCCGGACAAGCCGATCTCGCCGAAGAAGCAGGCGTCGGGCGGCAGCGCCGCGCCGGTCAGCGACGAGACGAGCGCGGCGGCGGCGGCCATATCCGCCGCGGGCTCGGCGATGCGCAGGCCGCCGGCGATCGACAGATAGACGTCGTGCCCGCCGAGCCGCACGCCGCCATGCGCTTCCAGCACCGCCAGCACCATCGACAGGCGCTGCGAATCCCAGCCGACGACGGCGCGGCGCGGCGTGCCGAGCGTCGTCGGCGTGACCAGCGCCTGGATTTCCAGCAGCATGGGACGCGACCCCTCCATGCCCGCCAGCACGGCCGCGCCCGGCGCGCCGGCCTCGCGGCCCGCCAGAAAGAGCGCGGAGGGATTGGCGACCTCGGACAGGCCCGCGCCCGTCATCTCGAACACGCCGATCTCGTCGGTCGGCCCGAACCGGTTCTTCTGCGCGCGTAACATGCGGAAATGATGCGCGCCGTCGCCCTCGAAGGAGAGGACGGCGTCGACCATGTGCTCGACCACGCGCGGGCCCGCGACCTGGCCGTCCTTGGTGACATGGCCGACCAGCACGACGCAGGCGCCGGTCGTCTTGGCGAAGCGGATCAGAGCCTGCGCGCTGCCCCGCACCTGCGTCACAGTGCCCGGCGCGGAGTCCACGGCGTCGGTGAACATGGTCTGGATGGAATCGATGACGACGAGAGCAGGGCGCTCGCCCTGCATCAGCGTCGCCAGAATGTCCTCGACATG
>DAIRCS010000071.1:0-16017 GCA_036796555.1 Rhodoblastus sp. | reverse complement strand
TCGCCATCGGCTACACGCTGGACGAGCTGGAGAACGACATCACCGGCGGCGCGACGCCGGCCTCGTTCGAGCCGTCCATCGATTACGTGGTCACCAAGATCCCGCGTTTCGCCTTCGAAAAATTCCCCGGCGCCTCGCCGGTGCTCACCACCGCCATGAAGTCGGTCGGCGAGGTCATGGCCATCGGCCGCACCTTCCAGGAATCGCTGCAGAAGGCGCTGCGTGGGCTGGAGACGGGCCTCACCGGCTTGGACGAGATCGAGATCCCCGGCTTCTCCCCCTCCGGCGACGCGTCGGAAAACCGCAACGCCATCCGCGCTGCGCTCGGCACGCCCACGCCCGACCGGCTGCGCATGGTGGCGCAGGCGCTGCGCATGGGCACCTCGACGGAAGAGGTGCACGCCATGTGCGCCATCGACCCGTGGTTCCTCGAGCAGATCGAGGGCATCGTCCAGATGGAGGCCCGCATCCGCGAGCACGGCCTGCCCGACGACGCCGACAACCTGCGCATGCTCAAATCCATGGGCTTCTCCGACCAGCGCCTCGCCTCGCTCGTCCGCCGCGAGGCCGACGAGGTCTCGGCGCTCCGCCGCAAATTAGGCGTCCGCCCGGTCTACAAGCGCATCGACACCTGTGCTGCCGAATTCGCCTCGCCCACGCCCTACATGTATTCGACCTACGAGGTGCCCTTCGACGGCGCCCCCCGCTCCGAGGCGCAGGTGTCGGACGCCAGGAAGGTCGTCATTCTCGGCGGAGGGCCGAACCGCATCGGCCAGGGCATCGAGTTCGACTATTGCTGCTGCCACGCCGCCTATGCGCTGCGCGAGGCGGGCTACGAGTCCATCATGGTCAACTGCAACCCCGAGACCGTCTCCACCGACTACGACACGTCGGACCGGCTCTATTTCGAGCCGCTGACCGCCGAGGACGTGCTTGAGATTCTGGCGACGGAAAAGTCGAACGGAACGCTCAAGGGCGTGATCGTGCAATTCGGCGGCCAGACGCCGCTGAAGCTCGCGCACGCCTTGCAGCAGGCGGGCATCCCGATCCTCGGCACGTCTGTCGATTCGATCGACCTCGCCGAGGACCGCGACCGCTTCAAGCGCCTGCTCGACAAGCTCGGCCTCAAGCAGCCGAAGAACGGCATCGCTTATTCGGTGGAGCAGTCGCGGCTCGTGGCGGCCGAACTCGGCCTGCCGCTGGTCGTGCGGCCGTCCTACGTGCTCGGCGGCCGCGCCATGGCGATCATCCACGACGAGCCCGCGCTCAACGACTATCTGCTCGGCGTGCTGCCGAGCCTTGTGCCGTCGGACATCAAGGCGCGCTATCCCAACGACAAGACCGGGCAGATCAACACGGTGCTCGGCAAGAACCCGCTGCTGTTCGACCGCTATCTCGCCGACGCCATCGAGGTGGACGTCGACTGCCTGAGCGACGGCAAGGACGCATGGGTCGCCGGCATCATGGAGCATATCGAGGAGGCCGGCATTCATTCCGGCGATTCCGCCTGCTCCCTGCCGCCGCGCTCGCTGTCGCGCGACACGATCGCGGAGCTCGAGTTCCAGACGAAGAAGCTCGCGCTGGCGCTGGACGTCGGCGGCCTGATGAACGTGCAATATGCGCTGAAGGACGGCGAGATCTACGTGCTCGAAGTCAATCCGCGCGCCTCGCGCACGGTGCCGTTCGTCGCCAAGGTGATCGGCGTGCCGATCGCCAAGATCGCCTCGCGCATCATGGCCGGCGAGCCCCTGTCGAACTTCGAGCTGAAGCCCATGCCGACCGACCACGTCGGCGTGAAGGAATCGGTCTTCCCGTTCGCGCGCTTCCCCGGCGTCGACACGGTGCTCGGCCCGGAAATGCGCTCGACCGGCGAGGTCATCGGCCTCGACCGGTCCTTCGAGGTCGCCTTCGCCAAGAGCCAGCTCGGCGGCGGCACCAAGGTGCCGACCAAGGGCGCGGTGTTCGTGTCGGTGCGCGACGAGGACAAGGCGCGCGTGCTGGAGGCGATCCGCATGCTGGTCGGCATCGGCTTCAAGGTGCGCGCGACCGGCGGCACGGCGCGCTATCTGATGGAGAACGGCGTGCCGGCCGAGCGCATCAACAAGGTGTCCGAGGGACGTCCGCATGTCGTGGACGCGATCAAGAACGGCTCGATCCAGCTCGTGTTCAACACGACGGCCGGCGCGCAGGCCTTGTCCGATTCGCGCTCGCTGCGCCGGGCGGCCCTCTTGCACAAGGCGCCCTACTACACCACTCTTGCGGGCGCGCTCGCCGCCGCCGAAGGCATCAAGGCCTATGTCGGCGGCGATCTGGAAGTGCGTGCGCTGCAGGATTATTTCGCCCCCGACGCCGTCTGAGCCTTCAGGCGGCTCTCGACTTCACCCCAAGGTTTCGGAGCCTAGAGACCGGATTTAGACGGAAGCGAAAGTATGGAAAAATTGCCGATCACGGCGGCGGGCCACGCCGCCCTCGTCGAAGAGCTGCGCCGCCGCCAGCAGGAGGAGCGCCCGCGCATCATCCAGATGATCGCGGAAGCGCGCGCGCACGGCGACCTCTCGGAAAACGCCGAATATCATTCGGCCAAGGAGCAGCAGTCGCTGAACGAGGGGCGCATCGCGGAGCTGGAAGACAAGATCGCGCGCGCCGACGTCATCGATCTCACCAAGCTCTCCGGCAAGACGATCAAGTTCGGCGCGACCGTGACGCTGGTCGACGAGGACACGGACGAAGAGAAGAAATACCAGATCGTTGGCGAGACCGAAGCCGACGTGAAGAGCGGCCGCGTCTCCATCACCTCGCCGATCGCGCGCGCGCTGATCGGCAAGACGATCGGCGACACCGTGGAAGTGAACACGCCCGGCGGCGGCAAGAGCTACGAGATTCTGAACGTCGCCTTCGGGTGAGGTCTGCTGAGCCCGTCATGGCCGGGCTTGTCCCGGCCATCCACGCGGTTCGGTCGCCGCGAATTCTGAATCATTGATTGGACGGCGCGGCGTGGATGCCCGGGCGCAAGGCCGGGCATGACGGCGAAGGCCTCACGCCTCGCCGCGCGTCTCCAGCATCAGCGCGTTGATCGCCTCGCGGGCGCTCTTGCCGGCCCAGACGACGAACTGGAACGCCTGATAGTAACGCTCGCAGGCCAGCAGCGCGTTCGACATCAGGCTCTCGCATTGGGCCGACGTCGGCTGCGCGCCGCCGGTCAGCAGCATGGCGTGGCGGAACATGACCACGCCCTCGCTCGTCCAGAGATCGAAATGGCCGAGCCACAATTGCTCGTTGGCGATGGAGATCAGCTCCAGCGTTTCCGCGCGCAACCGTAGGGGGACCTTGAGGTCGAAGGCGCAGCCGACATGCAACGTCTCGAGATCGGGCAGCCATGAAAAGGCGACCTGGTAATCCGTCCACGCGCCCGTGACCGTCACCGAGACCTCGTCCGGATCGTCGCGCTCGAACGCCCATTCGTTGCTCGCGGCCAGACGCTCGACGATGTCGAGCGGATGTTCGCGGCGGGTCGAGCGAATCTGGGAAGTCTGCATCTTCTGGTCCAAAAACGGCGTGAAACGCGGCGCTACGCTCGCTCCGCCGGCGCGACAGGCGCTGCGGCCGCCGTTCTTCGCTCCGAAACGCAAGCGAATCGAACAGGCGCATGCGAATCACTTCGCAAGACGACTATAGCCGGATGCGACTCGAACGCTGCAACCGGATGCAAATAACCTCGTGGATTCGGGGGGTTGGGTCCAGAGTCGGCGGAGATGTGTCCACAGAATCGGCTCTGCGGTCGTCGCGACGTCATTCCCGACGCTTGCGCAGCAAGCGATCGGGAATCCAGCATCGCGGCTCTGGCTCTGGATCCCCGCTTTCGCGGGGATGACAGATGCGGCGGTCCAGGTCTCTCAGTCCTTCGCGGCGAGCTTCGCCTCCAGCTCGGCGATGCGCTTTTCCAGCTTCTCGTTCTCTTCGCGGGCGAGCGCGGCCATGTCGCGGACCGCCTCGAATTCCTCGCGGTTCACCACGTCCATCTTCGAGAGCATGCGCTCCATCTGCGTGCGCACGACGGTTTCGACCTCGCGGCGGACGCCGTTGGCGAGGCCGGCTGCGTCGTTGAACATGCGGGCGAGGTCGTCGGTCAGGCGGGAACGGCTTTCTTGCATGGCGGTATCTCCGGGTTGCGGTCTCATCCCACGAAATCAGGCCAGCATATTGGCCGAGCCGGGACCGCCGGCTTCCAGCCGGCACCGGCGCCGAAAAGCCGGCCGGAGGCCGGCGGTCCCGGCGCGGCTTGACGCGGGTTGTGGCGCGCGCGAGACCACCCTGAAGCTGAAGGACCAAGGCCGATTCGATGCCGTTTCTGGCGATCCCCTTTCCCGCGATCGACCCGGTTTTCTTCTCGATCGGCCCGCTGCCCGTGCGCTGGTACGGGCTGGCCTATGTCTTCGGCCTGCTGCTCGGCTGGCTCTATGCGCGCTGGCTCGTCGGCGCGGACAGGCTCTGGGGCGAAACGCCGCAGCCTGGGGCGCAGAGCCTCGACGACCTGCTCGTCTATTCCGCGCTCGGCGCGGTCGTGGGGGGGCGGCTGTTCAACGTGTTGTTCTACGGGCTCGATTATTACATCGCCCATCCCGCCGAGATCCTCGCCGTCTGGCACGGCGGCATGGCCTTTCACGGCGGGCTCGCGGGCGTCGCGCTGGGCGCCTGGGTTTTCGCCCGCAAGTACAAGGTGTCCGCCTTCACCGTGGCCGACATCTGCGGCGCGGTCGCGCCGATCGGCATTTTCTTCGGCCGGCTCGCCAATTTCATCAAGCCGGAGATGTGGGGCCGGCCGACCGACGTTCCCTGGGCCATGGTCTTTCCCGGCGCGGGGCCGGAGCCGCGCCATCCGAGCCAGCTCTACGAGGCGGGGCTGGAGGGCGGGCTGCTCCTGATCGTCACCGCGCTGGTCGTGCGCGCTGGCGGGTTCCGGCGGCCGGGGCTGGTCGCGGGCGTGTTCGGCGTCGGCTACGGGCTCGCCCGCATCGTCTCCGAATTCTTCCGCGAGCCCGATCCGCAGCTCGAGGCGCTCGCGCATGGGCTGACCATGGGCATGGTCCTGTCGGCGCCGATGATCGTGGTAGGCTTGTGGCTGATCCTGCGCAGCAGGGCGGAAGGGGCGAAGCCATGAGCGAGCCGGCGCTTAATCCTCTGGCCAGGGAAATCGCGGCCATGATCGCGCAGGATGGCCCGATTTCGGTCGAGCGCTACATGGGCCTGTGCCTCGCCCATCCCGTGCACGGCTATTACATGACGCGCGATCCGCTCGGCGCGGACGGCGATTTCGTGACCTCTCCCGAGATCAGCCAGATGTTCGGCGAATTGCTGGGCCTGTGGGCGGCCGAGACATGGCGGCTGATCGGCGGCCCGCAGCCGGCGCGGCTCGTCGAGCTCGGGCCCGGCCGCGGCACGCTGATGGCGGACGCGCTGCGGGCCGCGCGCGCGGCGCCGGATTTCTTTTCCGACCTGTCGGTCACGATGGTCGAGACGAGCCCGGCGCTGCGGGCGCGCCAGGAGAAGATGCTGGAAAGCGCCGAGCGCACCGTCGACTGGGCCGAAAGCGTCGAGCAGATTCCGCCGGGACCGGCGGTCATCCTCGCCAACGAATTCTTCGATGCGCTGCCTGCGCGCCATTATGTGAAGACCGCCGAAGGCTGGCGCGAGCGACAGGTGGGGCTCGCCGACGGGAAACTCGCCTTCGGGGCGGCGGCGGAGGTCGAAAAATATCTGACCGTCGACGCGCAGTTCGGCGCCGTGCTGGAGGTCGGCGCGATCGGCCAGCGCATCATGACGACGCTCGCCGCGCGCATCGTGCAACAGGGCGGGGCGCTGCTCGTCGTCGACTACGGCCATGCGCAAACGGCGCTCGGCGAGACGCTGCAGGCGATGCGCGACCACGCCTATGTCGATCCGCTGGAAAGCCCGGGCGAAGCGGACCTGACGACGCATATCGACTTCGCCGGCCTCGGCCGCGCCGCGAAGGCGGCCGGCGCGCGCGTGCACGGGCCCGTCAGCCAGGGTTTTTTCCTGCGCCAGATCGGCATCGTGCAGCGTGCGCAGGCGCTGATGCGCAACGCCGGCGCCGCGCAGCGCGAGGAGATCGAGAGGAGCCTCGCGCGCCTCGTCTCGGAGGAGAAGGACACGGACATGGGGCGGCTGTTCAAGGCGATGGCGGTGACGCGGCGCGGCATCGAGGCGCTGCCGGGATTCATCGAGGAGCAGTTCGCGTGAATTTGCCGGTCATCCAGTCCGCCACGCTCGCCGCGGCGGGCGTGAAGCATGCCTTCTTCACGCGCGACGGCGGCGTGAGCGAGGGCGTCTACGCCACGCTGAACGGCGGCGTCGGCTCGAGCGACGCGCGCGAGAACGTGGCCGAGAACAAGCGGCGGATGGCGGAGACGATCGGCGTCTCGGCCGAGCGATTCCTCGTGCCGTTCCAGATCCATTCGTCGGATTGCCTGATCGTCGACGCGCCGTGGACCGAGCGCCCGCGCTGCGACGGGCTTGCGACGGCGACGCCCGGGCTCGCGCTCGGCGTGACAGGCGCCGATTGCGGCATGATCCTGTTCGCCGATCCGAAGGCGGCGGTCGTCGGCGCGTGCCATGCGGGTTGGAAGGGCGCGCTGGGCGGCGTGATCGAGGCGACGATTTCCGCGATGGAAAATCTCGGCGCAAGGCGCGCGCAGACGATCGTCGCGCTCGGGCCGACGATCGGGCCTGACAGCTACGAGGTCGGACCTGAATTTTTCGCGCAATTCGTGGCGGCGTCGCCCGATCATGCGCGGTTTTTCGCGCCGTCGGCGAAGCCGGAACACAAGATGTTCGACCTGCCCGCCTTCATCGGCATGCGCGCGGCGCGCGCGGGCGTCGCGACCTTCGAGAATCTGCGCCTCGACACCTATGCGGACGCCGCGCGGTTCTACAGCTACCGCCGCACGACGCACCGCAAGGAGCCGGATTACGGGCGGCTGGTGTCGGCGATTACGCTCGATTGAAGCGGACTATTTCTTCGCGTCGGCTACGGCTTCGTGCGCCGGAGGGTTCGACGCGCCGACCTTGGGCGAGGGCGGCGGCGGCATGTCGAGAATGTCCATCGCCGCGATCGCATCGTCCATGTTCTGGTGCGCAACGGCGGGGGACTTCGAGGCCGATGTCACGGTGATCATGTTCAATCCCGCGAAGACGATGGTGCGAACGGCGTAATCGGGCCTGCCGACGCCGGTGCGCTGATAATCGACGACGACAGCCGGAAATCCACGGACCGTGGCGACCTCCGACTTTCCAAGCTTGAGGTGGACATGGCCTTTGGATGCCGTGTCCACGCGCAGATCGTCAGCCTGGATATTCGTCGGTATCGTCTCGCGCGCAAGCCGCTGCAGCGCCGCCGGATCCGGATTGCGCGTCGGCGAACGCCCGTGCGCCATGATGAGCAGGGACGGTTCGGGACAGGCGAGGGGCCGACAGATCAGCCGCATGACGCCGTTCGCGTTCGCGGTCACCTGCCACTTGTTCGCATCGGGATTGCGGAGCTGGGTGAACGTGCCCGGGCGGGAAATGCCGCCGCCGGACGCCGGAACCTCCCCGAACGAGGGACTGCTTGCGGTCGACTGGCAGCCTGCAAGCGATGCGGAAAAAAGAGCGACTGAAAGAAAAAATAAGCAGGAACGCATTCGAATTCTCGACCTCGATATGGCTTTCACTCCTGAATGAAAGATTGTCCACGGTCAAGGTCAAGCATGGTCTTTCCCGTTCCGTCGCCCCGTTGCATCCCGCTCGCTTCCGCTTAAATCTCTCGCCCATGATCAAGAATTCCGTCGACGCGCCGCCCGAGGACGCCGACGTTTCCGATGATGCCGAACAGAGCCTGCCGATTCTCGATCTCGACCTGAGCGCCGAGACCGCGCCGGGGCCGCTCGCGCGCGGCGTCGAGGTCATCCGCACCCACTGGAAGCATGCGCCGGTCGGGCCCGGCGTCTATCGCATGATCGCCGCCGACGGCGAGGTTTTGTATGTCGGCAAGGCGAAAAGCGTGAAGAAGCGCATCGCCTCCTACATGCGCGGCGAGGGCCACACCAATCGCATCGGCCGCATGATCGCGCTCACCGCCTCGATGGTGTTCGTCTCGACGGAGACAGAGCCCGAGGCGCTGCTGCTCGAGACCAACCTTATCAAGCAATTGAAGCCGCGCTTCAACGTGCTGATGCGCGACGACAAGTCGTTTCCCTATATCCTGCTCACACGCGATCACGTCGCGCCGCAGATCGCGAAACATCGCGGCGCGCGCAACCGCAAGGGCGATTATTTCGGGCCGTTCGCGAGCGCTCAAGCCGTGGGGCGCACGCTCAACGCGCTGCAGCGCGCGTTCCTTCTGCGCTCCTGCACGGACAGCTATTACGAGAACCGCACGCGGCCCTGCCTGCTGTTCCAGATCAAGCGTTGCGCGGGCCCGTGCACCGGCGAAATCTCGCACACGGACTACGGCGAACTCGTGCGCGAGGCGCATGATTTTCTCTCCGGCAAGAGCCGCGCTGTGCGCGATCTTCTCGCGCACGAGATGGGCGAGGCGGCGCAGAAACTCGATTTCGAGCGCGCGGCGCGGCTGCGCGACCGCATCGCGGCGCTGTCGGCGATCCAGGGATCGCAGGGCATCAATCCGCGCAGCGTCGAGGAGGCCGACGTCTTCGCCATCGCGGAGGAGGCGGGCCAGTTCTGCGTCGAAATCTTCTTCTTCCGCACCGGCCAGAACTGGGGCAATCGCGCCTATTTTCCGCGCGCCGACAAATCCCTCAGCAAGTCGGAAGTGCTCGGCGCCTTCGTCGCGCAATTCTACGACGAGCGCCCGGCGCCGTCGCTCGTGCTGCTGAACGAGGATGTCGAGGAGCGCGACGTGCTAAGCGCGGCGCTGGCGACGCGCGCGGGCCGCAAGGTCGAGGTCGCCGCGCCGCAGCGCGGCGAGAAGCGCGAGCTTGTCGATGCAGCGGCGGCCAATGCGCGGCAGACGCTGTCGCGCAAGCTGGCCGAGGCCGCGAGCCAGGAGAAGCTGCTCGGCGCGCTCGGCCAGGCTTTCGGGATCGAGCGGCCGATCCGCCGCGTCGAGGTCTACGACAATTCCCACATCATGGGGACGAACGCGATCGGCGCGATGATCGTCGCCGGCCGCAACGGCTTCATGAAGACGCACTATCGCACGTTCAACATCAAGTCGCAGGAGCTGACGCCCGGCGACGATTTCGGCATGATGCGCGAGGTGTTGCGGCGGCGGTTCGCGCGGCTGGTGAAGGAGGAGGGCGCGGCTGCAGAGCGCGCCGAACCATCGCCGGCGTCTCTCCCTCCCCCTTGCGGGGAGGGCGGGGTGGGGGTAGCCGCAACGGAAATCTCGCAGGATTTGACCCAGTCGGCCCCCACCCCCGGCCCCTCCCCGCAAGGGGGAGGGGAGGCGGATTCCGTAAACGGGGAGAAGGGCGAAGCCGCAGACCCCGACGCCTTCCCCGCGCGCCCCGATCTTGTCGTCATCGACGGCGGGAAGGGGCAGTTCGAGGCGGCGCGCGCGGCCATGGCGGATGTCGGCGTCACCGACATTCCCGTCGTGTCGATCGCCAAGGGCGCGGACCGCGATTCGGGGCGCGAAATGTTCTTCGTCGCGGGGCGCGAGCCCTTCCGCATGGCGCCGCGCGATCCCGCCCTCTATTTCGTGCAGCGGCTGCGGGACGAGACCCATCGCTTCGCCATCGGCACGCATCGCGCTCGCCGCAAGAAGGAATTCACGCGCTCGCCGCTCGACGAGATCGCCGGCGTCGGCCCCGCGCGCAAGCGGGCGCTGCTGGCGGCCTTCGGCACGGCCAAGGCGGTCTCGCAGGCCGCGCTTGCCGATCTGGAGAAGACGCCGGGCGTGAACGCGGCCACGGCGCGGCTCGTTTACGCGCATTTTCATGAAAAGGGGTAGGGCGTTCGGAAGTCGGCGTTTGGCATTCGGCAGTCGAACAGATTCCGGCTGTCGAATGCCGAACGCCCCATGCCTTCATTCGCTGTTGACGCGCCCGCCCCGGCCGTGTTCCCTCGCGAAATGTCCGAAACCACGGCGCCGCGCGCCAAAAATCACACGCTGGCGCTGCCGAACCTGCTGACCTATGGCCGTGTCGTCGCGGTGCCGATTGTGGTCGCGCTGATGCTGTGGCCCGACGAATACTGGATGCGCTGGACGGCGCTGGGCGTCTTCACCGCCGCCGGCGTCACCGATTTCTTCGACGGCTATCTGGCGCGGGCCTGGAAGCTGCAATCCTCGATGGGCCGGATGCTCGATCCGATCGCGGACAAGCTGCTCGTCGCCGCCGTGCTGATGATGCTGGTGGCCGATCATACGATCGAGGGCTGGTCGATCTGGGCGGCGATCATCATCCTGTGCCGCGAGATACTCGTCTCGGGCCTGCGCGAATTCCTGGCCGCGCTCAAGGTGTCGGTGCCGGTCAGCGCGGTGGCCAAATGGAAGACGACGATGCAACTCATCGCGCTCGGCTTCCTCATTGCCGGCCGGGCCGGGGAGACGGTGCTGCCGGGCAATGTGAAGATCGGCCTGGCGCTCCTGTGGATTTCCGCGCTGCTGACGCTCTATACCGGCTGGGACTATATGAAGGCCGGGCTGAAGCACGTGACGGAGGATTGACGTGAAGGCCGTCTATTTCGCCTGGGTGCGCGAACGCGTCGGCGCCACCGACGAGGAGATCGCGCCGCCTGTCGACGTGCGTACGGTCGGCGATCTCATCGGCTGGCTGGTTTCGCGCGGCGAGAATTACGCCTACGCCTTCGAGAACGCCAAGGCGATCCGGGCGGCGGTCGACCGCAAGCACGTGAAGCACGATGCGCCGATCGCGGGCGCGCGGGAAATCGCCTTCTTTCCGCCGATGACGGGGGGCTAGAGCCGGGACCGCCGGCCTCCGGCCGGCAGGCGTCGCAAGAGCCGGCCGGAGGCCGGCGGTCCCGGCTTCAGGCTTACGCGAAATGTCGAAAATGGATGCACCCGCAGACCCCCTCCCTAACCCTCCCCCGCTTCGCGGGAGAGGGAAGGTCCGCGTCCAGTCGGCGCCCTTCGACGCCGCCGCCGAAGCGCGGGCGCTGACGGCAGGGCGCACGGATGTCGGCGCCGTCGTGACCTTCGTCGGCCTGTGCCGCGACGAGGGCGGGACGCTGGCCGCGCTGGAGCTGGAACATTATCCGGGCATGGCCGAGGAAGAGATCGCGCGCGTCGTCGACGAGGCCTGCGCGCGCTGGCCGCTGACGGGCGCGACCGCGATCCATCGTTTCGGGAAAATCGCGCCAGGCGCGGAGATCGTGCTCGTCGTCACGGCCTCGGCGCATCGCGCGGCGGCCTTCGCGGCCGCCGAGTTTCTCATGGACTACCTCAAGACCCGTGCGCCCTTCTGGAAGAAGGAGCATCGCACCGACGGGACGAGCGGCGACTGGGTCGCGGCGAAGGACGCCGACGACGCGGCGGCGGAGCGGTGGGGGTAGAGGCGTCTCCCTCCCCGCTTGCGGGGAGGGTGTCGCCGCAGGCGACGGGTGGGGGCCGTCGGGATTGTCAGCGGTCGCGCCAACGCCCGGCCTCCCCACCCGCATTGCTGCGCAATGCGACCTCCCCGCAAGCGGGGAGGTAGAGGTTCAGGCCTTCTTCATCGGGCAGGTGTTCAGTCCGAGCAGCGTATAGGCCGGGCAGAAGCGGAACAGGCCGGTGACGAGCGGGATCGCGCCGATCCAGCCCCAGGGCGTCTGCGGGCCGACGAAGACGAGCGAGATCAGGATCAGGCCGACGATCACGCGCAGGATGCGGTCGACGCCGCCGACATTGAAGGTCATGGGTTTTCTCCTTGATGAACCGCGTCGACCCTAGGGCGGCGCCGTTCCGGCGTCTGTGATCAAGTCACCGAAGCCCGCGCTTCCAGGCCCGGACGGTCGAGCAGCGTCACTTCGCCGCGCGCCGTGCGCAGAAGGCCGGCTTTCGCCAGCGTATCGAGCTGGCGGCTCACCACCTCGCGCGCCGTGCCGACTTCCTCCGCCAGCGCCTGATGCGTGGCGACGACGAGGCCGGCGGCGTCGGCGCGCGCGAGCAGAACCTGCGCGAGCCGCGCCTCGACGCGTGCGAAGGCGACGGTCTCGAGCAGCCTGCTGATGTCCTGCAGACGCGCGCCGAAACGCTGGAAGACGAAGGTGCGGAAAACTTTCGACGCGGCCATGAGATCGT
Organism: Rhodoblastus sp.; assembly: GCA_036796555.1. Taxonomy (GTDB): domain Bacteria; phylum Pseudomonadota; class Alphaproteobacteria; order Rhizobiales; family Beijerinckiaceae; genus JAJXWB01. Next base: position 3,758 of record DAIRCS010000071.1, on the reverse strand, counting down.
CGAAACGTGCGGCCGGGATCATGACGAGCGCGACCTTCGTCTCCGTCACGCCCTCGGCCGAATAGTCCTGGCCCGCCATCAGGCAGAGCGTCGTCTGTACGCAGACCTCGTCCGGGCCGACGCGGTAGAGCACGAGGGCGCGGCCGGATTCCGAATTGAGCCCGACGCGCACCGAGCCGGCCAATACGACGGCGAAGCCCGCGCAGGCCGCGCCCGGCGAAAACAGCGTGCGGCCGGCCGGAATCTCCACAGGCTGGAGGTCGGCGACCAGCGCGCGCGCCTCCGGCTCGAGCGCCGCCAGCGCCGGCATGGCGTCGATCCAGCTTCTGCCTTCTCCGCCGCGCGGATTTCTGTCCACGCCTGCTGCGCTCATGCCTGATGCCCGCCATGCGCCGAACTGGAGAGTTTCCAGCCGCGCGTCCTTGGGCTAATCGACGAAAAGCCCGCCCGCAAGCGCCGCCAGGAAGCCCATGCCCGAATATTACTACGAAGACTTCGTTCCCGGCTCGGTCGCCGAGTTCCATGACGATCACGCGATCACGAAAGAGGAGATCATCCGCTTCGCGGCCGCCTACGATCCTCAGCCCTTCCATCTCGACGAGGAAGCGGCCAGGCATTCCATGCTGGGCGGGCTCTGCGCGTCGGGCTGGCACACGTGCTGCCTGATGATGCGGTTGAATTTCGACACGTGGCTGTCGCGCACGGCCTCGCTCGGCGCGCCCGGCATCGACGAATTGCGCTGGGAGAAGCCGCTGCGTCCGGGCGACAGGCTCACCTTGCGCCGCACGATCCTGCACAAGCGCGTCTCGCGCAACCGGCCGGAGATGGGGCTCGTCTCGATGGAAATCGACGTGCTCAACCAGAAGGGCGACGTGATCGCGCGGCAGAAGCACACGCAATTGATCGAGCCGCGCGATCCGCAGCGGGCGCTGGCGGAGGCCGCCGCCGCCCCGCCCGCGCCGAAGGTTCCGCATCCGACCCACGCCCTGCCGCGCGTCGCCGCCGAGGCGCGCGCGCGGCCGTTCGCGGGCTGGCTCGAGGACCTGCAGGTGGGGGCCTATATCGAACTCGGCAAGGAGACGTTCACGAAAGAGAACATCATCGATTTCGCGAGCCAGTTCGACCCGCAGCGCTTCCATCTCGACGAGGAAGAGGCCGCCAGGACGCATTTCGGTCGGCTCGCGGCGTCGGGCTGGCAGACGGCCTGCCTGTGGATGAAGAACGTGGTGGCGACGCGCGATCGCGTGCAGGCGGAGCTGCGCGCGCAGGGCATCGAGACGCCGCAGGGCGGTCCCTCTCCGGGCTTCATGCATCTGCGCTGGGCCAAGCCCGTGCTCGTCGGCGACACCGTGACCTACGCCACACAGATCATCGACAAGCGCGCGACGTCGAAGCCCGGCTGGGGGCTGGTGTTCAACCACAATACGGGTGTGAACCAGAACGGCGAACTCGTGTTCGAATTCCGCGGCTCGGGCTTCATCCGCACGCGCGCGGGGTGAACGCTTATCGGCAACTATGAAACCGCCTCGGGCGCCCTCCCTCCCCCTTGCGGGGAGGGCAGGGTGGGGGTAGCCACACGGGAAATCTCGCGAGATTGAACCCGGCCGGCCCCCACCCCCGGCCCCTCCCCGCAAGGGGGAGGGGAGAGGCGCCTATCGCAAAGGTCTCGCAAAGCAGGGGCGGAAAAGGCAGGGGGCCGCGCCGGATCGCAAGGCCGCGTGCGCGTGCGCACCGCGTTATCGACAAGCCTCCATCATGATGCGCGCGATGGAGGGACGCATGCGCGGGGCGGTTTTTCTGGTCGGGTTCGGCCTGCTCGCGGCGCAGGCGTCGGCGGCCGAGAGCAGCTACACGAAATTCGATTGGGAGACGTGTCGCAAGACCGGCGCGGAAGACGACGTCGTGACGCGCCGCTGCAACGGGCCCGACGGCATCGCGGTCGACATCAATTCCGGCGCGGACGCCGCTTTCGTCTCGTTCGGCGCGAAGGGCGCGCGGGGCGAAACGCAGCTCGGCGACTTCTATTTTCCGAAAGCGACGGTCGAATGGCGCAGGAGCGGCGGCAAGCCGCTCGCCGCCATCCTGCGCTACGACATCGGCAAGGCGATCGGCGGGCCGTTCCGCAGCGCGCTGGTCGTCTACAAGCTCGAGGGAACGGCTTCGTCCTGCATCGTCGCGATCGTCGACGGCGCCAGGCCCGGCGCAAACGATCGCGCGCGAACGGCCGCTGACGAGGCGGCGACGAAATTCACATGCGGGAAGGACGCGCCGGCGCGCCTGTGAAACGATCCGACGCCTTCACGCCGCGCGAACCTATTGGGTCTGCTGCTTCTTGTTCGTGCGCAGGCGGCGCGGAACCTGGCTTTCCTTTGACCTCTTTCCGTCGTTGCGGAAGAAGGCCTGGGAATTGGTCGTCGCGCCCTTGCCGGCGTAAGCCGGGGTTTCGAGCAGGAATGCGCCGCCAATCGCAAGAGCGAGCGCGACCGCAACGGTCTTCTTCATGGCTTCCCCCAAGGCTGGCCCCGCGCGGCTTGCGAGGCGAAGGGATTTCAGCATGAGCGGGCGACGCGACCAAGCGAAATCTCGTTTCGCGCCTGCGGCCGCGCGTCCGGACGTCGATGCGCCGGGGTCGGTTCGTGAAGCGGCGATTTCCGCAGCGGCGCCGATGATTGACCGGTTGCCTGCGGATTCGCGCGCGTCCATCCTGACGTCATGACCGGCCTCGTCGTCCTGGCGCGCGCATGCTTCGCCGCGCTCGCGTTCATCGTTTTCGCCGCCGCGCCGCCCGCCGAAGGCGCGGAGGCCAGGCCGCCGGCGAATGTCGCGGTCCAGCGCGACATTCCCTACGGCGCCGAGGAGGACGCCAGGCTCGATCTCTATTTGCCCAAGGCGCTCGTGGGGATCGACCGTCCGCTGCCAACGGTGCTGTGGATCCACGGCGGCGGCTGGGCGGGCGGCAGCAAGGATTATGTGGCGCCCTACGCCGCCGCGCTCGCCGCCGGCGGATTTGCGGTGGCGGCGATGGACTACAGCCTGCCGCCGAAAGCGATCTATCCGACGCCCGTGCGCCAGGCCTTCGACGCGCTCGCCTATCTCCGGCGCGAGGCGGCGCGGCTGCATGTCGATCCCGCGCGCCTGTTCATCGCCGGCGATTCCGCGGGCGCGCAGATCGCCGCGCAGGTCGCGGCGGCGACGACATCGCGCGCCTATGCGCGCAAGGTCGGCGTGACGCCGTCGATTTCGGCGCACGACCTCAAAGGCGCGCTGCTCTATTGCGGCGCTTACGATCTCGCGACCATGGGTTTCAAGGGGCCGATCACGTCGCAACTCGACGGGCCGCTCGCCCGATACGCGGGTTCGTCCACTTTCCGCGCCGATCGCAAATTCGCGACCTTTTCGGTCGCGCGCTATGCGACGCATGCCTTTCCGCCGACGTTCATCACCGCCGGCAACGACGACGATTTCGAGGACCAGTCGCGCGCTTTCGCTGGCCGCCTGCGCAAGCTCGGCGTTCCTGTCGACGACTTGTTCTTCGACGCGAGTTTCACGCCGCGGCAGGGCCATGTCTACCAATTCGCGGTGGACCAGCCGATCGGCCGCTATTCGGCGATGCGGTCCGTCGATTTCATGAAGAAAGCGCTTGAGCGGCGGTGATCAGAAATGCGTCGCCGCCAGGTCGGGCATCAGGATCGCGGCGAAGAAGGTGAACAGGAACAGCAGCGCCCAGAAGGCGACGGCGCTGCGGCTGATGAGGCGCG